>NZ_JANYUK010000007.1:0-102774 GCF_025106035.1 Citrobacter sp. XY323
ACAGCCCCTTTTTCTGGCTTGCTTCTTTTCGCCGTTTCCAGGTATAGTTTTCCCGCTGTCGCAAAATCGGCAGCCGGAATTGGCGTTCCGAATAACTTCAAGGCGACACGACACGCGCCATGCGTGTTTTTTTATGTCGTTGCTCAGGCACACCCATTTTCAGGGCTGTGGTGTTTATTCGTGCACCCGAGCCCTTTTCTGATAATGGTAGTCCGGGCGGGGCAGCCTTCGGGCTGGCCGGTTTCCTTGAAGGCCGGTTACGCCAACCCCGTTCGGGCTGCCACCAGTGAAATTGGCGTTTCCGGTGGTAGTTTTTCAAACTACTTCAAGGAGGCTGCCATCATGGCTACTACCCTCACCCCGTCACACCCGCAGTTTGTCTTTGTGTTTGCTGCCGTTCGTCGCGCAGACCGTAAACCCCGTATTTGTATGCTTCGCACTGTTGCCGGTGACGAGCACGCCGCACGCCTTTCCCTCGTTCGCGATTACATCCTCTCGTTCGCTGGCCGTTTGCCGGTTCTGGAGGTGCGCGCATGAGACACACCACCATTACCGCCCGTGACCTCGAATGTCTGGAGCATATGCGCAACGTCGGCCAGCTCGTCGGCAACCTGATGCAGGTGCAGGACTGCGCCACCGTTCGTCGTGACCCGACGCAGCAGTTACAGCTCACCTCCGTGATTTACCTCATGACCGCCCAGCTCGACGGCGTGGTCGAACGCTGCAATCAGCAGTGGCTGACCGGGGAGGGCAATGTATGAAAAACTCATTACCGCCTGTATTACGCGCCGCACTCTATCGTCGTGCCGTGGCCTGTGCCTGGCTGACCCTGTGCGAACGCCAGCACCGCTACCCGCACCTCACCCTCGACGCGCTGGAAAGCGCCATTGCCGCCGAGCTGGAGGGCTTCTACCTGCGCCAGCACGGCGAGGAAAAAGGCCGCCAGATTGCCTGTGCCCTGCTGGAAGATTTAATGGAAGCCGGACCACTCAAAGCCGCCCCGTCGCTGTCCTTTCTCGGGCTGGCCGTGATGGATGAGCTTTGCGCCCGTCATATCACCGCACCGGTACTGCACTGAGGGAGAAAACAACCATGAAAATGAACGTAACAGAAACGGTAAAACAGGCGTGCGGCCACTGGCCGCGCATTCTCCCTGCGCTGGGTGTGAAGGTGATTAAAAACCGCCATCAGTCCTGCCCGGTGTGCGGTGGCTCTGACCGTTTCCGCTTTGACGATAAAGAAGGGCGCGGGACGTGGTTCTGCAATCAGTGTGGCGCAGGTGACGGGCTTAAGCTGGTAGAGAAAGTGTTTGGCGTGACCCCGTCAGAAGCTGCCGGGAAGGTGAACGCCGTGACCGGCAATCTGTCGCCGGTTGCCCCGGAAGTGATTGCGGCCGCAGAGGCCGAAACTGTGGCCGACCGCAAAGCGGCGGCCGCGCTGGCCGTCAGGCTCATGGAGAAAACCCGACCGGCCACCGGCAATGCCTACCTCACCCGCAAGGGTTTCCCCGACCGGGAATGTCTGACGCTCACCGTCATGCATAAAACCGGCGGCGTGACGTTCCGCGCCGGTGATGTGGTTGTCCCGCTGTATGAGGATACCGGTGCACTGGTTAACCTTCAGCTTATCAATTCAGACGGCCTCAAACGCACCCTGAAAGGCGGTCAGGTCAAAGGTGCATGCCATACCATTGAAGGGCAAAAACAGGCGGGAAAACGCCTGTGGATTGCGGAGGGTTATGCGACCGCGCTCACCGTGCATCACCTGACCGGGGAAACCGTCATGGTGGCGCTGTCCTCCGTGAACCTCCTTTCTCTGGCGAGCCTTACCCGTCAGAAGTCCCCGGCCTGTCAGATTGTGCTGGCCGCTGACCGTGACCTGAACGGCGACGGCCAGAGCAAAGCCGCTGCGGCCGCAGATGCCTGTGAGGGCATTGTTGCCCTGCCGCCGGTGTTCGGTGACTGGAATGATGCGTTTATGCAGAAAGGTGAAGAGGCCACGCGGAAAGCCATTTATGACGCCATCCGGCCACCGGCGCAAAGTCCGTTTGATACCATGAGCGAAGCGGAATTTACCGCCATGAGCGCCAGCGACAAGGCCTTGCGGGTGCATGAGCATTACGGCGAAGCGCTGGCGGTGGATGCGAACGGCCAGCTCCTGTCCCGCTATGAAAACGGCATCTGGAAAAATATCCCTGCCGCCACTTTCTCACGGAATGTGGCTGACTTATTCCAGCGTCTGCGCGCCCCGTTCTCGTCCGGGAAAATTGCCTCGGTAGTGGAGACCCTGAAACTGATTATTCCGCAGCAGGATACACCGGCACGTCGTCTGATTGGCTTTCGCAACGGGGTACTCGATACCCAAAGCGGCGTATTCAGCCCGCACCATAAATCGCACTGGCTGCGCACGCTGTGCGACGTGGATTTTACCCCGCCGGTGGACGGGGAAACGCTGGAGACTCACGCGCCGAACTTCTGGCGCTGGCTCGACCGTGCAGCCGGTAAAAATCCACAAAAACGCGACGTGATTCTGGCCGCGCTTTTTATGGTGCTGGCGAACCGTTACGACTGGCAGCTCTTTCTCGAAGTGACCGGTCCCGGCGGGAGTGGCAAAAGTATTCTGGCCGAAATCGCGACCCTGCTCGCCGGAGAGGATAACGCCACGTCGGCCGACATCGACACGCTGGAAGACCCGCGCAAGCGAGCATCCCTGATTGGCTTCTCGCTAATCCGTCTGCCTGACCAGGAAAAATGGAGCGGTGACGGCGCAGGACTCAAGGCAATCACCGGCGGCGATGCGGTCTCGGTTGACCCGAAATACCAGAACCCCTATTCCACGCATATTCCGGCTGTAATTCTGGCCGTGAACAACAACCCGATGCGCTTCACCGACCGCAGCGGCGGCGTGTCGCGTCGCCGGGTGATTATTCACTTCCCGGAGCAGATTGCCCCGGAGGAACGCGACCCGCAGCTCAGGGATAAAATTGCGCGCGAGCTGGCCGTCATTGTGCGCCAGCTTATGCAGAAATTCAGCGACCCGATGACCGCGTGCGCACTGCTCCAGTCGCAGCAGAACTCCGACGAGGCACTCAGCATCAAGCGCGATGCTGACCCGACGTTTGATTTTTGCGGCTATCTGGAAATGCTGCCGCAGACCAACGGGATGTTTATGGGGAATGCCAGCATCATCCCGCGTAATTATCGTAAATATCTCTATCACGCGTATCTGGCCTATATGGAGGCTAACGGCTACAGGAACGTGCTCAGCCTGAAAATGTTCGGGCTGGGGCTGCCCATGATGCTGAAAGAGTACGGCCTGAATTATGAGAAGCGGCACACCAAGCAGGGGATACAAACCAATCTGTCGCTGAAAGAGGAAAGCTACGGAGACTGGTTGCCGAAGTGCGATGACCCCACAGCAACATAACCTCACTCAGACCGGCATCAGCCGGTCTTTTCCTTTCTGACCATTGCCACAGGGTGAACAATCCACTGTTCACCCTTCACCGTATATTCACCCTGTATCACCATGAAATTATTGATAAAAAACCAGAGGTGAACAGTGTGAACAGTAAAACCTGAAAAAACTTTTTATCCCTCCACCACATCGCCTGACCGGGCGCATCCAGAGCGAGAAAAAACACAAAGGTGAAGAGTCGACTGTTCACTCTTCACCAACTCATCACCATTTATCTTTATGATTTAAAATAGAAAATAAGCATGGTGAACAGTGTGAACAGTTAAATGCAAAAAAACTTTTTTTGAGTATGATGTAGCTCTCCATACTTTATGGAAAGATCCAAGTTAGCTGAAAGCCTCACCAAGACAGCACGTTAATTCGTAACGTGTTAAGCAAAAGGGAATTTTATGGGGACTACTTTGCTTCAAGAAAACCATGAAAAAATTTTAAACATACTAAATGAAGCTAAAGATGTGGCGCTAAGGTATTACAAATTAACCAATAAGCCTCTCGGAATCACTGGAGAAATAGCTGAACATGAAGCTGCAACTCTTCTCGGGTTGTCACTATGTTCAGCACGTCAGTCCGGATACGATGCGACTGAGATTTTGGACGGGAAAGAATATAGAGTTCAAATCAAAGGTCGATATATGCCTGATCCTAAAAAAGTCTCTGCGAGAATTGGTGCTATTGATATATCTAAGCCATTTGATTCTGTTCTTTTAGTTTTGCTTGATGAAAATTATGATGCTTTTGCCATGTATGAAGCATCACGAGATGTAGTAGTCGCAGCTCTTCAAGCTCCGGGGTCAAAGTCTAGAAATGAGCGAAATCAACTAGGCATAGCAAAATTCAAGTCCATTAGCCGTCTCCGCTGGAGCAAGGTTGCTGAACCTGAGATCCTTTAATTGGTACACGTTTAGGTACACAACTGAAAGTTGAATACGGAAAAATCCTTTATATTTAAAGCATTGAGTAATTTATTCAGACTCCGCCAGCCCAAAATTCTCCATCGGTGATTACCAGAGTCATCCGATGAAGTCCTAAGAGCCCGCACGGCGCAAGCCCTGCGGGCTTTTTTGTGCCCTCAATTTGTCCCACGAAATCTGATGCCAACTAATTAAATCCGAACCTTTTAGGCACCTTGTTAGGCACCTCATAAAGCTTTATTGTTTTTGAGGTGCCTAAAACTATGGAAACCCGACAATGGCAAGACAAACTAAACCTCTCTCCGTTAAGGAAATCGAATCTGCCAAACATAATCAATGTAGCCGCCTCACGCGCCAAGAAAAACCTGTATGTGGTCGGCTCGGCTGCAGCATGGGAGGGAACCAGCCTGCAGCTCCTGCAGCGACAACTGGCAGAATCAGCGTGACAATCTCCGAGGTGACCCTCACGTAACGGACCGGCCACTACGTGCCAGCAGCGGAAGTTATTAATAGCATGATGAATGGACCAATGGAGAGCCGATCATCTATACTTTTGTTAATCCAGACTGGAAATATTGTTATCACTAGCCCTACAACACAAGAGTTAACTCTATATTCTGACGCTATAGAGGAATTTTACTCTGCTAAATAACCACCATCGATTGGATATACTCCTCCGTTACAGAACCCTGAATTGTCTGACAGCAAAAACAGAATGAAGTCTGCTATTTCTTGCATTTTTGCCATCCTTTTCATAGGGTGGCTATTTGCGAAACTACGTACGATATTTTCTGGAAATTCACTCATTCGTGGGGTTTGGACATAGCCCGGAGCGACTGCATTGATTCGAATGCCTTGACATGCAAACTCTAGCGCTGCGGTTTTGGTTAAACCGATTATACCATGCTTAGCCACGGTGTAAGGTGCTAATCCAGGAATGCCAACCAGACCATTTACTGCAGATAAATTAACTATAGAGCCACCAAATTTCATCATCTCAGGTATTTCATATTTTAGGCAGTAAAAAACGCCGCTCAATGAGGTGGCAATGACCTTATCCCAGTTTTCAACCGTCTGCTCGGTTATGTTTTTACCATGTTCACCTGTTAAGCCTGCGTTATTTACAGCACAATCAAGTCTGCCGAAATTTTTGATAACTTCATCTATCATTTGCCGTACTTGTTCGGGCTGAGACACATCACATCCGATCCCCAGCGCTTGTTGTCCCTGTGAAGATAATCGTTTCGCTTTTTGTTTAGCCTGCTCTGACGAGCGGGAGACAATAACGACCTTAGCTCCATGTTTGTGTAATTGCTCTGCGACTGCCTCACCTATACCTGCAGTACTTCCTGTTATGACAGCAACTTTATTCTGGAAATTCATAATTCACCCTATGAAGTCGAATTGAGTCTTTCATCTGGGTTAGTATACAAATTAGCTGTGACAGTTTTTGTCAGTACTCTTTCTCCTCGCTGATTCCTTCTTTTATTCTCCATTTTTTCAATAAAACTGTCCTGCTTTCTCTATATATGGAACCCAGTTGTACTATCTCTTCAATCTTGTCAGTTCTAAAATGACGAAAATCATTTCTCATCTCACACCATGCAACCAAAAGCCAGCATGACTCCATATATACCAATCCGATGGGCCATATGGCTCGAGAAGAGTAAGTATCTTTCTTGTCACAATACTTTATTTTGATTCTCTTGCGATTTTTAATAGCATTGCGGATGTCTTCAAAAAACACCTCATTATTTTCTGAAGGACCGATCAGATAAGATTGACTCTCAATAAGATTTTTTAATTCACCGGGAATGACAGCGTGGATTTTGGCAAGTGCATTCCTTGCGGTATTTTTAAAATCATAATCCGTATTATGAGATACCCAATTTAACCCAAGCGTAATAGCATTGATTTCTTCATGAGAAAGGTTTAAGGGTGGCAAATGAAAGTCAGACTTAATGATATAACCAATTCCAGCACCACCTTCAATGCACACGCCTTGATGCTGTAGCGTTTTTATATCTCTGTAAAGGGAGCGCACACTTATTCCTAATTTTTCAGAGAGAGTGGATGCAGTGATCGGATATCTTTGCGCCCTTAATATCTGTAGTAGTTCGAGAAGCCTTTCTGTTCTGGTCATGTTGATAAATCCATCTTGATTCTGAGACAAAATCTTAAAGCATCTGTTCGATAAGTATCTTAGTACAAAGTAAGCGTACACGCTTAAGTTGAACTTCCCCCTGGATTAAGGATAGCGTTGCATCAACCCGTTGAACTCACACCTCATAGAAGACCTTTAGCCCAGTTAGCCTGTCCGCTGTATGCCAGAGACGCTCTAAAAGTTGATGGTTCGTTTTGCGGGGAGACTTACACATACTTAATATGTCCATGCTTAATAACGACAACCACTTATTATTTAACCTAACACTGAATGCGGCTTTTTGACCCACCACAAAATTACCGTATTGATCGCTCACAGCTGCACAAAATGGATAAATACCGTCATCAGCACTTACAGTTTTTTCCTAAAGCCAGCGCTTCGTTCGTGTGCCATGCTTAATCACGCTAATAACTTATAACGCTAAGCGAGGATATTATGAAAAAGACAATTATCGCATTATCTGCAATTCTGCTGGCTTCTCCCGTTATTGCCGCGACGACACACGCAACTGATAATGATGTAGCCGCCGCACACGAAAATGCCAATACCGCAAAAGAAAAACTGCATCAGGCGCAGAATCAGGGCGAAGAGCAACAGTTAAAAGCAAAACATGCTGCTGAAGGTAAACAAGATGACCTGAGCAGTAAAGTGAGTGAAGGCTCACAAAAAGCCTGGAATACAACCAAAGAAGGTACTGAAAAAGGTTGGAATGCAACAAAAGAAGGTACCGAGAAAGGCTGGAATAAGACCAAAGAAGGTGCTGCCTCCGTTGAGAAAAAAGTCAGCGAGTAATCTTCCAGCCATTCAATAATAAAAAACCGCTTTCGCGGTTTTTTATTATTAGCAATCCTTATAATAAACGTAGAAACGCATTAAAGGGTATTGGTTTACTGAACAGATACCCCTGCCCAAAGCTAACGTTAATCCGTCGCAGCCTCTCCATCTGTTCTTCACTTTCTATTCCTTCCGCCACCAGTGGGATCCTGGCCAGTTCAGACAGGTGAACAATATTGCTGATGATAGTATCACTCACGCCGCCTTTACCCAGTGAGTCGATAAACATCTTATCAACTTTCAAGAACCGCGGCGAAATACGTTGCAGCGCAGCATAGTTAGAATATCCGGTCCCAAAGTCATCCAAGGCTAGCGCAGCGCCTGCCTCTTTCAAGCGCCTCAGAACACTTTCACGGATCAGATTCTGCTGCCGTTCGGTGATTTCCAGCATTACGCCAATATGAAACAAGTTCATCCGCTGAATAAAAGCGATAGTGGCATCGGTAAATTCATTATCCTCCAGTGAAAGTGGAGGTACGTTAATACCGATATGAAATGGTATATCACACTGAGCCCTAAGGCACCGCATATCAACCTCTACCTGCGTCAACAATTTCAGCGTCAGCGCATTGATCAAGCCGCTATGTTCAGCCGTGTGGATAAATTCGTTAGGGGGAATAATTCCCTGCTCAGGGTGATTCCAGCGAACAAGCACTTCAGCCCCGACGATTTTTCCGCAAGCGAGTTCAACGACGGGCTGATAAAACGGAATAAATTCATCATTATTAATCGCACGCTGCAGTATTTTTATCGGTGATATCCGCTGTGCCCGGCGTAAGTGGAAATATAACAGCAAAGACAGAACCACAAATAAAATAAGAAGATAATGATTATCCCGCACATAATCCGCAATGCCATCCTGTGAATCCGTCACAATCCAGAAAGGATAGTTTTGCGAGGCCATCTGCACGAAAGGATGTTTTTCTGGATACAATAAAAAATGCACATCAATTTTTTCTTTACGGGCAAAATCCATAAGAATTTTATCGATCGCCGCTTTATATACTGCAACAGCTACCACCTGCCCCTGAAACGGAAAATAGATTATATACATCTCCGTGTTCAGCCGATAAATCTGTTCAATCATCAGTGAGTGTGTGGTCGTTCCATTGGAAATAATCCCCGGCGATTCTCGACCTTCAAGAGAAGAGCAGTTCCACTCACCGTTCCTGATGATACTGACTGAACGAATCTTCTCGCCAGACGCCGTAAGAAGACGCAATTTTCGTAGCAGATCGTCAGTGCAATTCTCTTGTATATGTGCGCTGGCTAACACAGCCAGTGTATTTACGTCGTCAAATATCGTATCGATTTCTTCGACCAGGCTATTTATCGCGTGTTCTCTGACAAGTTGTCCCTCTCTATCCCATTGCTGCCATGACGTCAGCACACCGGCCAGAAGAAAAAGCAACACCAGCATGATGGGTGTGATTTTCTTGGTTACAGACATGATTAACTCGTGTTGTTGAACAGAGCGCCCCGAAGGACGCTTTTTGAGATTATTTCAGGAGGAAATGGCCAGACTGACATGCGCCAGTCTGGCTGAACTTGCCCGGTAGAATCAGCTTAGAAGTTCCATTTCACGCCTACCATCGCAGCGCTGTCGTTATACCCTTTGTCGCCAGCCTGAACCCCGATATTGCCCCACAGATTAAGACGAGGACTCACCTGTCCCTCCACACCCACTTTTACCTCGGCAATATTTTTCGCTCCATCCTGGCGCACATTCACGCCATCCATGGTCGTACTGAAATCGCGTGAATTGTGCAGCCAGTTCAGCTCGGCAAACGGCTGGAATTCACGCTCTTTAGCGTTATCCATCTGGTGATGGCTCTTAATCCAGGTTTTCAGGCCCAGTCTGGTCTGCACATTACCATTACCGTTGCTGGTGATACGGGTACCGTTACTTTCACGATGGTCGTTCGCCTTCACCCCCATCCAGACTGCCTGCGCCTGAGGTTGTATGTACCATTCGTTCAGCGTTCCGTGACTGCCGGCAAACTCGCCCATTTTTTGGGCATATCCCATTTCCAGCGAAGCGGTAACCCCTTTCGATTTGTACGATTCGCCTTGCAGGTCATCGCCTTTAACATTGTTATCAAACCAGCTGTACTGAGCCCAGCTGTCCAGCCAGGCGCCGTTATGCGACGCATCATTGGCATACCACGTGGCATAAACACCGGTGCTGTAGCCATTCACTGAGCCTTTTGAACGATAGCCCGTGCGTGAAGACTGGGTATTGCTGTGATCGTTACCGTAGCCCGCCATCACGCCAAGGTGCCAGCGATCAAGCCCACTCTGGCTCCATTGCGCAATGTCGCCCCCCAGTTGCAATACGTAACGGTTGCTCTGGGTTTTCAACTGGCCGCTACCGTCACGCCAGTTGTTGTGCCCACCGACGTGGCGCATCCACATGCTGGTGACTTTCTGCTCGCCGGTCAGGGCATCGATATACTGCGTTTCGCCCAGACGATCGTGCAAACGGGTGACGAACATGTTGTTGGCTGCCGCCAGGTTAGCCGTGTAGCTGCCGCCTTCCGGACGCAGATCTTTATCGGGATCCGGATCCGGGTTTGGCTGCGGATCGGGGTTGGTTTTACCGCTGGTCAGATACCAGTTGCCGCTGTTTTCATCCTGACCACGTCCAAGGCTGTAGTCATATGCCCCCGCCACAATACGGCCAGCCTGAATAAACTCACCATCCGATACGCCATCAACATGGATAACTTCGATACCATCAATCGTTGCGGCACCTTTCCCACCGGCGTTAGTGACGCTGACAGAAGTAGTGCCACTGGTATCACCTTTCACCACCAGCTTATCCGTAACGGAATTGTCATCCCCCAGCGCGGTGTTTAAGGAAAGATGACCATCATTACCCGTGTAATTGCCATTGACCACCAGTTGATTACCGGCCTGCTGACCATTCACACCGGTTGCGAGGATACCGCTGTTAACCAGGTCTCCCTCTACAGTGAACAGGAGGTTGTCACCGGTCCCGGTACCCACCTGCAGCACACCGGCGTTATTCACATTACCTGCGACGCCCCCTACACCCGAGAGCATCCCCGCCGTAGCTATGTTGACCTCGGTACTGGCAAGCGTGACGGGAGATGTGCCGTCCCCCAGAACCAGGCCGCCCTGCTCAATATCCGTTTTCCCCGTCCAGGCGGCGTTATCACCGACAGTAATGGATCCGGCTCCCAGCTTGGTCACGTCGCCGCTACCATAAACGTCGTTATTAAGCTGCCAGTCGGTATGACTGTCCAGCACCAGTGAACCGCTATTGTGCACCTCTGCGCTGCCCAGATTTTCTGCGGTGAACGCGGTGAGCCGGGAATCCGCATCAATAGCAAATTGTCCCGTAAAGGCACTATTATTGCCCACCAGCGCGACATCGCTTTCGGTAAGTTCAATCCGTCCGGCATCGCTGATGCTGTTGTAAAGTACACCTGCCGCCTTATTCATCGTCAGCGTTCCCGCCGCCACAATATCGCCCGTGCCGAGACCCAGCGTCGTGTTCATCAGCACGCGTGCGCCTTCTGCAATGGTCGTTTTTGCCGTCAGCGTGCTGTTTTCACCGGTGATGGTCAGCGTATCGCCATTGATGTTTAGCGCGCCGCTTCCGGTCAATATTCCATCGGCTGTTCCGCCCTGCTCCAGGGTCAGGCTACCGCCATTGATGTTCAGCAGTGAGTCAGCCCCCGCCGTCAGCTTACCGACAGTCTGGCTATGACCATTCATGTCAAAACCGGTATCGGCGGCCAGACGTAGTTCACCGGTCTGTCCCAGAACATTATCGTTTTTCATCAGCAGGTTGCCGCTGCGCACATCGGTGATACCGGTGTAATCGTTATCCATATTCGACAGCGATACCGTCTGGCCTTTGGCGCTGTCAAACGCCAGATCGCCACTGCCAGTCACGCGAGCGCTCAGATCTGCGGCATTACCGGTTTTTCCGTTCGCATCCAGGACCAGTGCATTGTCTCCGGATGCGAGCAGTTCGACTTGTGTCAGACCATAGCTAATGTACAGTCCATCATCGTTATCCCCTCCGGTGAGGCGATAATCATAGGTTCCATTCGCAACAATCTCGCCATTTTGGCTGATACCGGCTTCAACCCCATCGCTGATGATATTGCCATTGCTATCGGTCAGCGTCAGATTGCCCGCACCGCCGGTGACGGAAGAATCAGATGTTGCCAGTTGAATCAGGGACTGCGCATCGTCCTGCTCAAGAAGAGATAGCGTGGTATCAGCCAGCGGACGATCGTTCGTAATCGTGCCGGTATCAACCTGCACGGTTCCACGTCCGGAGAGATCCATCGCGCCAGCATGAATTGTTCCTTCGGAACTGCTCTGCCCCGGCGTCACCCCGTCAAAGCTGACGGTGCCGCCGTTAAACGCCAGGCCTCCGATATTTTGCTCACCGGACCCCACGTGGGTGACGTTCCCCTCGCCTACATTTAATGTTGCCTGGCTCAGCGCCTGAGTATTTAATCCAGCCAGCTCAAAAGTGCTGTTCGTTAGCGCCAGCGTACCGTTGAATCCATCTGCCGCATTGTTGCTGGTAAAATCAAACGCATTACCGCTGGCATCAACGGCGACAGTTCCGGTTCCCGCCAGATGGCTATTAAAAGCCAGCGCAGCTTCAGAATTCAGCGACAAGGTGCTGGTCGTATCAATGTTGTAACCCGTACCGGTCACATCGTTTTGGTTATCACCCAACGCAAAATCAACATTATTAACGGTAAATACTGAACCAGCAGTCAGATCGATATGCTCCATGCCGGTAATAGCATCGGCGTGATTGAGGATGTACTGTGCGTTATTCAACTGAAGTGTATCCTCCCCATCACCACCATTGAGGCTGGTAAACAGTGAGGTTTCTGTCTCTTTGACATCTTTCAGTAGGTACAGATCGTTACCGCTGCCCGTCTTGATGTCGGTTGCGGTACTGCCAGACTCCAGCATAACGGTGTTATCACCGCTCATCAGGTTAACCTGACCAACAATGCTGGCTCCCGCCGCGTTAGTAAACGCGACGCCTGCCCCCGAGAGCATTTCTACCGCTTTTTGCGACGCATCCAGCGCTTTAATAACGCCTTTATTGATAAACGTTTCCAGAGAACCGTTATCAACATTCACCACCGCGTGGCTGGTCGATTTCGATGCCAACTCACCAGCCTGTTCAACATTTTTGGTCGTGCCACCGACAATCAACGCTTCACCACCGTTAGCGTCGAGTACGTTAACGCTGACGCCCGTTTTCAGGTCGGTTGACGCATTGGTGACGATCCCTTTACCCGCAGCCTGCTCAACATTGATAACCAGATCGCGCGAGTCAGACATATCCAGCGTTTGATTCGTTTCGCTGCCGTCGATATTTTCAAACAGGATCCCCGTACCGCTCCCCGTAACATTAACCGTTCCGGAGTTGGTCTGCGCCAGGGATGCTCCGGTATGAATACCGATTCCATTCCCCACACTGATAGTTGTATCTTTTAGCTGGATACCCGCAATGTTGGCGACGTTTTCAATCGCGCTTCCTTTACCCGTACTGTCCATCGTGATGATGGCTCCATCGACCAGCAGACCTTTCGCACCGGCGGCCAACAAGATACCGTGCGCGTCTCCCGATGCTTTGGTTTCTCCCGAACCCGTCAAACTTAATGACGCATCATTGCCCACGAGATAGGCTGCGGTGCCATCCGTCGCGGTAACCGTCGCATTGTTGTTCACAACGGAATCAGCGCCTTCGATGCTGACCGCCACGCCATTTACCTTGATGTCGCCGTCGTTATTCAACGTACCACCGGAAACCAGCACGCCTGTGCTGCCCGCCTGGCCAAAGTCGATGCTGCCTTTATGGTTGAGCGTACCGCCGTTTCGGGCGATGTAGCCGAAAGCACCATCCGCCGTATTGCTGGTATTCAGCGTGGCGTAACTGGTCAGGGTTGAGTCACCTTTCTGATTTTCATCGACATTCCCGGACAAGTCATAATAATTACCGTCCACAATCCCGGCGGTGGTGTCTTTACCGGAAAGTTTCACGATCACCGCGTCTTTGGTGATAACCCCATCCGCTCCGCCTTCAACCCGAATCCCGGTCGCGCCGTCACCCGTGATACTCAGCGATTGCGAGCCGGAATCAAAATGACTCCCCGTCCCGGTCACCTGCAGAATAGTGCTGTCGGTACCTGATGCCGTCATTGTCGTACCAGACGACCCGCTGCCATCAAAAGTCGCACCACCTTCTATGCGATATAATGTTGACCCTTCAGTCGAGACATCTTGCGTATTGGTAGAGGAGGCGTTTACTTTTGAACCTTCACCATAAATAAAATAGCCAATCTGGTTTTTGCCACTGGTAAATGAGACTTTGCCCGTATCGGTAATATCGATAACACCGCCGTCACGAACGTGCAGACCAATGGCGTTATCAGCAGCAAGATTCACACTCCCACTCATCGTGAGTTGAGACCCGGTCCCTTCGACCCAGGCACCAATATTTTTTAATGTATTATCCGTGGTACTGCCATTGGTGATATTTATCGTGCCCGAGTGAAGCGCCTGACTCCCTCCCTGCAGTTCAATACCGCTGGCGCTGTACCCATTGAGGTTAATCGTGCCGCTGTTTACCAGCCCTTTTGCACCGTTAATCCCCATCAGGCCAATATTTTGCGCTGAGCCGATGCCATTGATGTCAATGACGCCGTCCTGGGTAACGTTGATTGCACCAGGAGACGCACTGCCGTTTGCCTGAATGGCAACAGCATTCTCGACTTTTTCTCCGATCGTGATGTTCCCGGTGTTATTGATGGTTCCACTCTTCACAAACATACCAATGGCTGGAAGAGTGACCTGGACTTCACTGGTCGCCTCATCTTTTACCGCTTGTGCAGTTCGTCCGATGTAGAGCGTCCCGTTATTAGTAGCCACTGCATTACGTTGAACAAACACGCCGTAGGTATAGACACCATCGGAAGATTTCGCAGGCTCACCTCCGGTGGCAATATTCATTACTCCGTTATTAATAAAGGTCGCCGTGTCATTCATCAGCACGCCATAGGCGTTATAGATATCCTGATGCGAGGCAAGGTTGATGACGCCGTCGTTCTGTACCTTTGTCGTCCCGGTCGCGAGAATCCCGGTATGGGCGCCAACCCACGCATTTTTCACATCAAGACTGGTACCCGCATCAATAATTCCATTGTTATTTACGATGCTATCACGCGCTGAAACGACATAATCACCACCGGCTGCACCGGCGGCAACCCCCAGTGTGCCGTTGTTATTGAGGGTGGCTCCGTCGGTCAGCGTCACCACGGAGGTATCGCTAAAAACCGCCTGAATATTGGCATCAGCAGAAATATTGACGACAGAGCGCGCACCGGAAGCTTTAATAAAACTGTTCACATCACGATTCGCAGCCTGCAACACCGCATCGCCATCCGGGATATTGGTGTCGAAGTGAATGTTTTTCTGTTCCGTGGTATAGGCTTTATGAAGCTCAGCTTCGTAGTCCGTGGGCGAAAGTTGCCCAGCCTCTACGGCTTTCACCAGAGCATCATTGTAGTTTTTTAAATCATCAAGATTATTAACCGTATACTCGCCAAGCGCGCTGGAGAAGGTGCCGTTATAGGTTGCGGTATCAAAGTTATAATCTTTACCGGTATTTTTCGCGACATTACCAACGCTACCGCTTTGCACGATGGTTTTGGCGTTGTAATTCAGTACCGCGTCTTTGGTGTCACTGGCGCTGCTCTCAACGTTATAAACTCCAGAGACCTTGGTGACAGCATTGAAGATATTTGCCGAGTTTGATGCCCAGTCGCTTCCCGTTGAACCAACATTCACATCAAGCGTGCCGCCTGATGTCACTGTCGCCAACTTCATATTCACATACTGCCCATCACCGACGCTGACCCCCAGATAAGTCGTCAGATCGCCAACGCTGGTAGAAGCAAAATTATCGCTGTCATACACCTGGACTGTACGCGAAGCCCCGGTGATGGGGTCAACGTATTGAATGCTGTGGGTACGACCACCTAAAGTCGTCTGCGTCAGATTTATATTTTCACTTCCTGACGAAATATAACCATTATCCATTGCCTGCTGAATAGTCATCGTTTTAAAGCCCGATGCACCAGAGGCGATGCTGCCATATCCTTTAGTACCGGTGATAATATTCATGGTTTCACCGTCACCGACAACAAGTTGCCCTGCGCCATTAGCGTTAGTCGACGGTAAGTAATCAGGCAAGACGTAGTCAGCGGCAAAAGCATATATTGAATGCGTAGCCAGTACGGCACCTATTATACTTAGCGCAATTCTTGAAATATTGAATTTATGCGTTCCAGATTCAATGCGGGCAGAACTATTGGTTTCCACAGAAGCACCACAACGTTTTGCCAGTTCAGAAACAACAACCGCGCAAGAGTGCGAAACACTCCATACCACTTTAAAAATCTTGTTCATCATTACCATTCCGAATAATTCCACGAATACCCTTCCTGGGAAAAATTCGTGGTCACATAGCATTATGGGATGCTCATAGTTACCCCGCGGTCAGATACCTCTTCTCTGGAGTTTTTTTCCGCTGAAACATTGAGCGATCTGTACATGACGAATGGTATTAGCGCATCAACAATCAATCTATTTATACTGATAAATTTGCAATTTATAGATGCTTTATCTAAAAAGATAATTAATTATAGATTTAAATATCGACATCATTACAGGAACACATAAGCAACTGTTAATGAATTGCATAAACAATGTAATATGATGACCTAATTTTCTACACAATAAACAAACATTTCAAATTAAATAAAACGCATATTAATTTATTTCATATCTCGTAAAAAATTTATAATAACAGCTCTTAAACAACTAACAACTTATAAGAGAAATCTTATTGCATGGGTTATATTGAAAAACATAACCCATTTGAGTTACTTAAATTATAACTGCGAGAAACAGGGATTTCAGTCAGTCGAAAACACACCTCGCGATAAGCAAGTTCCGCGGCCAGCTGTACCGCCAGGGGTTGATTGTAATAAGTGAAAAATATCAAAGCCTTTCTAATTATTTTTTAAGATGCTTGATACCATACTATTTTTCGATTATTTTACTTAAGTAACTTTTCGTTTACTCATTATAAAAAATGCCACTTACTAAAGTTACTGACAATTTGTAAATCAACCAGAGGCTCAGAATTACGCAGTTCTCAAACCGGCGAATGATTATAATGGTCTATCTGAAAATAGTAGCACTCTTATAATTTAATCAGAGTGAAGTAGGTATTTATACTTAAAATGAACAATTTCATAGTTTTTTATGCCAGAGGGGATATTTTACAATGCTCAAATGCCCCCTCCTCCTGCATCGGCCCTGTCACCTCTCACGATACTGTAGTGAAGAAGAAATACCACTATGGTTTATAATTACGTAATACCCTGTTAATGATGAAAAAATGAAATATCTAATTAACAATGAAGTTACATTTAGGACTGATGATGGCGTTTTGGCGAGTCTGAGTCCGTCGGACAACTCACTCACCCTGTCTATTACCGCAAACAGGATCTTCACCTATCTCCTCGAGCAGGAAGGGAAAGTAGTCTCGAGAGAAGAGATGTTTACGAATGTCTGGGACAAAAATGGTCTGCAAGCCTCAAACAACTCATTAAGCCAATATATTTCTTTGATTCGTAAAGGATTACAGGAGCTCGGTTGTGAACACGAGATTATTCAAACCGTACCACGGGTCGGCTTTTTCATCGCTGAAGGATTGGTAACCACCATAGAGGAACCGCCTTTGGTTTCCGCGGCGTCCCTCACTCCCGCAAAAGCCACACCTTCCCTGTCAAAACGCGTAAAAATGATGCTGCTTGCAGCTGGGGGCGTCTCGTTATTCATGCTTCTTTACCCAGTCAACACATTGTTTAACAGCACTCAAAACAACCTTCCCGTCGTGCAGTTGTATAAACTTGGCAATATCGATCTCTGTCCGGTCTATACCGTTTTTGAAAGCTCACGAGAAGTGGCAACTGCGAAACTTGAAAAAGCCAAAAAAATGGCTGATTTACACCTGAAGTGTCTGGCTGGCGCATTGTTTATTTTCCAGCCTGACGATCTGTACGTCTACGGCGAAAAAGGTCGCATATTTTTATCCCGCTGTACTTTCAATAATGCAGAAAAAACAAAGTTTGCTGGATGCAAGGACCTTTATATCCATGAATACTAAATATAAAACCAAGATATTACTTGCAGGAGCGGCCGTTCTGGTCGCTGTCAGCGCCTTGTTAAGCGCGAATGGAATCACCCTCATTCCAGTCAATCAGGGAATAAGCGTGCATTGCGTCTCCACACTTTCACTACCCGAACTGCCCGGGGGTGGGAAATACGATGGTAGCCTGATGATCCAGTTGCAAACAGATAACACTGGCGTCATTGATTTCTCAGGGATTATTACCACAACCCCACTGGCAGACAACCGCCCAGGACGTCGCCTTATCCTGCAACGCTCCGTCAGTTTTAATTATCGGATAAAAGATAAAGGCATCGTTTTTCTGCAAGACGTGAAAATGAGTAAACACAGTCTGGATAACGTGTCGGATGAGATGTTTATCCATAATATCTATGACCCGTTCACACCCAGTAAGCGTGCGCAAATATATAAAATTGATAATGCCTACCTGTTAGGCAATACCTTTTCGCCAACGAACGTCTGCGTTAGTAAATCGTAGTAATAAGCCGTAATCCAGGATTGCCTACCCGCCAGGCTAAACCAGAGCAGGGCCACGGTAACGCATTGGACCTGACTCCACGTGTGGCGACAGTAAATCGCTTTCCCTGTCGCCACACACTTTCGCCCTCATCCAGCGACCAAATAAAATACAGTCCATTATTACCATAAGCTACAATAATATTAATTTTAGATAATCAACGGCACGTTTGCTGACAATAATGAGCAAAGGGTTACTATAGGCCTGTCTTTTTTTTAGCAGGAAAGTAAAATGAAAAAAACAAAAGGGTTGATAATTGTTGCCCTTGCTTTCACCCTGGCGTCATGCGCTTCAATTCCTGAGAATATCAAAGGTAATAATCAACCAGATATACAAAAAAACTTTATCTCCGTGCATAACCAACCGGGATTATATACCGGTCAGCAGGCCCGCTTTGGGGGTAAAGTCATCAATGTGATTAACAGCAAAACGGATACATTACTGGAAATCGCCGTTCTGCCACTGAACAACTATGCTAAACCGCAAATAGACGCGAGCTATCAGGGGCGTATTCTTGCCCAGCAGAAAGGTTTTCTCGATCCGGTAAACTACAGAAACCATTTCGTTACTATTTTGGGGACAATTCAAGGAGATGAACCAGGATTCATCAACAAAGTCCCGTACAACTTTGTTAAAGTTGATTTACAAGGTATTCAGGTTTGGCATTTAACAGAGTCAGTCAACACCACCTATAATATGTGGGATTACGGCTATGGCTCATTCTGGCCTGAACCCATGTGGGGCGCCCCCTACTACGCTAATACAGTAACTCAGGTAACTCCGGAGCTAGTGAAATAATCTCTGTAGTAAGATGGCGCGAATATATACCGGAGTCGGGTACTGACAAACGCCCAGCACATCACCCCGCGTTGACCTTATTGCGCCATCCTGCTTTATGAGATCCTTCGCTTAGCACGCATTCTTCCTGTTACATATAATTTTACCCGCTAACACTTGAGCGAAAAAATGGGCTTTAGCCATCTCATGCCTGAGCATCTTTTGTTATTTACCGATAACTCTTCCACCCTGCCTGTAATAAAAGAACATTGGTGTTTACGATTTATTCAGGGATTACTATGAACAGAAAATGCTTACTGTTGATACCATTATTTTTTAGTAGCGTCATCATCACCGCCTGCGATAATAAACCTGCAGTAAAAACCACCGCGATGGAGCCCGAGGTCGGCGTTGTTACCTTAGCGCCCTCTTCAGTGAATATTAAAAGTGAACTTCCAGGTCGCGCGGTTTCATTCGAGATCGCCGAAATCCGCCCTCAGGTTGGTGGGATCATCATAAAACGCAACTTTATTGAAGGTGATAAAGTCAGCAAAGGAGAGTCACTGTATCAAATTGATCCAGCCCCGCTGCAGGCACGACTGGATTCAGCCAAAGGCGCGCTGGCAAAGGCACTGGCGACGGCCAATAATGTGCGTCTGACATTAAATCGGCAGTCAGCGTTAATAAAATCCAATTACGTCAGCCGCCAGGACTACGACACGACACGCTCACAGCTTAATGAAGCAGAAGCCAATGTCGCCGTCGCCAAAGCGGATCTTGAGCAGGCCACCATCAACCTTCATTACGCTAATGTCACCTCACCGATTGATGGCATCAGCGGTAAATCCTCCGTAACCGTAGGTGCCCTGGTCACCGCAAATCAGGAAAACGCGCTGGTCACCGTTCAGCGGCTGGATCCGATTTATGTTGATTTAACACAGTCAGTACAAGATTTCTTACGCCTGAAAGAAGAGAAAGCCAACGGCAAAATTGCCCAGCAACAAGGCAAAATTCCAGTTGAGCTGATGCTGGAAAACGGCAAACCTTATCGCCATACCGGTACGCTTGAGTTTTCCGATCCCGCCGTCGATGAGACCACCGGATCGGTGACTTTGCGCGCCGTGTTCCCCAATCCTGAAGGTGAAATTTTACCCGGCATGTATGTCACGGCGTTGCTGGACGAAGGCAGCCAGCAGAACGTTTTGATGGTCCCCCAACAAGGGATTACGCATAACGAACAAGGAAAAGCCACCGCGCTGATCCTTGACCAGCAAAACGTGGTGCAACTGCGCGAAATAAACGCCGTGAAGGCTGTTGGCAATCAATGGCTGGTGACCGCAGGATTACGCCCCGGCGATCGGGTCATTGTGTCCGGATTACAAAGAATTCGTCCGGGAATCAAAGCCCGGGTCCTCCCTTCAAAACTGAACACTCCTGACGCGGGAACTGAACAGTAATATTTCAGGTATTAAGGACACTTTCTTCATGGCCAACTTTTTTATTGAGCGCCCGGTTTTCGCCTGGGTGCTCGCCATTATCATGATGTTTACGGGCGGTATCGCGATAATGAACCTGCCGATCGCCCAGTATCCACAAATTGCTCCCCCAACCATTACCATCAGCGCTGCCTACCCAGGGGCAGACGCAAAGACCGTTGAAGACTCCGTAACTCAGGTGATTGAACAGAATATGAATGGTCTTGATGGCCTGATGTATATGTCATCCACCAGCGATGCGGCAGGTAATGCGTCGATTATCCTGACTTTCAAAACGGGCACGTCACCCGATATTGCGCAGGTTCAGGTACAGAATAAACTGCAGCTGGCGATGCCTTCTTTACCGCAGGAAGTACAGCAGCAAGGGATCAGTGTTGATAAATCCAGCAGCAATATTTTGATGGTCGCCGGCTTTATCTCTGATAATAACAGCCTGAGCCAATATGATATTGCCGACTATGTGGCCTCGAACATCAAAGACCCAATAAGCCGCACTGCCGGGGTGGGGAGCGTACAGTTATTCGGTTCGCAATACGCCATGCGTATCTGGCTGGATCCGCAAAAGCTCGACAAGTATAACCTCACACCTCAGGACGTCATTACCCAACTCAAAGTTCAGAACAATCAGATATCGGGTGGGCAGTTGGGAGGCATGCCTCAGTCAGCCGATCAGCAGCTAAATGCGTCGATAATCGTCCAGACGCGCCTGCAAACTACTGATGAATTTGGCAAGATCTTCCTTAAAGTTCAGCAAGATGGCTCCCAGGTTCTGCTGCGCGATGTCGCGCGAATTGAGCTGGGTGCGGAAAATTATGCAACGGTTGCACGTTACAACGGAAAACCCGCCGCCGGGATTGCAATTAAACTTGCCGCTGGCGCGAATGCCCTGGAAACATCCCAGGCAGTCAAACAGGAGCTGAACAGATTATCGGCCTGGTTTCCGGCCAGCATGAAAACCGTTTATCCCTATGACACCACTCCGTTTATCGAAATTTCGATTCAGGGGGTTTTTCATACTTTGATCGAGGCAATCATTCTGGTATTCCTCGTCATGTATCTGTTTTTGCAAAGTTTCCGCGCAACGCTTATTCCCACAATCGCCGTTCCGGTAGTGATCCTTGGCACCTTTGCGATACTCGACGTCGCGGGTTTTTCGATTAATACGCTCACGATGTTTGGCATGGTGCTGGCGATAGGGTTGTTAGTCGATGATGCCATCGTGGTGGTTGAGAACGTAGAACGCATTATTGCCGAAGAACACTTGTCACCAAAAGCGGCGACCCACAAAGCGATGGGCCAGTTGCAGAGAGCGCTGGTCGGTATTGCCGTTGTGTTATCCGCCGTATTTATGCCGATGGCATTTATGAGCGGAGCAACCGGTGAAATTTTCCGTCAGTTTTCTATCACTTTAATCTCCTCCATGCTGCTGTCGGTGTTTGTGGCGATGAGCCTGACGCCAGCACTCTGCGCCATGCTGTTGAAATCCCACGAGGGAGAAAAAGCAAACACACATATTCTGTTTACCCGTTTCAATCACTTTATGGAGAAATGTACTCAGCACTACACGGACAGCACCCGTAAACTGCTACGTTGCACAGGCCGTTATATGGTCGTGTACTTAGTGATTGGCGCGGGCATGATTGTGCTGTTTCTACGTACCCCGACCTCCTTTTTGCCTGAAGAAGACCAGGGGGTGTTCATGACCACCGCGCAATTGCCTTCGGGCTCGACGATGGTGAACACCAGCAAAGTGCTCGGGGAAATAACGGATTACTACCTGACGAAAGAACAGAAAAATGTCGCTTCGGTTTTCACCGTAGGCGGATTTGGTTTCAGCGGCCAGGGGCAAAACAACGGTCTGGCGTTTATCAGCCTGAAACCGTGGTCAGAACGCGTTGGTGAAGAAAACTCAGTTACCGCCATTATTCGACGGGCGATGATGGCCTTAAGCACCATCAATAATGCCGTCGTTTATCCGTTTAATTTACCCGCTGTTGCAGAACTGGGAACGGCTTCAGGGTTTGACATGGAGCTGCTGGATAACGGTAACCTTGGGCATGAAAAAATGATGCAGGCCCGAAACGAGCTTCTGGCGCTGGCCAACCAGTCGTCCGGTGAGGTCGACGGGGTGCGCCCGAATGGTCTGGAAGATACACCGATGTTCCGCATTCATGTCAACGCCACGAAGGCAGAAGCCATGGGCGTTGCATTATCGGATATCAATCAGACCATCTCTACGGCGTTCGGTAGTCGCTATGTCAATGATTTCCTGAATCAGGGACGCGTTAAAAAAGTGTATGTCCAGGCCGATACGCCGTTCCGTATGTTGCCGGATAATATTAATCACTGGTACGTACGTAATGCCTCCGGCGCTATGACGCCGCTTTCGGCCTACTCATCCACCGAGTGGACCTACGGTTCTCCCCGCCTTGAACGCTACAACGGTCAGCCTGCAATGGAAATTCTGGGCCAGCCGGTCGAAGGGAAAAGCAGCGGCGATGCGATGAAATTTATGGCATCGCTGATAAATAAACTGCCTGCGGGCGTCGGCTATGCCTGGACCGGTCTGTCTTATCAGGAGGCGCTGTCCACAAACCAGGCACCAATGCTGTACGGCATTTCGCTGATCGTCGTGTTTCTGGCACTGGCGGCACTGTATGAAAGCTGGTCGATACCGTTCTCGGTAATGCTGGTTGTGCCAATCGGGGTGGTCGGCGCTTTGCTGGCGACCGACTTGCGCGGCCTGAGCAATGATGTTTACTTCCAGGTAGGCCTGCTCACCACCATGGGGCTCTCGGCTAAAAACGCCATTCTGATCGTCGAGTTCGCCGTCGAGATCATGCAAAAGGAAGGAAAAACGCCGCTTGAAGCCGCAGTAGAGGCCGCGCAAATGCGCTTACGCCCTATTTTGATGACGTCACTGGCCTTTATCTTAGGGGTTATCCCTCTGGCAATAAGCAACGGCGCGGGCTCTGGCGCGCAAAATGCCGTCGGTACGGGTGTTATTGGTGGGATGCTGGCCGCAACAGTGCTGGCGATCTACTTTGTTCCGCTGTTCTTTGTTCTCGTAGAAAACATGCTGGCGCGATTCAAAACACGGCGCTGATTCCCTGCCCTCGTACGTGATTATCCCTGGGATAAGTTTATTAAATCCCAGGGATTCTCAATGCTCTCTCAGAGAAAGGGTTCCGTTCACTTTAAGTTCTTCATTTCATTACAGTGACGATACTGTGACTACGTTAAGAGTGGCATTCTCCACCACACTTGAGTCCCTCTGCTCTGCGGGTAATCAATGCCCGGTGGCGCTTCGCGTATCAGGTCTACGGTTGTTAGCGGACCCTGCTATCCAGCGAATTTCTCGTGGATAGCAGGGTAAACATTACGGGGATTTTTTCTTGTAGGGTAACAACTAAGGTAGGTACAGAGGTTGTCAATTCTGACTCATGCCAGGCTATCAAAACGGGTAATCAATAGTGCAGACCGGAACCCTTCAGATTTACGGCCAGTTCGCCCAATTTAGTATCAGGGTGTCGATGACACATTTTAATCATCTTCGGTACAGCGACAGTTTCCACCTCATGCAGGGGAACATAATCATCGCCTTTAAAGTCCGAATTTTTATTAACAATCACAAAGGCAATTGCTGTCATGTATTGCCGACTCATATCAACGAATTCTTTACAGGTCATATCTTGTGGCGCCGCTTCCGTTGCCTGTGTAGCAAAAGCACGGCTCATCGGCGCCATAACAGAGGTCATAAGAATAGCTGCAGAGACAATCAATTTAATATTCACAATGCGCTCCAGAAGTAGCATTAATTTTTATCGGCGAGTTTTTCAGTTTGTACCAACGACGCATTTCTGCGCAGACTGATAAAAGCCAAAGAACTAAAAATCATCTCAACGCCTATAAAGATGGAGGTAAACACATAAGAACGGTCGGGATCCATATTCAGCCATACGGCTGCAATAAGCAGGTCAAAAATACCGATAAAAATATTCCATCCATAGCCCGGACTGCGGAACATTTTGACGCCGGAAGCAACACGAAAAATCCCGCCAAGAATAAACAGGCAGCAAAAAACCATTGCCAATGAATTCATACCTATCACAGGATTTTCGAGGAAACAGTATCCCAGCAGCAACCATGCGATAGCAAAAAAGGCATAGGTAAATTTGGCTTTCAACTGCTTTTTACCCGAGGAAAACAGGCTGTAAATAGAATAGAAGCCGCACACCAGGAACATAAAACCTGTTGCATAGCTTAAGTAAATACCTGCAGCGATTGGATAGATTAAGCAGCAGATGCCGCAAACCAACAACAGCACGGCCATGATTGTGGCGTGTCTTTTATAATGAAATAGTGTTTTTTCATTAAATGCTTTCAGGCTTTGCTGATTAAAAACAAACATACATCCTCCGTTACATAGAAACGCAATGTAACCTACTAATAAAAGAGTAATATTCACTTAATACATATCACTTACAATGGGATGATAAGACTTTCACTCCGAATTCGTATATAAGAATAAAGGAATGTCATTATCCGTATAATCCTACACGTGTCAGACGTCTGACACCTGTAAGATTAAACGCTCATTATTCTATCCTGGCTCTGATTCTACTCTTCGAAGTTATTTAATATGCTTATTTCGTTTGGTGAGATATACCAAATTTATTCAGGAGAAAGTAATGAAAAAGATTATTCTTGCAGGTCTGCTTGCAACCATGATGGGCTCAGCCCCGGTACTGGCAGCTACCACTACCACGCCGGCACAAACTGCTACCGCCAATGTACAAAAAGAAGCTGCCGATATTATGCAGGTCGCAGTACAAGGTGCAAACGCGATGCGTGATATTCAGCTTGCCCGTCTGGCCCTGTTTCATGGACAGCCTGACAGTGCTAAAAAGTTAACCGATGACGCCGCTTCCCTGCTTGCAGGTGACAGCCACGACTGGGCGAAATTTGTAAAAGCTGCGCCTAAAGCCAAGATGATTGACGATCAGTACGTGATTATTAACGCTACGATTGCGCTGTCAGAAGACTATATTGCCACCCCAGCTAAAGAATCCGCTATCAATACAGCGAATGGCAAAATGGCTAAAGGCGACTGGAAAGGTGCTGTGGATACCTTGCAACTGGCGGGTATCAGCGTGCTTCAGACCCAATACCTGATGCCCCTGAATCAGACGCGTAAAGCCGTTGCCAGCGCTCAAAAACTGCTGTCTTCAGGTAAATACTATGAAGCAAACCTTGTGTTAAAGGGTGCTGAAGAAGGCATTGTGATCGATAGCGAGATGCTGGGCGCAGGCCAGTAATACTCAGCACTACGGAGTGTTGAACCAGGACTTTCTCTCCTGATCGGGTTGCTACGGCAACCCGATCAGGGGGGTTAATGGCTAATCAGACTGTTAATCTCAATCTCAATTTCCCGCATGACGGCAACAATCTTCTGTAATGCTTCCTGGCGTACTGCCAGAGGAAGATCGTCATGTCGCATCGATTCAAAAGGTTCGCATAGCGTCTGAAGAGCAGTAATGCCCAGAATTTGCGCCGAACCATGCAACCGGTGAAGGGCTCGCAAAAACAGCTGGGGTTCGTCTTGCTCAACGGCTTTCTCAGCCGCCTGTAAATCGCTAAACGTTGCCTCGCGGAATGTTTCGAGTATCTCGTTCATTAATGCGCGATCGCCGCCGGTATTTTCCGTCAAGACATTGAATTTCAAATGCCGGATTGCACATGGAGACGAATAACCGGTTTCGATTTTGCTTAATTCATGCGTCAGTGTCTGAATCGACACGGGCTTAAACAGACACAAATTCATGCCGTTTTGCAGACACCTGTCACGTGACTGTGGGAGCGCGCTGGCCGTCAGTCCCCATATTTGTAAATGAGGCTGCTGACGACGTAACGAAGCCGCAAGATCAAACCCGTCCTTCTTCGGCATATTCACATCGGTTATCAACAGGTCGTATGATTTTTTAGCCAGTTTGGCTTCGGCTTCCTCACCATCACACGCTTCATCCACGCTGTAACCAATGGCGTTCAACTGTCGCTTAAGCAGCAGGCGATTGGTCGGGTTGTCATCTGCTATCAAAATAGACAGACACGGCAGCGGCAACAGCGCACCTGGCGTGTTGCTATCCGGTACAATTGACTGGCGGGCAGTCTCAACCGGCAGCGTTATGGTAAACGTGGTTCCTTGCGCCGGGACGCTCATCAACTCCAGCGTACCCCCCATCAGCGTCACCAGCTCTTTGCAGATAAATAATCCCAGACCAGACCCCGTTTGTTGACGCCCACAGCGCCCCTGAGCGTAGCGACGAAACAGCCCGGCCTGCTCCTCTTCGCTAATCCCGCAACCGGTGTCGCTAATGGCGATGGTCAGGGTACCGTGATTCTCCCCGTCAGGTGTTAAACGGGCCATCACATGAATGCTACCCTGCTCGGTAAACTTGAGCGCATTGCCCACCAGGTTGGTGAGAATTTGCCGCAAAGCTTGTTGATCGACAAACACCCGCTCGTTTGCCGGCAACTGGCTTACGCAAGCAAGCGTAACGCCTTTCTGTCTGGCTAAGGCATCAAAAGAGTGACACTGTAATTCAATGAGCTGCGAGAGATCCGTCCATTGAGGAACAACCTGATATTTACCAGACTCAATCTTATCAACGTCCAGAATCTTACCGATCAGCCCAAGCAATGACTGGGCTGTCGCTGCGGTAAGAGCAATCGCCTCTTTTCGCTGTGCCGGGCTGAGGTCTGAGCTCGACAGTAATTCCAGAAAGCCCACAATCGAGCTGACAGGGGTACGTAATTCATGGCTCATGCTCGCAAGAAAGCGACTTTTGGCCTTGGTTGCTTCAATCGCTTTATTTTTTTCGGTTTCCAGTTCTTGAGATAATGCCTCTTTGAGATGAAGCTGCTCTTCCAGCTGCCGCTGCGATTGTTTTCTTTTATTGACCTCACGGGAGAGTGAGATCCCCCAGATCAGGCTAATTGCTATCAGCAACAGCGCAAACACCACCAGTTGATAGAACTGTTTGCTATACCGACTCCAGAGATCGACCCGCGTATTAGAAATTTTCGACCACTTCTCCGTCATCTGCAAAATCTCACGCGGCGGTATCGCCTGCAGCGCTTTATCCATTACGGACTTCAACATGGGCTCGTGGGGAGAAATCGCAAAGCTCACCGACGCACCAGGCATATCTGGTAGCCTAAAAAAGTGCATGTTTTTCTGGTAGTCATGATCGACCATGAACCTTGCCGACAATTCGGTAGCAATTGCCGCGTCAACCTTGCCATCCCTGAGCATAGTCATCGCGACGCTGCCAGTATCAGCATCCACCCAGGTGGCCTGCGGGTAGCGTTGTTTCAGGTCACTTTCCAAAACATGCCCGGCGGGCAACGCAATACGGATCGGTGTATTCAGTAACGAATCGGCCGTTTCATCACGGGAAGTGATAATCACAAATGCCACATTCATCAGCGGATCGCTAAAGGTCGAATTGTGCTGATTTTGATTTGTCAGGGTGATAGTGGGATACATATCCCATCGTTCGCCGCTTATTTGTTTGGTCTGTTCACTTTTGGTGTTGGCCAAAACCGGCTCAAAATCAACCCCCGTTTGCAGATGAATAATATTCAGCAAATCGCCAAGAATTCCACGTAACTCATCGCTGCGATCGACAAGCGTGTAAGGCGGATAATCTGGATTGATAAGAATGCGAATAGTATGTTTCTTCTTCAGCCACGCTTTTTCCTGATCGGTAAAAGGAATAGGCGCATTCAGAAAAGCAAGGTTACCGCGGTTCAGCCAGTTCTGCATGACCTGCATATGAATTTCATTACTGATTGACGTAATGAAACCATCAAGAATATTTCTTAATACCGGCTGGTCGTCCTTCACCACAAAATAATTATATTGCTCTTGTTTATCAAAGTAGTGCGTAATAACCAGTGATTGCGAAAAATATCGGGAGACACAATGACTGCTGGTGATATTGTTCCCAATATAATATTGGTTATCACCATTCACTACCGATGCCATGGCCTGATACTCGTCGTCGAAAAATGAGACTTTAGCTTCAGGAAAAGCATCCTGGATAACATCAAGAAAAGGACAATCTCGCACACACGCGACGCTAACCGGATGCTCCGAGGTCAGCGGCAGCATGGTGTTTTTTAGCGAGGTCACAAGCGTCGGCCACGTCGTCAGTAATGCCGAAGTGCGCAATAAATGGCCGCCGACATCTTGTCGCCGGGACAGCTGAGTTATCAATGTATCTACATCGTTACTGGCAAGTGCGGTCAGCGCTTCTTGCTCATTATCATACTGCTTTATAACAATTTTTATATTGAGATTCTTTTGCATTAGCGCAAGATAATCCGCGTTGACGCCCCGATAATATTCACCGCTATTTTGATAAACAATGGGGGAGACTTCCGGTAACCAGGTGCCAACAACCAAGGTTTTTTTATGCGCTAACCAGTTTGTTTCTTCCCTGTTCAGGCCGATATGTTGTACTGAGGTATTATAGTTACTTTTTAGCTCAACTTGCCGGGCTGAGCTTACACCCGTAGAAAACCCGATGGTAAATATGACCATCAAAAAAATAAACAAGCGTTCCAGCATTACTCTATCCTATTTTATTTCTTTGCGCATAATCATAAATTTCCATTAATGACGAGCAATCTAACTTCTCCATCAAACGGCTTTTATAGGTGCTTACCGTTTTATTACTGATGTTCATTTTGCTGGCAATAGTGCTGTAATCCATACCGTTAAGAATATAACGCAACACTCTCATTTCCTGGGTCGACAACGTATCAAGCTTATCCTGTTCGCTGACAGATGAGCCAGTAAAATGCTCAAGGGAAAAGGGAAAATAGCTATACCCATTTTTTGCAGCTTCGATTGCGGCAAGAATATTATTCATACCCTCTTTTTTACTCACAAATCCATTGGCACCATATTCGGCGCTACGTTTGCCGTAAAAAAATTCATTTTTGGCTGAAATGATAATGATTACACCAGCATAGTGCCGCTTTCGCAGTTGCTCCAGCACTTCGATGCCGCTGATGCCCGGAATATCCACATCAATAATCAGTAGCTCCGGCTTAGTTTTTTCAACGGTTTGGACCACATGCTCTCCGCTGTCGAGCTCGGTGGTTACGGTAATACCATTAGTATCGAGTAAGTTGCGGATGGCTATGCGAGCTAATGGGTGATCATCAACGATTATCGCGTTCATTGCGTATAAGAATCCCGATAAATAAAGAGAGGCGATGGCTATCGAGCAGGTGAGCCTTAAGCATTATAATTTATAAAAATAAGGCGTTATCAGGTAAATCCTAACACATTCACACGTATATTTATTAGTTTTTTATAAAAACGAAGAATAAGGCATAAATGCAACACTGTATTTTACAAATTTTAAACCTTGAGCCTATCTAAATATCAAACCATTAACACAACCAAAAGGAATATTCCTACACGCGTAGGATAAATCTCTCATTTATTATGATTCATTCTTAATGGCCGGGGTCATATAACCAGGGGGAGTTTTCATCACAACGGCAAAGGTGTATATGCAGAATAGCTATCTAAGAATCATTTTTATACCAGGTCAAATCTGGAGAAAAAGATAATAAACCTGCTGATTTGATAGTAAAACGCCCTGTGGCTCAGGAAACAACAGAGCCACAGGAGTCAGTCATGAATCAGGCTTTACTGGGCAACGCCCCAATAGCATGGGAGCTTTTCACGGTCAGCGTAACGACGGCAGAACACAACAGCGCGGCAATCATAAAGATAAAGGCGCTGTTATAACTTCCACCACTGCTTTGAATCAGCCAGCCGATGATAGGTGCAGAAACGACTCCCGCCATCTGACCGCCAAAGTTAACGATCCCGGATGCCCGCCCCATGATGTTGCTGGGAATGGTGTCCATCAGAATGCCCCAGAATGTCGCCATGGCGAAGAACATGAACAGGGCTGAAATACACTGATAAACCACCGCCATATCTGCACTGCTCACGCTGAAGGTCAGATACAGGAAACCCGCGGCAATAACGGAGGTCACGACATACAACGTTTTACGCTGGGGTTTAAATTTATCTGAGCAATAGCCGCCTAACAACGTTCCGCCTGCGCCAAACAGGAAGGGAATGGCCGCCATGACGCCGGTTTTTGCCAGAGAAAACTCACGAACGGTGATCAGGTAGCTTGGCAGCCAGGTTGAAAAGCCCCAGAAGGTGATATCAAACAAAAACCAGATACTTGCCATTTGCCAGAGCACCGGCATTTTGAGGACGTCTTTAAACGCGATACCGCTGGTGTTTTGCAGGCTTCCCTGCTCGTCAGCAGCCAGTTCCGCCAGATCCTGCTGCGTAATTGCGGGGTGATCTTTCGGATTGTCACGGGTAAATAAGTAGATCCCCGCCGCGATAAACAGACCCGGAATACCTAGCACGATAAAGACCATGTGCCAGCCAAAGGCCCCGATTATGCTTGCGGCTACCACTACCGCCAGCGCCGGGCCTAAGGTGTTTACCGTTGACTGAATCGCCGTGGCGCGGCCACGTTCTTTCGACGGGAAATAGGTTGATATCATCTTCCAGGAAGCCGACGGGAAACAACCTTCACCAACACCAAAGAAGAAGCGAACGGCAAGCATTAGCGGCAGCGTCAACACGGCGCCGGTTAAGCTGGTGAAAACAGACCACCAGGCAATACCGATGGCCATGATTTTGCGCGAACCAAACTTATCCGCCAGTAAACCGCCGGGAATTTGAAATGCGGCATAACCAATAAAAAAGGCGCTAATAATTAACCCTTGTTGGGTTGTATCCAGATTTAAATCTTTGCCGATATAAGGGAGAGAAACGCTCATCACCATTCTGTCGAGAAAAGAGAGCAGCCACGCCAGCCAGATCAATGTCAGGACGGTATACCTTGCTTTCCAGGTCTTTGGTTTACCTGAAGGTAAAGACGTTTGTAGGTTCATTGTGATGTCCTTAGGGTGTAGTGATCTACCGCGGCCATAAATGGTCGCGATAAATCAATGCGTGTTTAGCGTTATTTATTAATATTGTTTTCTAATAACCGTACCGCTACAGGCATAACTTTCAGTGCCATTGATTAAGGCAATGCGCCCATTAACCATGACAATTTCAATCCCTTCCGGATATTGATTGGGTTCAACAAAAGTGCCCTTATCGGCAATGGTGTTCGGATCGAACATCACAATATCCGCCGCATAACCCACTTTCAGCAGCCCACGATCCTGCAGGCCTAATACCTCAGCGGGTTTGCCAGTCATCTTACGGATTGCCGCTTCCCAGCTCAGACATCCCTCTTCACGCACATATTTACCGAGCACACGAGGGAATGCGCCAAACACGCGCGGGTGCGGTTTGCCAGCCCCCATTAAACCGTCGGTACAGACGTTTTGCTCAGGACGGCAAAGGAACTTAATCACATGCTCTTCAGTACCGTAAAAGTCGACCATCCCAACGGCGTTTTCTTCTTCAAACAGCAGATCGAAGGTGGCGTTGTACGGATCTTTTCCGCGTAGCTCGCCCAACTGAACGAGGTTCAGACCGACGGCATCCTGGTTTTTTGTCGTTTTCACGCTGGTGACAAAAATCTGGTCCAGCCCGGCAAAATCGATAAAGTTATCCCAGCCAGGAATGCCCTGCTGAATATCGTCGATCATTTTGGCCCGCAGTTCAGGCGAGGCCAGCCGCTCAAGTAATTTGTCAGTGCCACCGGAGTGGACCCACGGCGGCAGGATCACGCCGAGCATCGTGCTGCCCGCCACATACGGATACTGGTCGAAAGAGATACGAATCCCCTCTTCCTGCGCCTGTTCCAACATGCCCAGCATCTGGTCAATCAGCCCCCAGTTTTTCTTACCGCAAACCTTCATATGTGAAATATGCAACCAGACACCGGTGGCGGTGGCGATATCAATCAGTTCCTGCGTTGAGTTGATAATATCGTCTGCTTCACTGCGCTGATGCACTACAAAGATCCCGTCATATTTCGCCGTCACTTTGCACAGTTCAATCATTTCGGCGGTATCGCCAAAGGCGCAAGGCATGTAGATGAGCCCAGTGGAAAGACCAAACGCCCCCGCTTGTAACTCCCGCTCAAGGATTTCGCACATCTTCGCCACATCCTCACGAGTAGAGGGGCGCCCATCCAGGCCCATGGCTTCCATGCGTACGTTGCCATGCGGAACTAAATACGCGAGGTTTGTCGCCGGATGACGCGATGCCAGCAGATTGAGGTAGCCGTCTGTGTTTTTATATTTCCAGTCTATTTTGTCGGTATCGCCATCCAGTCCGGCGATATTTTTACGCCAGGCCGGAATATATTCTTCAGGCAACGGCGCCAGGGCGATACCATCCTGCCCTAACAGCTCGGTGGTAATACCCTGACGAATTTTTGCCGACAGCGCGGGGTTAATAATGGCCGACAGGTCAGAGTGCGTATGGGTATCAATAAAACCAGGACAAATAATTTTTCCCGTTGCGTCAATAACCTGCTCATTAACGCCAACGTCAATTTGTCCGATTGCGACAATGCGTCCTTCGTCAACCATCACATCGGCAATTCTGCCTTTGCTGCCCGTCCCATCGATTACATTTCCGTTTTTGAAAATGGTTTTCATCGTTATTCTCCATAGCGGTGTCGCTTCACGACACCACTTGTAAGGTAAGAGGTTGTTATCTTTCTTTTTATTGGCGATAGAGTGTCTGAATGATGCTGTAATAGCCGCTGGCCGAGCCGGTTAACTGATCAATCTCGATATATTCATCGATGGTGTGGGCCAGGTTTTCACGTGAAGGTCCGAAGCCGATAGTTTTAATTCCCGCTTCGCCCGCATAGTGGCTGCCGTTGGTGCAAAATGAGTACTGTGTGATGGTTGGATTAAACCCGGCCTCGCGAACGCCAGCCAGAGCGGCCTGCACGAATTCGTCAGACTCGTCATACACCCAGCCCGGGAAGAAGCGCTCGCCCTCAATCGTGGCACCGGTATAGCAAGACTCCTGACCTACCGCGTAGGAGACACGGGCCTTAAACTGCGGATCCTGTGCGGTAAGTTCCGCAAGCGCATTTTCCAGTGGGGCAATAACACTTTCTTTGGTTTCACCCACCAGCAAACGACGATCGTAGGTTGCGCGACAATAATCCGGCACTACCGAGGCTCCCGGGTATGGCGAAGATTTAATGTCGGTAAGCTCCAGAATGCCAGGCCCCAGTACCGGGTGCGTTGGCGGAGTGATTGTGCGAATTTTGTCGATCAATTGCGCCATTTTGTACACCGCGTTAATGCCTGCCTGCGGGTTGGCGGAGTGCGCGGGTTTACCAAACGTTTCGACCACAATTTCAGCGCGGCCACGCTGACCAATTTTCAGGTTTAACTCGGAAGCTTCACCGATGATCACGTAGTCCGGCTTATAGCGCTCGCTGACCAGCCGGGCAGCAATACCTTCAAAGCACTCCTCATGCACGATGCAGGCAACGTAGATTTTGCCGGCAAAATTACGCTGATTGTCCTGGCCGAAAAAACCCACGGCGGAAATCATCGCCGCCACGGCACCTTTCATATCGGTTGTACCGCGACCATAAATTTTGCCATCGTCGATATCGCCGCCGTACGGGTTGCGGCTCCACTTCCCTTCGTTGACCGGCACGGTATCGATATGTCCATCGAGAACCAGCGTTTTCCCCGGCTGATTGCCGACAATGCCGCCCACAATGTTGCCGTACTTATCAACGTGGATGTCATCGAACTGGTAATGCTGCATCATTTTTTTTATGGCATTAACCACTTCCCCTTCCTGACCGGAATAACTTTTTTGTTGGATCAGCGCCTGACAGTTTTTAATGACTTCATCAATACGTTTTGCAGATAACATGGGTTTCTCCGTTATTTCTCTCAATCAGGAAATGTGTTATTTGATGCCCGGGTACTGACCGCCCCAGACAATATCCAGATATTGTTGCGGGTCGGTGTCGCCTTCGGTACTGACCAACAGCACGCGGGAATGCTCATCCAGCCCCAGTTGTTCACGCGTTTGCGCCAGTTCAGGTGAGGTCATCAGCAGCGCCAGCAGACCGGAAGTGACCGCGCCGGACTCACCAGATACGATCTGCGGATCGCCCGCCAACGGATTACCCAGCATGCGCATGCCCAGCGCTGCGACTTCATCAGGGCAGGAGGCAAATGCGTTGGCATAATCACGTAGCAGTTTCCAGCCGATGCTGTTCGCCTCACCGCAGGCGAGACCAGCCATCACGGTTTGCAAATCGCCGCCCACCGCAATTGCATCCCCCTCTTTAGAGCGGGCAGAGCGGTAAAGACAATCGGCAATTAACGCTTCAGCGACGATCACTTTCGGGCGGTGTTCACCCCAGGCTGCCGCCACCATTCCCTGCACCATTCCGGCAAACGAGCCAACGCCTGCCTGAACAAAAATATGCGTCGGCGCAACCTGATGCAGCTGGTCTATCGCCTCCAGCATCAGCGTGCCGTAGCCCTGCATAATCCACTGCGGGATTTTTTCATACCCTTCCCAGGCGGTATCCTGCACCACAATCCAGCCATGCTTTTGTGCCTGTTCCGCGGTCATGCGAACCGCATCGTCATAGTTCATATCGACGATTTCAGCGGTAGCGCCTTCATTACGGATGGAGGCCAAACGCTGCTGCGAAGAGCCCTTCGGCATATAAACCACGGCGTTTTGCTTCAGTTGGCGCGCCATCCACGCCACACCGCGACCGTGGTTGCCATCGGTGGTGGTGGCAAACGTGACGGTTTGGAGATCGCGGCGTACCTCTTCGCTGGTCATCACGTCAAACGGCAGTTCACTGATATCCTTGCCGATTAATTCCGCGATATGGCACGCCATCGCATAGGAGCCGCCCAACGCTTTGAAGGCTTTCAGGCCAAAACGCTGAGACTCATCCTTGAGATAGATATTTTTAACACCCAGCTTTTTTGCAAGAGCCGGCAGCGTATATAACGGCGTCGGCGCATAACCCGGAATAGACCGATGAAAATTCAACGCTTTTACCAGTTCCTGGCGACTAAACGGTGCCAGCGGCGCGTTTGGATGTTCGGTAAACGGCGTCTGGTTGATAAAAAATGATAAGTTTTCCTGCATCATAAAACCTCATTGTTCTGGTATTTCACTCCCTGTAATAGACGTATACAGAGATAGTTACGCTATCGGTATTGCCAATAGAGCAAAATGCTTACCAGTTTTTTATTAATCGAGTAAAACCTTATAAATATTTTAATAAAGTCTTTATTTTCAAATAATTAAAAAGAAAACGAGATGGGCACTGAAAAATACCACAGCGTTAGTTTATCGCCTCGTTTGATAAATTCTCACAATTGATAAATAGTGTGATCGCGGAAGATAAAATAAAAAAAACATCCAAAAACAGAGCAGTAGATTGATTTTTCGCAAATCATTTTTGCATTGCTTCGCATATTTATCATCTCCCTTGAGAAACGCCACTCGCTGCCGGAGAAGTACCATGATTTCAGTACTCAGCAATATCCAGGATGATATCTGCAATTATGCCGACGCTATTTCTGGCATAACCGGAACGGATGTTGAAATCATCGATGAATCCTTAATGCGCATCGCTGGCACCGGTAAATACCGACATATGCTCAATGAAAACGTGGCAAAAAATGGCTACATCTACCACCACGTTTTGCAGGTCCGAGAAACGGTTCTTATCAAAAACCCCGGCGAACATCCGCTGTGTCAGTTATGTGAAAAACACCACTACTGTTCTGAAATGCTGGATTTGAACGCACCAATTTTTCTCAACAATCGTGTGATTGGCGTGATCGGAATTATTTGCTCAACCCAGGCGCAGCGTGACGCGTTATTGAGCCAGATTGATAAATTTGTCACTTTTATTGAGCAAATCGCGGTGATGATCTCCAGTAAGGTCTTTGAATGTCTGGAGCGTTTACGCGCGCAGGAAACCCTCGGCGCATTTCGGCGTCTGATCGATGCCATGGACCGCGGCGTTGTAGCAATTGATGGCAATGGTCTTATCTGGCATGCCAATCATTCAGCCGATCGCATTCTCAACCGCGAAGTTCAGGGATTACCGCTGACCATTGAAACAACCGGGGACAGTTTGTATGGCGATGAAGAAGCATGGCTGACGCTTGAAGGCCAGAAACACCATGTACTGTGCAAACAAATTTCGCTCTCCTCGCTGGATAACGATCGCTTAACGATGGTCATCTTTCGTGATGCGCACGACTACCTGAGTAACCTTACTCCATCCCCTTACGAGTCTGACACGCAGGTGCGGCTGATTGGTCACTCTTCCTCAATGGAGCAGCTCAGAAGCACCATTAGCAAAATTGCCAACAGCTACGCCAGCGTGCTCATCACCGGGGAAAGCGGCTCGGGTAAAGAGGTCGTGGCATTTGCCATTCACCAAAACAGCCCCCGTAAAGCCGCCCCTTTCGTGACAATCAACTGCGCGGCAATCCCTGAGCAACTACTGGAAAGCGAACTGTTTGGCTATGTACGCGGTGCATTTAGCGGTGCAGATCCCAAAGGACGAATGGGGAAATTTGAACTGGCCAACGGCGGCAGCTTGTTTCTGGATGAGATCGGCGATATGCCGCTGCACCTGCAGGCCAAGCTGCTCAGGGTGTTGCAGGAAAAAGCGATCACCCGCGTGGGTTCTAATAACATCATTAATATTGATGTGCGCATTATTGCCGCGACCAACAAAAATATTAGCGCGATGGTGGAGAATAATCAGTTTCGCGAAGACCTTTTCTATCGCCTGAATGTCGTCCCTCTGGTGCTTCCTTCCCTGCGTGAACGCAGGGCTGATATCGCCGTCCTCGCACAATACTTTGCCGATGAGTTTTCGGTCAGTTACCAACGTGCACCGCAAAAACTGCCCGATGACGTTATTAATCGCCTTTATGCCTGGCACTGGCCGGGGAACATTCGTGAATTACGCAACGTCATCGAATACATTTTTGTGATGCGCGGAGAAGCCGCCGGGATCAACGCCAGCCATCTGCCTCCTTATTTACTCTCCTCGGGGGACAGCAGGAAAACCACGATGACCGCACAACCCCGACAGCTGGCGAACCAAGGAAAACAAGCGGAAAGGGACGCTATCGAAAATGCCATTCAGCGATTTGGTTCAAGCGTGGAGGGCAAAAAACAGGCTGCATCAGAACTGGGAGTCAGTATTGCCACGCTCTATCGAAAAATAAAACTGTATGGTTTGTGAGCCCCATTTTTTTAACAATTAAGCCCGCGTAGCGCGGGCTTTTGGTGGTTGAGTACAGGGATACTTAATCAAACACACCATTGATAACCGCGGTGACAATTGCCGTGCTCAGTGCAATCAACACCAGATTGTCGCCAACAACCTGCCATTCATAACCTGGGTAATACGGCAGTTGATTCAGCATCGAGGATGGGACACTTTTCTTAGCGATCCCCGGAGGAAGTGGTTTTCCTCGCGCCAGATTTTTGGCGATGCCCGGAGGCAGTGACTTATATCCCGTCAAACCATATCTGACGGCGTACTGCCTGGCCACGTTATAGCTAATATCACTATCAACATGGTCCGGCTTGCCATAATTTTTACGCTGTTCCGATTGCGAGTTGTTTTTTGGGCCTGGGTTTCCTTTCTGGCTATGACTGCTATTACCCTTATTCCCACTATTACCATGGTTGCCGCTATTACCATTTCCGTTGCCATTGCCGGGGTTAGCCGAAACGGGGATAGCGCACATCGACATCGCGGCAACGGCAACTAAAGCCGTTGCTAAAGTACGGAGACTGGACATGATGATTCCTTAAGATATGGATACATACAAAATGTATGGTATTGCGTGAATATTGGCTATCGCTATGAATCCGATTTATTGGCAGAAAAACGCTGTCGCTTTGCAAAGTGAGCAGCTTTGATTGACCGTTTTTTAAATTAAAAACCACCATTCCCGTTAACTCAGATCGGCAAGCGACAGGCACAGGATCTGAGTTTTTGGGAATAACTTCGCGAAAATGGAGAGAAAACGGCGTTTTTTTTCGGTTAAGCTATGTTCATGCTTTGGCGCTACCCATGGTCAGATTCACTATTCAGGAACCCACCCATAATGGCAAAAAGTACCCCGCAGCTGCCGCTCGACCCACATATGTGTCGCAGCTATGAAAAAAAGTCGCGAAGTCCGCTGGCGCTCTACTCAGAGTATCAGCGGATGGACGTCGAGCTGCGGGCTCCGCTGGCCATGACCTACAGCCACTGGCACGGTCAGGTTGAAGTGAATGTGCCGTTTGATGGCGATGTGGAGTACCTTTTCAATGACGAAGTAGTGAAAAGCAAACAGGGCTTTATCACGCTGTTCTGGGCCTGCACACCCCATCAGCTGACGGATGCCGGGCACTGTAAACAGATGGCCATCTTCAACTTACCGATGCATCTGTTTTTGTCCTGGCCGCTGGACAGGGAACTGATCAACCACGTGACGCATGGGATGGTGATTACGTCGCTTGCCTCGCAGCAGTTGAGCGCTTTTGAAGTGCAGCGTTGGCAGAGTGAACTCAACAGCGACAATGAGCAAATTCGTCAATTAGCCATTGATGAGATTGCCCTGATGCTCAAGCGATTTAGCCTCGCTGGCTGGCGGCCAGTGCTGGGTAACAAAACATCGCGCACCCAGAAAAACAGTATTTCACGGCATTCACAGTTTTACGTCAGCCAGATGCTGGAGTTTATTGCCGCAAACTGCGACAAACAGCTTACGGTCGATGCAATTGCCGAACACGTTAAGCTCAACCCAAATTATGCGATGGGCATTTTTCATCGCGTGATGCAACTAACCATGAAACAGTATATTACCGCAATGCGCATCAACCATGTGCGGGCTTTGCTCAGCGATACGGATAAAACAATTCTGGATATCGCTACAATTGCAGGTTTCCGATCCAGCAGCCGTTTTTATAGCTCATTTCATAAATACGTCGGCATGCCGCCGCAGCAGTATCGCAAACTGAGCCAACAGCGCCGAAATCATTCACCTTATGCCGAGGGGTAATTTATTCGTCAAACTCACTCTTACCTTACAACCAAAATATAAGCATCAGAATAGCAGGTCAAAATAGATAATCTGCAGCAGTTAATAAAATAGGGTTCAGACATGAACTCTGGCAACTATGTTACTCAGTTATGGGTGACCTGTAGCAGGTATTTATTTGACGTGTTCAACCATTAACGATTGGGATGGAATTATGGAATTAAATAGCTGCACCGCCAACAATAGAAAGCCATTGTCTTTCTTTTGGTCAGTTTTACCCATGATAGTCATGCTGGGTGGCATTAGCATCGGATATTTTATCTTCAATATTCGAGCTGAACCCATGATCCTCGTGGGAACCGCAACCGCCTCGTTTATCGCCATCGCTCACGGCTACACGTGGGATGACATTCTACAATCTATTTGCAATAAAATATCTGAAGCGCTTCCTGTCATATTAATCGTCGCCAGTATCGGTTTCTTAATTGGCGCATGGATGGTGTCAGGCACTATTCCAATGATGATTTATTATGGTCTGAAGTGGATTAACCCGCAGTATTTCTATATTTCAGCATTTATGCTGGGAGCGTTGATCTCAGTCTGTACCGGCACCTCCTGGGGGTCCATCGGAACCGTCGGGATTGCCATGATTGGCGTAGCGATTGGTCTGAATGTTTCGCTGCCCATTGCTGCTGGCGCTATTGTCTCCGGCTGCTGGTTTGGTGATAAGCTTTCTCCGGTTTCTGACTCAACCAACATGGCGGCGCTGGCTGCCGGTGTAAACCTGTACTCGCATATCGGCCATCTGCTGTGGACCACCGGCCCGGGATTTATTATTTGCTGCGTCGTATACAGCTATATGGGCATGGGCATTGATGCCTCATCCAGCGCGCCTGCCAATATCACCAACTTGATGAACGCTATCGGCCAGATTTATCACTTTAACATTCTTCTACTGTTGCCACCGATCATCGTTTTGTATGGCTCACTGTCAAAAAGACCGCCAATCCCGATGCTCTTTTTATCCACAATAGTCTCGATGATTCTGGCATTAGCCTTTCAGCAATTTACCGCATCATCGGTTGGCGAATCCGTGGTTAGCGGTTTTAAGCTCGCGATGCTCACCGGAGATAACCTGCCAACACTGTCATCAGATGTTTCGCGCTTACTGGAACGAGGCGGCGCCATTTCAATGTTTAGCAGCTTCGTCACCGTCTTCAGCGCCTTCAGCTTTGCCGGCGCAATGAGTGCGACAGGCTCTTTGCACACCGTCATAAACGCGCTCACGAAAGGCGTTAAATCCACATTCCGCCTGGTGGCCACCACGATTGTGACGACGTTCACCATCTGTGCCTGTACGGCAAATGGAACCTTGCCACTGCTGCTGTGCGGCGATGCCTTTAAAGAAGAATATAAAAAACGAGGGCTTGCGACAAAGAACCTCTCGCGTACTACCGAAGATGCGGGAACCGTTGTCGAACCGATTATCCCCTGGTCTGCCTCAGGCGTTTATTGCGCCATGATGCTGGGCGTGGCGACGCTTGATTATTTGCCATGGGCAATCCTCTGCTACAGCGGCATCATCTTTGCCCTGCTGTGGGCGGCCACCGGTATTGGTATTGCTAAATATGAACCAAATGAAGCTACAGAGCATATGGTTGAGCAAAAATCATAGGCTAATAAATAGCTAAATATTGGCTACCACCAGGGTAAATTTAATATATCGATTAGATATACAGAAATATTCTTCACTGTTGCGTTGCTTAAACTATTTTTCAGAGACTGTCCAGGAGTCAGCAATGTCTTTGTTTGATGATATTGTCATAAGGGATGTTAATTGCCGTAAATACGGTCAATTACAACAGATGTACGGCACCACCGATGTATTACCGCTGTGGATTGCAGATATGGATTTTGTGACGCCAGAGCCAATCATGAGCACACTGCGTTCAGTGGTATCGCAGCCAGTACAAGGCTACAACCTGGATTATCCGCAATGGAAAGAGTCCGTTATTCATTGGTATGCACAACAGTATGATGTCGACATAAAGCCACACTGGTTGCATTTTATTCCCGGCGTCATAAAAACTATTGTGCTCTCTCTGATGGTGTTTACCCGATCAGGTGATAATATTTTAACCTGTACGCCAATATATGACCCCTACCCTAATCTGGTAAATACCAGCGGCAGGAATTTGATTCAAACGCGCCTCATTGAGAAAGATGGTCATTACGAATTTGACTGGCATGATTTCAGCGAAAAACTCAAGCAGTGCAAAATGTTTCTTTTCCCTTCGCCGCATAATCCGGGCGGTATGGTGTGGTCGCGGGAAACGCTGGAAAAAGTAAGTCATTATTGTCAGCAAGCTGGCGTCATTATTCTCTCCGATGAAGTGCATAGTGATTTAACCCTGCCAGGCAAGCGCCATCTGCCGTTTTTTACTTTAGACGAAGCGACAGGGAGTCAGTCAATCGTGCTGACCTCAATCAGTAAAACCTTCAATACGGCGGCGATCCAGGGCGGAATTGCCATTATTAAAAATGATGAATTACGCCATCAGTTCTATGGTTTCCTGGATAACTGCTACCTGGCCGAGACACATTCATTACAGCAGGCGGCCATTTACAGCGCCTTTACCCATTGTGGCGACTGGCACCAAAAATTATTAGCCTACCTGGCCGACAATGTGGCGTTTGTTAAAAGTGAAATTGAAAAGCACTGTCCCTTAATCTCCATTGTGTATGGCGGCGCATCGTATCTTCTGTTCCTGAACGCGGAAAAAATGAATCTTAGCGATGAACAGCTAAGCGCATTTTTTGTGCAGGAAGCAAAACTGGGTCTGTCACCAGGCGCACAATATGGCCCCGGCGGAGAGGGTCACATGAGACTCAACGTTGGGTGCCCGCGCTCGGTACTGGTAGAAGCGATGAACCGACTGAAAGCGGCGTACCAAAAACGACAGAACGCATAGCGCGCATCACACTCTTTGCCTCGCCACGGTGGGGCAAAACTATACAAAGATGTTGCAGAACTGCTATAAAGTTTTTCCGTTCTGTCGGCTGGTGTTAAACTGGAAAGTGTGATCTTCATCATAACCTGCTTAAACAGAGAAAAGAGACACTGCTATGCAACATATCATTGAGGGCTTCCTCAACTTCCAAAAAGAGATTTTCCCTCAACGTAAGGAACTCTTTCGCAGCCTGGCATCCAGCCAGAATCCCAAAGCGCTTTTCATCTCCTGTTCCGATAGCCGCCTGGTGCCAGAACTCGTTACTCAGCAAGAGCCCGGACAGCTTTTCGTTATCCGCAACGCCGGTAATATCGTTCCGTCTTTTGGACCGGAACCCGGTGGCGTATCTGCTACGATTGAATACGCGGTTGTCGCACTTGGCGTGACGGATATCGTCATCTGCGGACACTCCAACTGCGGCGCGATGAAAGCCATTGCCGATAGCCAGCCTCTGGATCCGATGCCCGCTGTGGCTCACTGGTTGCACTATGCCGATGCCGCGAAAGCCGTGGTTGAGAAGAAAACCTGGGATAACCCAATCGATAAAGTTAACGCCATGGTGGAAGAAAACGTTATCGCACAGCTCAATAATATTAAAACGCATCCTTGCGTCGCGGTTGGGCTGCGAAATAATGCGCTTCGTCTGCACGGCTGGGTATATGACATCGAAAGCGGTGAAATCCGTACCCTGGATAAAAACAGCAAAACCTACGTTTCCCTTGCTGATAACCCGCAGGTGCATTTCGAGTAAATCGTCCACTGGAGCAAGGATGCTCTGGAGAGCTTTTACCTACTTTTGTGCTATAGACAAAAAACGCACTTGCAGCTAGTTTTTAAATAGCCGTTGATGTTTTGCTTTTGCATTGGCCTTAGCTCATCCATTCAGTATTGCAACAGATTGCATGAATTTAGAGTTAAAACAGCTTTTCACCTGAGTGTTTTATCAAAATTATCTAGCAGCGATATCAATTCTGATAATGGTGCAGGCGATAAAAAGGAGCTGACGCAAATGCAAGCGAAATTAAAACGAATGATAAACATGTTATTCTATCATGAATCATGGGATATCATGATTATTAAGGATCATGGTACACACTTATTCCCGAATAATACACTGGATATATTAAGTAAATCCGCTGCACAGCAGTTAAAAAAGAAATATACGTTTCAGGCTGATCCTTTTCTTATTGAAAAAGATGATAAACTGTTTGTCTTTTATGAAGCTTTTAGCTTTCGCAACTCGAAAGGCACGCTCCGATGCCGTATTCTTGATCGTGAACTGGTTGAAATTGATGACGTGAAACTTGAAGGTTTTGACGACCTGATGTGTCATTTGTCATTTCCTTTCCTGATTAATATTAACGATCAGCTCTTCATGATTCCTGAATCATCAGAAAGAAAAGAAGTGATACTGTTTCAGTCAGTAGAGTTTCCTACACGCTGGAAGAAAATTAAAGTTCTAATCTCTGATACCGAAGTGACAGATAACATTTTTCTTTCAATGAATGAGACCTGCTATCTTATTTCGACCACCATGGATAATAAAATAATTATTCATTCGGCCGAGCATCTCCACGGACAGTGGCAGAGAATTACTCCTGCATTGAAGGTGAGCAATCATCATCATCGGGGAGCGGGTGCGCCTTATCTTGTCGATAACAAAATGTATTTCTTAACCCAGGAATGCACACCTGAAACATATGGAAAATCTATCTACATCAAAGAATTAGTCACACTGAATTACGCTAATTTTGATGAGAATCTGATCGAACAAATCAATTCGTCGATCAACCACAGTGACGGCGTTCACACGCTAAATTTCTCAAGTAATTATATTGCCTATGATACAAAAATAAATAAGTTCAGTCTGTTGGCAATCTTTAAAAAAATATCATATAAGTGTATGATTAAATATAGAAACGTATACCTTTCCCGGCAAAATAACTGATCCCCTGGATCCTTGGGTGGTATTGGTGGAAAATCGCTCGGGTTTTTAGCATTTTTCTGGAGTCCATATGGCTATTCTTGTCACTGGTGGTGCAGGTTATATTGGTTCACATACTGTTTTAACGCTACTGGAAAGAGGCGATGATGTCGTTGTCATCGATAATCTGGCAAACGCCAGCCGTATCTCGCTGGTCAGGGTCGCGGAACTCACAGGAAGGGAACCCATTGTCTATATCGCTGATGTTCTCGACAGGCAGGCATTAAAAAACATTTTCGCCAACCATAACATCACCGATGTCATTCATTTTGCGGGCCTCAAATCGGTTTCCGAGTCGATAAAAGAACCCCTTGCTTACTACGAAAACAACGTCACTGGAACGCTGGTTTTACTGGATGAGATGCTGGCCGCAGGCGTTAATCGATTCATTTTTAGCTCATCAGCTACGGTATACGGTAATCCGGAAAGCGTGCCGCTGAGCGAGCAATCGCGTACGGGGGGTACCACCAATCCGTACGGTACCTCTAAATTAATGGTCGAACAGATTCTGGCCGATTTCTCCCGCGCGCAGCCCGATTTCCGCATTACCTGCCTGCGCTATTTTAACCCAGTCGGCGCCCATCCATCGGGTCGGATTGGTGAGGATCCCAACGGTATCCCCAATAACCTGGTGCCGTACATCTCCCAGGTTGCGATTGGTAAGCTGAAAACCGTGTCGGTGTACGGTAATGACTATCCAACCCCCGACGGCACCGGCGTTCGTGATTATATCCACGTCATGGATTTGGCGACCGGCCATTTAGCCGCGCTGGATAGCCAGAACAAAGGCGCAGCCTACAAGGTGATTAATCTCGGTACCGGGGTCGGTTATTCCGTGATTAATCTGATTGAGGCGTTTGAAAAAGCGGCGCAGAAAAAAATAAGCTATCAGTTTGTCGACAGAAGGCCCGGCGACATTGCCGAATGTTGGTCTGACCCGTCACTGGCATACAAAGAGTTAGGCTGGAAGGCCATCTACAACCTTGATGAAATGATGCGTGACACCTGGAACTGGCAAAAAAACAACCCGAATGGTTATAACATCTGATGTACCCGGCAACGAGCCTGAGCCTCTGGCTCGTTGCCATGACGGGTTAGCGTGCCGTTATCGTTGATACGCGATACCAGCCGCTGCTCTGCATTCCTTCGTTGGCAAAGTTAATTCTTGCCGCCCCGGATTTATCCAGCATCGAAACCTCAATGGCGTATTGCCCTTTCGCCAGTCGGCCCGGCATGGGCAATGCGTAGCTAACCTGATAAACGCCCGGGAGCCAACGTCGTATATCATCCGCCGCATTCCCCTGCGCCACTACCTGATTGGCGCTATCCACCACACGAAATGCCAGCGTGTAGGGCAGATAAATCGGTGCGATACCTTCGTTATACCAGGTACTGTTCAACCTCAACGTTTGACCGCCGTCCCACACGGACTCATGGCTCAAAGACGCTAAGCGAAACCGATAGCCCAGTTTGGTCAGCGCGTCGTCAACAATCGGTCGATAATCGCTGGGTATCGCTCTCGATTTCAGGTTGATCGTGCTGGCGTGCTGCTTGACAGCCCAGTCAAAAATGCCCTGCACTTCGGCACGCGTATAGTGGAAGGTGTTCTTCCAGTCCTGCATATATGAACAGATTTCCAGACTGACCGGCGCACGTTTCCAGGCATCGTTAAACCCTGAATAGCTCTGCTGTGCTGCCAGTAATCGCTGCGGGTAATCATCGGTCATATGGCTCCAGGAGTCCGAAAATACGCGCAGGTCACCCCAGCAATCCGCCCGCCATCCAGCCCCTCGCGCCACCGCATTCGCCAGGCTTTGCCCACCGCTCATCAACATTATTTTCGGCGTCGAAGGGAAGGCAGAAAAGTGCATTGCGACGTAGCGGTCTAACTGCGCGGTGGTGTACTGCTCCAACAGTGGTTTCAGATCAGGGAAATTGCTGTTATGCCATTCCCCCCAGGCCCCCACCATGCCGATATCCACAAAAGCGAGATTCTCATTACCGTCGTAGCGTTTTCCAAATGCATTCAGCAGACGCTGGCTGTACTCAATAAACAGCGGGTCGCTTAAATCCGGAATAAATGTTTTATTATCGGGCGTCCAGCTGCCTTTCACGCCTTTTTTAATCAGCCAATCGGGAATTTTTGTGCCATCCCCCGGATCGGCAAGCACCATAAACCGCAGCCCGACATTCATCGCGGGACGATGCGCTGCCGCGTATTTGAAGGCATCATCCACCAGCGCAAAATTATACTGACCTTCAACAGGCTCCAGCTCTCGCCAGTAAAATCGCTCGTATTCAAATCCGGTATTGGGATAGTCCGCCAGACCCAGCGTTTCACCGTACCCCTGATGGAAACTTGCCACGCCAATCCCCGGATTGGTTAGCGGGCCCGTTAATGCTTTGGGGGTTACGGTCGTTAATGCGGACATAACCGCCAACGGAAAGGACATCAACAACAGCGCAGAAACCCATTTACACTTCATCGCAGTGACGCCCTCCACAGGTTTGTTTACGCTAGCGGTTTTTCAGGCTTAACCACCAGTCCCATATACCCACATGAAAATTTTGGAACACATCAATACCTAATGCTGATTTGATCATATACAGCGTCAGCAACACGCAGCAGGTAACGAACAACACGGCAATCAGCAGCAAAAAAGTGAGCAATATTCTCGACAGGGTCGATTCCTGACGATGCTGCCGACGCAAATCTCTGCCAAACAAAAAAACCAGATAATAGCGTTTACTGAAAAAGGGAAAGCTTCGGCGAATATCGATCTGATGCCGAGAAGTCAGAGTCGAAGCCAGGATCGCTTTTTCCACCCCTTCTTTTTGTTCAGGGGTCAACTCTTGCGCAATCGGCTCGTCAAGATGAGCATAAAATCGTTCGATGACGGGAGGACGATTTTGAGGACTGGTCAAAATTAACCTATATCTTTATCAATTGAGTGATAGACGTTAATCGTCTTTTTGGCGATTTCATGCCAGTTATAGTTTTGCAAATATACACGATAGTCCACGCTATTGGTTGCCGCCCACTCGGTTAATTTTTCGGCCAGGCTGGTCACATCCCCCACCTTAAAATAGGCCTCGGACGGCAGTTGAACTTCGAGGTTAGCCGGAATATCACTGACGACGGCAGGAAGAGAAAATGACATCGCTTCCAGCAGCGCAATGGGCAATCCTTCATGGTATGAAGGCATCACAAACAGCTGTGCCTGGGAAAACACCGCCTGAAGCTCATCACCACGCAAGAACCCCGTCATCACAACGCCAGGGGTGTCCGCGGCAAGCTTTTTGAGGCGAATGCTGTATTCGGTCGGATGATCCGCATCGCCAATTAACACTAACGGCATAGTTAAACCGCTGCGCTGATAGGCGGCGATGGCATCATGCATCCCTTTTTCTTCCACAAATCGCCCAACCACCACGAGGTAGTTTTTCGGCTGCAGCCCAAAGCGGGAGAGCGTATTGTCGATGGTCAGCGCAGATAACGACCGCGGCTCGTTGACGCCATTGTGAATTAAATGCGCATCATAGCGAGCGTGTTTTTTCTGGATCAGTTGATTAATAACCTCAGAAATCACAATCACTTCGTTGGCATATCTCACTGCCCAACGCTCACCCAGCAGCAATATTTTTTTGGCAACGAATCCCCATTTTTGACGATCGTAATCAGGTCCATGGTGGGTGAACACCACCTTCTTCCCTAACATGCGTAATAATGGGATCACAAGCCCAGGCCCGATAGCATGGACATGCACAATATCCGAATGGTCGATACTTGTCCTAAATGCCGCTAAAACAGAATGGACAATCGCTTCCAGCGAGCGCTTTTTGGGTGCCCACAGCGCGTAGGTTTCAACTTTCTTATATAACGATCGTTTGTAATTTACATACGGCGAGCGTGCAATCACGCAAATATCAACGTCCAACTGCTGCTTAATGGCAGGATATAGATTCTGACAGTGTGTCTCCACCCCGCCCAATACATCGGGAATACCACGCGTACCAAAAACCGTTATTTTTTTACTCATACTATGGCCTGCTCAGCAGTTCTTTATAGAGCGCCAGTAGAGTATCCATATGTTTACTCAGCGCATATTTTTCACTCAATCGCGCACGACCCTGTAAGCCCATGACCCGCGCCTTCTCTGGCGAGTCGGCCAGTGCATCCAGCGCATTTGCTAACTCCTGCGCATTGCCAGGTTCGAATAAAATCCCTTCGATACCATCACGAATTTGTTCCGGGATGCCGCCGATGCGCGATCCGATCACCGGCTTGCCTAAGGACATCGCCTCTAATATCGCCATAGAACAGTTTTCATAGCATTCTGAAGGAAGGATCACTGCCCGCGCATGCTTAATAAGGTTATCGAGAGCTTCCCCTTGTTGCACATAACCTAAAAACTCAACGTCCGGGTATTGAGCGACTAATTCATCGTGCAGGGGACCATGACCCACAATTTTCAGCGGTGCTTTGTTCTGCATTTTCTCATGCGCCGCCAATAACGTTGCCACGCCCTTTTCACGGCTCAGGCGACCGAAGTACAGCATATAGCCCGCATCGCTTAACTCCCCCAGAGGACGGCTGTCATCAACGCCATTGACGATGACATCAATGCGCGAATTCGGCAGCGTACGCAACAATACGCCGCGTAAAAAGACGCTCGGCGAAACGATCACATCCAGCGCCTGGTAATTTTGCGCAATATACTGCCAGGTCGCCTCTAAAGAGAGCAGGAGGCTTTTTGAAGCGGAGCCTTCCTGGCAACGATACCTGAAGGCATTGAAAACCGTCCCGGTAATACAGGAATCACACACTTTACCGTCGCGCAGCATGGAATAGGCAGGACAGACGATTTTATAGTCATGCGCGGTCAGCACCGTTTTGCAGCCAAAATTGCGGGCCACTTTAATCAACGCCGGCGTTAACTGATGGTAAATGTTATGGAAGTGGACGATATCCGGACGCTCTTTTTGTAGTAGCGCCAGCATCTTTTTGCAGGCCTGCGAATTATGAATAAAGTTAACCGCCGTTTTGAGCCCGCCCAGCAGATTGCGCTCTTGGTGGTAGTCCACATTGCTGACGAAATAATCCGCATAGTCCGAAGGGAAATTGTTCTCATGCTGCATCGAGAAATCAATAACCTGTACTCCGGCCTGTTTCAGCATCTCGCGCTCTTGAAAATAAACGGTTTCCGCGCCGCCTTTAATGAAAAAAAACTTATTCACTAATAAAACTTTCATTGCGCCAGCCTTAGTTATTCATGAATGATTTTACTGTCAGGCGGAGTCAACGGATCGCGTACTGGTTTAGTCAACCCTTTAACAAGTCCCGCAGAAAGCACGGCCAGGTTCATTACGCTCTGCAATCCGTTCAATAACGATCGATTCTGCACGGTTTTCAAGATAATAAAGGCAAGCAAGGGTAGAAATGCAATATCGAAAAGTTCGAGGTTGAAGGTCACCGCCGCAATAAACAAGGCAATCAGATACACAGAAAAAATCGCCTCGTTCTTAACCATTTTTAACGCTTTGCCGAAATAAGGTTTTCCCCATGCACAACGTAAAAGCTCGCCCGGTGCCTGATAGTATCCACTTTTCCAGCGGTGCTTCAGCATCTGAAAGGTCGGCATGGTATGCGAAGTATGAATAAAATACGGAATATTCAGACGGCGTAGTTTATAACCCGCATCGAGCAAACGCAGGCCAAGTTCGGCTTCTTCATAAGCGTGCAAATTACGGTTGGTGAGATAACCAATTTTCTCAATCGCAGAGCGGCGATATAACCCACCACCGCCTAAATGGTCGCTATCTCCAAGCGGATAGATTTTACTAATACGCTGCTTACGCGATTTAAATTCATAGTTAACGGCATCGTCCATTTCAACGGTTCCCGCGACACCTGCATATTCCGGCTCAGCCTGCAAAAAAGCGACAGCCTGATCCACAAAGCCCTCTTCCAGCTCCATGTCGCCGTCCATCAGCAACAGATATTCCCCTTCACTATACAGATAACCTAACTGATGCCCGACGCCGCAGCAGCGATCGCCTGGGTCAGTTAAAGAGACCACGGTCACCCCTTTATCGATCGCAAGCTGTTGGGTGTTATCCGTTGACAGGCTATCTGCCACTATAATTTTATGTGGATAATCAATAAGCTGTCTGCGGATACTGTCTATCGTTTTCTCAATACATTCAGATTCATTGAGTGTTTTAATACTCACTGAAATAAACGGTTTTTGGTCCATACAATTACCCTACACAGCGAAGGACGGTTCGACGAATCACTAAACTTGATCCTAGTGATAAATAGAACAGGAATTGTAACATCGGTGTAATCATCAGTATCTGGCTGTAAGGTAAGCTAATTAAGCAACTGATAGCAAAAGCGTTAAACGCCGGTGCAAAGCTCAGCAACTGAAGATCCTGCTGGTCCAGTTGTTCAAGCGTCAGTAATGGCTTTGGCTGACAAACTTTCAGGATATAAATGAATAAGCTAATAAAAAGTAACGTGCCGATCACCCCGACTTCCCACAGCAGCATACTCAGGGAAGTCGAGTCGAGAATTAAGTTATAAATGATATTCAAAAAGCCCGGCGACACCGTACTCCCGCTGTTTGTGGCGTTGAGCCCGTACCCAAATAACGTTCCTGAAAGCCCCCACAGATCGTTATTTTTCAACCAGAACAGGAACGTCGTAAAGCGCCCTAACTCCCCGGTAGACATAATGTAGTTCGGGTCAAAGATATAGCTTAAGGAGTCGATGAAAATGCTTAACGAGCTTTTCGACGGATCGCCGCCAAACGCGGAAGAATAATAGTACGCGAGGATCACTATCGACAGGCTAATAAGCAGCAGCATGCCCGCCACAATAACCAACAGCGTTTTCAGATTAACCTTACTGACGTCTTTGACGTAGCTCGGTGAGATCCACACCCACGCGAGGAACAGAGGTGACAGCAGAATGACGAACTTCACTTCACCAATAATACATAGCCCGATCCCAAGAACAATGTGCAACGCCATGGACTTGAACGAGGTCAACCCGTGCTTATACTCAGAGACTTTTAACAACATAATCAACAGGCAAAACAGGCCCATCGCAGCAGTGTTACCGCCCCCCATGGGGTCACCGCCAAACGTACCAACCACGGAGTCCCATTTCTCATCTTCGCCACGCACCGCAACGCGCTGGGGAACGACCAGCAAAACCTGATAAATCATTACCGGGATTTGCGCGTAAAACACCCAGTACAGATAGCGCGTTGCACGGTAAACCTGCGACTCCCGGCAAAATCCCAGCAGCAAACAGATCATCACCAGTGACAATGCGATTTCATTTTTAAATGCCACAATCGCGACGGTGATCCCGCCCTGAATCAGCGTCGATGTTCCGGCCAGTATCAGGAACGAAAAATACAACGCCAGGACAATCGTCTCCTGCGCATCCAGCTGCAGCGAGCCATCACGCGTCTGCATCACCAATAATCCCACCATCAACAGGGTCAGGAAAAAGGGGATCCATAGCACCGACTGCATGCCGGTAAAGTATTGCACCAGGCCACACAGGATCAGCGTGACAAAGCTAAAAACCTGTAAATAGTATCCGGTATTCAGCGTCATAGTATCACCGGCTTGTCTTTCAGAAGATTGGCTCGCTTATTCATTTTCAGATAAATGAAGGCGTAGCGAATAAATGTCAGTGAAGAAAACAGGATAACCGACGTAGCATAATCTTTATGAAAATAGGGAATGACGACAAATGCGAATAACACAATCGCCAGCTGTTCCAGTTGGATACGCAGAAAATAGCGGTGGGAACCAAAAATAAGCTCAATCACCGTCAGAGGGCTTATCGCCAGCGCCGGGAATAAATAGGGCAACATGTAGCGCGACGTCTCAATGGAGTTAATCCAGTCTTCACTAAAGCCCAGACGCATCACTATTGGATAGAAAATAAACACCCCGAGAGTACAGATACCCCCCAGAACCAACAGTAGCATCCGCACCCTGGTATATTCATGATAATTAAAGGTATTATTTCTGAAGTCGATAGACCACTTGGAAAAAATAGTATTGCGCACTGCGTTGCCGATGATCACCACCGGCGCCAGGCAAAAGCGGCTAACCACGGAAAAATAACCTGCCGTCAGCGCCGAGAACCAAAAGTTAATCAACATAATCGGCAAATTACTGCTGGCCATCGCCAGCACTTCCGCACTACCGACTTTGGTAATGTGATGGATATTCTGTTTGAAAAAATGCCAGTTACTGGCAGGTCGCAAATGTCTGGCCGCCACGGAACGAATATCAAATGAATGCAAAATACAGCTTATGGTCAGCACCATCGTCGCGCAGGCCCATGACCAATAAAACAGTTGCACCTGATGCGTAACCAGAACCGAAAGTAATACCACCACAGAGACAGAGATGCGCTGGAAAATCAGAAAACGAAAATTGGCCGTGCGCAGCGACAGGTTTTCCGAGATTAAAACCCACGCCGTCGCCAGCGTCAGCAAATAGAGGAACAGGATGTTCTGGTGAAACAGCCACGCTGTCAGTACGGCGTACGGTAAGGCAATGATCGTGCTTTGGATCAGGCAAAAAACGACGTTCTGTACCAGTTCGTCGTCGTGCTGTTTTGGAATTAAAAGCTGCGATGCAAAGGTGCACACCTGCGCGCCCACCACGGCGATGCTGTAATTGAGCGCATAAAGCCCCACCTCAGCCATATCGTACTTGTGCGAAATCAACCAGATAGACAGCGCACCAATCAACTGCGAGATGACTGATGAACCGGCTATCGTGGAAGCGCTCTTCAGTAGACTCATACCCGGCCTGGCGTCGTCATCAGTTGATCGGTACTGAAGTTAAGTGAACGCAGACCCTCCTGGGTTTCAAGATCTTTTTCTTCAACCGCATTGAGTACCGCGCCAATCACCACGCCGTTATTTTCCTCAATCTTATCCAGCGCGCTGGCGATGTGTCCCGCCGACTCCACCCCGGCTTTCACAATGAAAACAACCCCATCGACGGCACGTTTGATCAGTTGAACATCCTGACTCTGATTCACAGCAGCAACATCAATAATGATGCGCTGATAATGCGATTTCAGTTCGCGCATTAAGGGTTCAACATGCTCCGACGACAACATCAGTAAAGAAGAGATGGTGCTCTTGCCGTGCGCAATAAAGTCGAGATTATCACTGAGCGTGATCCGCGCCTGTTCCAGCTGAGTCTCTCCGCGCAGCAGCTCAGCCAGGCCTGCGGATGTAGGTGATGCCAGTTCAGAAGAAAGCCCGCCCGTATTAAAGAAATCCGCATCAATAAGCAGCGTTTTCTGGTCAAAACTAAAGGAGTTCGCTAACAGATTCGCCAACAAAGAACGCCCATCACCGTGTTCCGTCGATGCCACGGCGAGCGTCTGTAATGGACGATTATCCAGCATAATCCGGGTACGGATACCGTGCACAATATCGGCATTCAGCGGGTTCTTCAGGATCATGTCCCGCACTTGCGCACGCCCTGAGGTTCCACTAAAACGACGGATTTCGCCCAGCGGGGTAACGTTGAGGCGCTTTTTCATGCGACTCAGGCTGGCGATTGAGTTATCCATCGCCGCTTTGACAATGAAATACATGATGCTGAACACGACCACCAGCATGACCACCATCACCAACAGCAGTGATTTATTCGGCTTCGCCGGTTTTAATGCGGGAACTGCGGGATCGTATAACACCGCATCGGCATTCACGCCGGACAGCGACAGCTCCTGAGTACGCTGATAGAGCGATTTATACAGGTCTTCCATTTTATCTAACGACAGTTTTTGGCCGTTCCAGGCATCCCGTTTTGACGCCATTTTCTGGAAGATCTCTTTCTGCTGTTCCACCTGTTGCTGATAGTTCTTTTCATCCGCCAGCGCCGCCAGATATTGCTGACGTAAGCCGACTTTCAGCTCACCCAACACCCGTCCGGTTTGGCTTTGGATCGACTGAACATCGGCCTCTGCTTTTAAAATGGCGGGGTTTTTTGGCCCATAAACTTTGCGCAGTTCAGACAACGTACGCTGCGCCTGAATCAACGCAATGCGCAGATCCTGAATCTGAGCATGGTTAGAGACCGAAGGCTGCGAGATAACGCTCTCGGCGGACTTCCCTGCTCCATTCACCTCGTTATAAACGGATTCAGCGGCAACACGGCGTTGGGTCGCGTCGGCCAGACGATTGGTCACGATACTTAACTGCTCGGTTTCAAAACCATCGATACCGCGAAAGGTCAACAGCCCGGCATTTTTCAGATAGCTTTCCATCTCTTCTTTTTGCTTCGCTATCGACTTCTGAATCTCTTCCATTTTTTCATAATTCAGTTCGCGGGCTTTCTCTACTTTCTGACGCTTTTGCTCCAGCGTATAGTTGATGAAAGCCTGCGCGACGCCGTTGGCGATATCAGCCGCAACCTGGGGCGAAGTCGATTCATAGGTAATAGAGGCGAGGTTCGTTGTCCGAATACCGATGACATTCAGGTTTTTCGACAACGTTTTCAGCGCCTGCTCCATTCTCAGTTGCCGACTTTCACTGCTATCAGCGCCCTGAGCATCGGCTTTTTCCCCGGTAAATGCCGGGTTTTCATCCAGCTTCATATCGCGAACGGCTTGCTCGAGCACAATTCGTGAATGCATCAACGCATATTGCGTTTCGTAGTAACCACTGCGCGTTGAATCGAAACCATCAACCTGTGGGAACGGAGAAATGTTATCGGCCTGCGCCTTAATCAGCACCGTCGCCGTTGATACATACTTTGAGGACATCATGCTGATTAACGGATAAGCCACGACCCCGGCAACGATACCGGCCAGCGCGATTTTCCAGGCGTTCTTTTTCAGCGCTTTGGCAAAGCGGGAGAATTCAACAGTGCTTTCTCGTTTTTTGCCGTTTTCCACTATTGATAGTTTCATCGTCAGAAGAACCCCATGCCAATAATCACGACATCCCCAGGATGAACAGAGTGCGTTAAATCAACATTCTCAAGCAGCTGATTGCTACCTGACAGGCGAATGTTGATATCTTGACGGTCAGCACGATCTGTAAACCCCCCCGCCTGCGCAATAGATTTCTCGACGGTAAGTCCTGGCTCATAAGCGAATCCATTCGGACTTTTCACCTCGCCAGAAACATAGTATTTACGGAACTCGGCAATACTCACCGTCACCATCGGAGTAGTAAAATAATCTCCGGTCAGGCGTTGAGTTAATTCGTTAGTCACCTGTTCAACAGTTTTATCTTTTAATATAAGAGCACCAACAAACGGGAAATTAATCTCCCCACTCTTATCCAAAATAAACCGCATCGTCATATCGGGTTGACCATGAACAGCGATATTGACAGTATCCCCTGCCCCAAGTCGGTAATCCTGCTGAACAGTAGCAGGATCGTCCATTAATCTCGGGCTGGACGTTGTGCATCCGACCATCAGGATACTGAATAGCAAAACCGCGCACAGTTCTATTATTTTCATTTTAGATCTGAACCTTAGCTTTAAGCATAATCATAGAATTATCATAACCCAACGTTCTGATGACTTCCTGATTGTCGTTGGGACCGATATAAAACGAATCAGTATCCTTATTCGAATTCAACGTATCTATTTGATATTTAATCTCAAAATTGACCGACGGCGTGTAGTCATAGCTCATGGTTACGCTAAATACCCCATCTTTATCATGCCGATCTTTATTCTGTTTTTTATAGTCTTCTGAAGTGTATGAGTAATCCAGCAAGGTAGAAAAACGGTTGCCTAACCAGAAGTGCTGGTAAGAAAGACCATACTGGGTGACTAAAATATATCCCCCAACTTCCGATGGGTCTTTAATGCTTTGCGCTGAGTGCACCGTGAAAACAGACTGCTGTAACGGCTTCCACTCCCCTTTTATATCCCAGTTTAGACCATTAAAATCATGCGAGTTTGCGTTGTTTTCAAATGTCTTGTACAACCATGAAATATTCATGTCGACATTGGTTTTTCCCGTCAACTGCGACTTCAGGCCATACAGCAAATAATACTCATTAGTGTCTTTTTCTGAGTTGTTATCATAGTGACGCTGGTTAGTAATAAAGCTATAGCGAAAACGCGTTCTGGATGTGTATTGGTCAAAAATTTCTGCCACCAGGCTATTTTCGTGCCATTCCTGTTCCTGAATGTAATTGTAGAAATCTTCACTACTCTCCTGGGCGTCAGACGTATTGCCGAACGTCAGTTTTTTGTATAACAACGCCAGTTCCGCTTTCCCGCGCCCATCCGGCGCGCCAAAGCTGTAGCGCAATTCACTGTTAATAAAATTCGTCGTCAGCGGAGATTTAATCCCATACTGCTCGAATTGACCCGGTAGAAACCCCTCAGTGATCCCTCGACCGCGGGATTCGTGCCCAAGCGTATCCTCCAGATTGAGTGTTAAGCCGTGCTTGAGCCCATAGCGCCAGGCACCGTTAAAACGAAAAAAATGATCGTTATAGTTATCAGCGGAATCGCTTGAGTAGTTACGATAATCACCGGAGTACATCAGTAAATACTTATCCTGACCGCGCTCTCCGATCATACTCAAAACGGGCGCTGCGCTCTGAAACGAGGAACCGATAGCATCTCTGCTATGTGGCTGATAAGACACGTTATCATTATAACCATAGTCCACAGCGACCTTGCCCTGGAAGTCGATCCCCGCAAAGCCAATGTGTGATTTCGGTGTTAAATCAGCCCATACGGGCTGCGATATCACGATTCCGGTAATCACGAGTAATTTAGTATGCATTCTTACCGATAAATCCTTTGAAAATAGTTTTAATAATAATTTTTATATCCAACCATAAAGACCAGTTTTGAATGTACTCAATATCGTACTGAACCCTTTTTTCCATCTTATAAAGCGCATCGATTTCCCCGCGGAAACCGTTGATCTGCGCAAGCCCGGTGATCCCAGGCTTAACTTTATGGCGGATCATGTAATTTTCGACCTGTTTACGGTACTGCTCATTATGCGTAACCGCATGAGGTCTGGGACCGACAATCGACATACTTCCCTGCAATACATTGATAAACTGCGGCAGTTCATCCAGTGAGGTGCGGCGTAAGAAACTACCAAACTTGGTTACCCGCGGATCGTTTTTAGTGGCCTGAATAACCGTATCGGCGTTCTCCATAACGCGCATCGAGCGAAACTTCCAGACCTTAATTTTTTGCCCGCTAAGACCATACCGATCTTGTTTGAAAAAGACTGGCCCGCGGGAAGTGAGTTTGATTCCAATGGCAATGGCCAACATTAGCGAAGAAATCATCACCATAATGATGCTGCCAAGCACCAAATCTTCCGCCCGCTTGATAAACGACCCCGCCCCTTCAAACGGCGAACTAAAAATGCCAATAGTTTGCAGGTTGTGAATAGAGCGCAGCTTGGACATGTTGTTACTATAGGTGTAGAAGTCAGGAACTATATATGTATCTACGGTGGTGTCTGACATCATCGCCAAAAAATGACGAATGCGTTGTAAAGCTACCATCGGTAAAGCGATGTAGATTTCGTCTATATTTCCCTGCCGGGCTTCCTCAACCAGATTGATCACCGGCCCACGAAAGGGGCTTTTTACCTTATCGACGATATCGCCACAGCGGGATAAGGCGCGCTCATCATAAAAAGCCAGATCCAATGTGATATTAGCGTATTCATCCATTAACGCGTTTTCTGCCGCCAGACCATTGTCGGTCAGACCAATAATCGCCACGCGCATACTCTTTTTCGTTGAATATTTAAAAATGAAAAAGCGAATGTAATAAAGAAAAGGTAATGGGATGAAGTACCAGTAAATAATCGCTGAATAAAAGGGGGAAGGCAGTTTGTCTAAGTAGCCGAGAGACTCGGGTTCAGCCACCGTCATGCTGACCAGTTCGTTCAGAAAAATCGCCAGCAGCGTACAAAAAACCAACCGTTTTTGATTACGTAAACCGATCGTCTTAATCTTTTGTTGATACATTTTAATGTATTCAGCAAACAGTAAGAAAAAGACTGAGAAGAGAATACTCAGAATGGCAATGGTGTTAAATGGCGCCAGACCTAACAGATGGGCGCTAAAAATTAACGTCGCATTGATTACAATGAAATCGACCAGCTTTAAAAAGACTGGATATCCGTGGCTGCTAATCTTTAGCGATTTTTTAAGCATATCTCAGCCCATTATTTATTGATTTTTAATTGTTTTTTTCCTCATTTATGTTGCTAATTATATCACAAGTCTTAAAAACGCAATGGCACACCGTCATTAAATGTAAAAAACAATGTAATACAATGTGATGGGTTTCGCACCATACAAATGCAACCCAATGATTTAGATGATTATTTATTGGTAATATTTTTTAACTTCATCCTTAAAAAACATGATTAATTGCAACATAAACGTCATTGACAGATCACAACTCATAAGCTACCACGGCTAGAATCACATGATGAGCGCCTGACAACGGCTTAACCTTACAAAAAGCAATACTTTGTCCAAACCTCGTTGCGCTACGGCCAGTGATGAGAGTCCTGGAGAGCGACAGAAGAAATCAATAAGTCTATTTATAATTCCCACCATAAAAATAACTTAGTAACACATTTACAAAGCAATGATTAGCAACCTTATTATAAATAAGGTATTTTACGAAGAGTATGCGATTGCTTTCATTTTCACGCTCAAAATTCAAAAAAAAACGAATAATAAAAAAAATTTAGTTTAAATAATTGTAGCAAATCCGAGGAGATGAAGCGGCAAGCATGACTTCAATTAAAACGATAGCCAATCATTGAGAAAATGCGTGTTACATATTACTAATGTCAACATTCTGCATGAACACACCTTTAACATCAGAGTTTACAGCGCTTACCAACACATCAATTTAAAATAAAGAGAAGAGAATAAATGACAGCATTAAAATTTTGTTAAAAGCAGCGTAAATCGCCCCAACGAATTATTGATAACAATGTATACACTTTTGTTAAGATATATATAAAAACACCTTCCAAAGCCATTCAATCATGCCAAAAAATTTTGTTTACTTATTTTTCGCAAATAAATAATATCCGCGCCGGATTACTTGTTGAGCAATTTACGCACGTTATTCATTTCTTTCAAATGAAGTCCTACATCATTTTTTGACGTTGATGAACTCCAGCTGAATCTGTGCCTCTGACAAGTACTTTTCTGAGTAAATAATAAATTTAACGGAGTTATGATGATGAAAACTGCACTTACCAGCAGTGTACTGGTCGCATTGTTTGCCGCTAATGCTGGCGCAGCAGCGAATTACGTTACCACTGCCGCAACAGGTTCTAAAGCCACCGCGACGGTCCATTTTACCGGTGAAATTGTTGCCAGTACCTGCGTGGTGAGCACAGCAAACCAGCCAGGTAAAACAGTGGCATTGCCACAAGTTACCAACCAGCTATTTAGCGGCGCGGGCTCTAGCACCGGTAATACTCCGTTTACGTTGCAATTTAGCGGCTGTAGTGGGGTAACTGGAGGAAGCGGCTATGTGGTGGTCTTTACTGGTAAAACCCCTGGCAGTAACGCAGCACTTCTGCAAGCGACTCGTGGTTCGACTCCTGCCACCGATGTTGGCATCGAAGTGGATCAAGCGGGTCATGCCCTTAATTTCGCTTCAGGTAGTAATGAGGTGATATTAACACCAGATCATAATGGCGATGCACAAATCGATCTGGTCGCCAAATATCAGCAAATTGGCGCAACGCTGCCTGCGGCTGGCACGATCACTGCGGATATGAATTACACCGTCATTTATAAATAACGGACGTTGATTGCTATGGATGGCACTCTTCCCTGAACCTGGAAAGTGCACCTGATGAATAAAATATTCTTTTACCTGTTGCTGTGTGTGGTTAGCACCGCTCACAGCGCAATTAATTTGGGTCAAACACGCGTTATTTATAATGAGAACGATAAAGCGGCGATGTTTGACGTCAACAATAATACAGACAAGCCATATATGGTACAGACGTGGCTGGATAATGGTAATCCGGATGAGACGCCAGCCAATCTGCCAATGTTAATTACGCCTCCGATCCTGAAACTTGACGGCCATAAATCAGCCGTGTTGCGAGCTATTTATCAGGGCAACGGCTTTCCTGAGGATGTTGAATCTGTAGTGTGGATTAATGTGCAGGAAATCCCCACCATCGAGAATGAAGAAAATACCTTACAGCTGGCGCAGCGTATTCGCATCAAACTATTTTATCGCCCTGTTGGGCTGAATATGACGCTACCTGAAGCCGTTGAGAAATTACAGTGGCAGTGCCACGGTCATACTCTGCGGGCAGTCAATGCGACGCCGTTACATATCTCCCTGACGCAATTACATATTAACGGCCAAAACATCGATGCCGACATGATTAATCCGCATGGCGAACGCACGTTTGCGTTGTCACAGCAAAAAGTCAGCCATATCGGTTTTAGCTGGGTAGATGATTACGGCGGCACTAACGCGGTTAATAACGTCCCGGTATCTTGCAATTAAGTTAGGGTTGCACATGATGAAAAAAAATAAGCACCCGCAACGGTACACCCTCTTTACGCTGTCAACGCTGGCCGTGTGCATACCTACATACGCCAGCAGCACACCGCAGTTTAATACCCGTTTTGTACATGGTACGCAAAATATTACCTCCGTAGTGCAAATAGCCCGTAATGACGGACTTAGCGAAGGCACGTTTGAATACGATATATATCTTGACCATAGCTTCGTCGAAACGCGCAATGTTGACTTTAAAAGACGTCAACCACAAGGCAAGCCGCAACCTTGCCTGAGCGCGGACGATCTGCGCAAATACGGGATTAAAATCCCCGAGGGTAACGCCGATACCTGCGTGGAGCTCACGGCGCTGATCGCAAACAGTCGCCTGACGGCAGATGCAAACTACCAGCGCATTGATATTTCAGTACCAGAAGCGTTTCTGCTTTCGACTGCGCATGACGCCGTGCCTGAATCGGTCTATGACGATGGGATTAATGCCGCTTTTGTCGGCTACAACGCCAATACGACGCACCTGATTGAACAGGGTCAGGATCATGACTCTGTTTTTGCCAGTTTTGCCAACGGTATAAACCTGGCGGGATGGCATTTTCGCAACCAGTCTACTTTCAGCTATGCCAGCGGCTCAGGTCGTCAATGGCAAGCGGTTTCCACGTGGGTGGAACGTAATATTATTGCGCTGCGTAGCCGCTTGCGCTTCGGGCAAACCTATACGGACGACGATGTGTTTGACAGCATCCAGTTTACCGGGGCACAGCTCACCAGCGATGAAAACATGTTGCCTGATAGCCAACGCGATTTTGCGCCAGTCGTTCGCGGCGTCGCCAATAGCAATGCCACAATCGAAATCCGTCAAAATGGCTATCTGATTTACAGTAAAAACGTCGCGCCAGGCGCGTTTGACATCGACGATATTAACCCCAGCAACCAAAGCGGCGACCTGAACGTCAGCGTTATTGAAGCCGATGGCAGTCGGCGTAATTTCACTGTGCCTTATTCGGCGGTCCCGAACATGCTGCGTGCAGGTAACAACCGCTTTCAGTTTACGGCAGGGGAATACCGCGACGGTTACAGCGGCGGCTGGCGGCCCCGCTTTGTTCAAGGCACATTGAGTTATGGTCTCAGCTTTGGCTCCACGTTGTACGGTGGTTTCCTGACCGCAGAAAGCTATAATGCGATTGCCACCGGGATCGCTCAGGATCTGCACCAGTTCGGCGCGATTTCTTTCGATATCACTACCGCCAGAGCGCAGCTTGCCAGTGGAGAGGCGTCCACAGGACAAAGTTACCGTTTCTTATACTCCAAATCGCTGAACCAGTACGGTACGGATTTCCGTCTGGTTGGCTACCGCTACAATACCTCCGGTTATTACAGCTTTAGCGACACCATTAACGAGCATAACAGTTGGTCCTCGGGCTATTACGACATCGCCTATGACGACCCGAATCAACAGCTGCGTTTTCCTGGCGAAGAGCACAACAAAAAGCATTACTACACCACTAACTACAATAATCGCCGCCAACGTTTTGAGGTCTCTGTTAACCAGCGTTTGTGGGATAACGCCTCTCTTTACGTCAGCGCCAGCCAGCAAAACTACTGGCACAACGGGAGTCACGACCGCACGATACAGCTGGGTTACAACGATACACTGGGGAAAATCAACTGGAGCGTTTATGTACAGGATACCCGTAACCAGTACGACTACCAGGACCGCAGTATCAACCTGACGCTTTCCATTCCATTCGATTTCATGGATAGCCGCGGCTTTGTCTCCACCAACATCATGCATAGCCAGCAGAATGGCGACAGCTACTCCACCAGCTACAGCAATACAGCATTTGACGATCGTCTGAGCTGGGGCGTTCAGGGCAGTACCACCGATCGACAGGATTCCTCTGCCGGGGTTAACGCCGCCTGGCAAGGTGACAAGATGAATGTTCAGGGGGGCTACAGCGCAGGACGCAACTACCAGAATATGAATATGGGCATCAGCGGCGGGGCAATGCTGCACGCAGGCGGCGTGACGCTCATGCACTCTCCTGGCGATACCATGGTGTTGGTCGAGGCCAAAAATGCCGACGGTGTCCATATTCAGCAACAAAATGGCGTGGCAATTGACGGTAACGGCTATGCGGTCCTTACCGCAGCAGACGCATGGCATTACAACGTGGTGAGTCTGAATACCGCTGATATTGGTGCCGGGCTGGATATTCCGCAGGCACAGAAAAAAATTGTTCCAACAGAGAAAGCCATCGGCAAAGTGGTGTTTGAAACCTTCAGCGGCCGCAACTATCTGGTCAATGCCGTCATGCCCGGCAACATTGCCCCCCCGGTCGGCGCGAACGTACGAGATACCAAAGGTCGTAGCCACGGTCTGGTCGGTATGCATGGCGCACTGTATGCCAGCGGCGTGGAGGACAATTCTCGCCTGGAAGTGCGCTGGGGCTCCCATGCAAATGAACACTGCTTTATTCAAATGCCGGATAACCATAACCAGCCGGTGAAGAAAATCGGATATACACAAATTACCGCCCAGTGCGTCGGCTCGTAAGGTGCAATCAATGAATCCGTTAAAAATAGTTAAACTCGTGGTGCTGCTTTGTTTGCCGATATTCAGTAGTGCAAGCTATGCGGTTACCTGTACAGCAAACAGCGTCTCCGTACACGTTGATCCCATTAAAATCAGCCACAGTACCACCGCTGGGGACACCGTTTGGGTGTCCAATCCACAAACCGTTAGCGTCACTTGCCGCGACACAGATTATATGCCCCACGGCGAAGCCGCCAGAATCTACATCGACCCTGATCATGAGTTTGCGCATTTTCTGCAGGGAACCAATATGAAACTGGTGGTGAGCATTGATGGTCGCCCCTACGATCAAAGCGCCCAGGCCGTCACCACCCAATATCAGGCAACGTTGCCTCGAACACGTTCAGACAACTACTGCAGCAGTAATAACCACAGCCATACCAGTGACTGCCAGGCGCGCCCACAAACATTTTCTTTCACCTTTAACCTCAGTCTGGTCGCTACCGGAAAACTCCCGGATCCTTTGCCTGCGCTGGCCGGTCGCACCATCAACAAAGTTTTCGTCGTCGACGGTATTGGCAGCATTAACGCCTGCGGTTCGCATTGCTCCACCAGCAATCCGGCAAAAAACTTTGGCCCCGCGCTTAATGGCCTGAATAACATCAGTTATATCAACTGCGAACCGATCGTCTCTATCAGCTCTGACAAAGGAACGGATACCGTCGAGTTTGGCAGGATCAGCATTACCGAAGCAAAAGTGGGAAAAGATAACAGCCACAGTAAACAGTTTGCCGTTATTGCCGCAGAAGCCGCCGGGAAGCATGAATGTCGCGGCATCAACTACGCGGTAACGTTTACCGGCACCACAAGCAACAGCGGCGCAGTTTTTACCGGTCAGGGGACGCCAGATATCGGCGTTACGCTCCAGGATGCTGCACACCCCGGCTCCGGGGACATTATCAGCGGCAACCGTATCGATTTTGCCAGCAGCGCGTTTACCAACCAGAGCGACAGCCGACGCAAAGAGTTCATGGCAACCCTGTTCTGGCTGAAGAATCCTCCCCAACCCGGCACATTTAGTATCCCTGTCAATGCGACGGTGACCTTTAAATAACAGGCGCAGGACGATGCTGATCGTCCTGCGCGTCTCGCACCAGGCATAAAAACCGCAGTCGTACGCTTAACCCGCCTAATGTTTCACTCCGTGATAGCTGAGGGTGCGTGCGGTGCAGACGAGCAATGTCGTTGACCAGCGCCAGGCCTATCCCGGCGCCAGGGACATTACCGACGTTATCAAGGCGATGAAACGGCAGCAGCGCCTGGTGCACCATCTGCTCATCGATGCCCGGCCCGCTATCTTCAACCACCAGCACCACCACCTCTCCTTTTAGCAGCAGACGGGCGGTTACCACACCATGCGGCGGCGTGTATTTCAGTGCGTTATCCAGCAGATTCCCGCACAGTTCGCCAAGCAGGACTTCATCGCCCTCAATCCACACCGCATCCTGTTCCCCTTCATAGCCCAGATCGATCCCTTTACTGCGCGCCTGCGCCAGTCGCGTGAAACAACTGCTTTGCACCACCTCATACAAATTAACCGGCGAGAAGTGCCTTTCTCCTTGCTCTTTGCGCTTCACAGCCGACAGCTGTAACAGCCTTTCCGTCAGTTGAATAGTGTTGTCCAGCGTGGAGCTCATGGCTTGCAGACTCTCATACCATTGCTGCGGCTGCTGGCTGGCGAGGGCCACCGCCGCCTGAGTTTTTAGCACCGCCAGCGGCGTTTTAAGCTGATGGGAAGCATCCGCGCTGAAGCGCTCCTGGCGAGAGATCAGGCCGCGAAGTCGGTCCAGATAACGGTTGAATGCCACAATCAACAGACGGGTTTCCGACCACGGCAGCAGCTCCGGCAGCGGCGTCAGCAGCCCAGGCTCGCGACGCACCATCAGCGATGACAGCTGGCGCATCGGGCGTAACACCCGACGCAGCAGCCAGCCGACCAGCACCAGCGTGAGCAGCACCAGCAGCCCTTGCGAAACCCACGAGGAAAACAGCAGCTGTCGCGCCAGGTAACGTCGCGATTGCAGCGTTTCGGCGACATAAATCTCGGCCATGCCGATAATGCCGCCCTCGTTGACGGGCTGCAGCAGACGCGCCACGCGAATTGCCTCCCCGCGATATTCAGTGTGATAAAACCACGCCAGCGCCGGATAAAGCCGCGTACGCGATGTCGCAGGCGGCATCGCAGGTAAATCGTCATAACCTGAGATAACCTTCCCCGCCGGATCGACGACCTTGTAATACAACCTGTCGTTCATATTCAGCTCAAAGCTGTCCAGCACCACCCACGGCACATTCACTTCCAGCTGTTTGTTGTGCACCACCAGTCGCTCGGAGACGGTTCTGGCAGACGAGAGCAGCGTCCGGTCATACGCCTGCGTCGCCGCCTGTAGCGCGCTGACATAGCTGTTAAATGCCGACAGTCCCCACAACAACATGAGCGGCAAACCCAGAAACATCAGCAGTTGCAGGTACAACGATTGGGGTTTAACCCACTTCATCGCTACGCTCCAGCACATAGCCCAGTCCGCGCAGCGTGGCGATGCGCACATCGCTTCCCTGTAGCTTTTTACGCAGACGATGGATGTAGAGCTCAATGCTTTCGGGGCTGACCTCATCGTTTAGACTGAAGACCTGTTCAAACAACTGCTGACGCGAAACCGGTCGCAATCGACGGTACATCAGCACCGTCAGCAATGCCTGTTCGCGCGGCGTGAGCGCCAGCGGCTGCCCCTGCAACAGAAAATAGCCCTCATCGTGAAACGCCAGTTCGCCCAGTTGCTGTATGCCCTGCACCTGCCCCGCGCTGCGGCGTAGCAAAGCCCTCAGCCGGGCATCCAGCTCCTCGATTTCAAACGGTTTTGCCAGATAATCATCAGCCCCGACGTTCAACCCTTTCACCCGATCGGCCACCGCGCTGCGCGCCGTCAGCAGCAGCACAGGAAGCGTCTGCCCGCGTTTGCGCAGGCGCTGAACGACGTCAAGACCATCCAGTCCCGGCATATTGATATCCAGCACCGCCAGCGCGTACGTTTCGCTATGTAAAAGATGGTCGGCCGCCAGGCCATCAAAAACGCAGTCGACGGCAAAACCGTTTTGCACCAGCGCTTTCTCCAGCCAGTGAGCTAACTCACGGTTATCTTCCGCTAATAAGAGACGCATATCACATCCTGTAAAGTTTCTGCCGCATTGAAAGGGAATTGAAAGGTTAATGTTTTAACAATCATGCAACCGAACCGCTACACATCGGCTCACATAATCACAAAAATCTTCTTCCGTACCCGAAAATCCGGTTTTCCGGCGTGAGGATAAACAATGAAAAAACAGTTACTTCGTACCCTTACTGCAAGCATTTTACTGATGAGTACCTCTGTTCTGGCGGAACAAGCGCCATCGCGCACAGAATGTATCGCCCCTGCTAAACCTGGCGGTGGTTTCGATCTCACCTGTAAGTTGATTCAAGTGAGCATGATGGAAACCGGCGCTATCGAAAAACCAATGCGCGTAACCTACATGCCCGGTGGCGTTGGCGCCGTGGCCTATAACGCGATCGTCGCGCAACGTCCGGCTGAAGCGGGTACCGTAGTGGCATTCTCCGGCGGCTCGCTGCTGAACCTGTCACAAGGGAAGTTTGGTCGCTACGGCGTTGATGATGTCCGCTGGCTGGCAAGCGTGGGCACTGACTACGGCATGATTGCCGTACGCCAGGACTCACCCTGGAAAACGCTGAAAGATCTGCTGACGGCAATGGAGAAAGATCCTAACAGCGTGGTCATTGGCGCAGGCGCCTCTATCGGTAGTCAGGACTGGATGAAGTCGGCGCTGCTGGCGCAAAAAGCCAATGTCGATCCACACAAGATGCGCTATGTGGCCTTTGAGGGCGGCGGCGAACCGGTCACCGCGCTGATGGGGAATCACGTCCAGGTGGTTTCCGGCGATCTCAGCGAGATGGTGCCTTATCTTAGCGGCGACAAAATCCGCGTGCTCGCCGTGTTCTCTGATGAACGTCTGCCAGGCCAGTTAGCTAACGTGCCAACCGCCAAAGAGCAGGGTTATGACCTCGTGTGGCCCATCATTCGTGGCTTCTACGTTGGACCAAAAGTCAGCGACGCCGAGTATCAGTGGTGGGTTGATGCCTTTAACAAACTCCAGCAGACCGATGAGTTTAAAAAGCAGCGCGATCTGCGCGGCCTGTTTGAATTCAACATGAGCGGTAAGCAGCTCGACGAATACGTGAAAAAGCAGGTCACGGATTACCGTGAGCAGGCGAAAGCCTTCGGTCTGGCGAAATAAGCGCAGAGGCAAAGATGATGAGCGATCGTATTTTTGCAGGTATCTGGCTGTTGCTCTGTATAGCCGGGCTGTTCGTGGCCTGGCAAATCACCAGCGAATACAGCTATGAGCCGGTTGGGCCGCGTCCCTTTCCGCTTGGCATTATCAGCCTGATGCTGGTATGCGCCGTGGCGCTGCTGTTGCGCCATCCCGACACCATCAGTTGGCCCCGCCGTCACGTGCTGCAAAAGCTGCTGACGATGGTGATTGTTCTGTTGATGTACGCCTGGGGTTTCGAATGGCTCGGTTTTCCCATCGCCACCGCCATTCTCACCGTGGTGATTGGCATGCTGTTCGGCGCAACCATTCCGGCTGCGGGGATTTCCGGCGCGGTACTCGGCATTCTGCTGTGGTATGCCTTTGACCGACTGCTTGACGTCACCTTACCACTCGGCGCCTGGCTGGGTTAACGGAGAAACGATGGATACCTGGATTTATCTTTCTCAGGGTTTCGCGGTGGCCATGACGCCGGAAAACCTGGTCATCGCCCTGATTGGCTGTTTTGTCGGTACCATTGTCGGGCTGTTGCCTGGTCTTGGACCCATTAACGGCGTGGCGATCCTGCTGCCTCTGGCTTTCGCTTTGCATCTGCCTGCAGAATCTGCGCTGATCCTGCTGGCTACGGTCTACATAGGTTGTGAATACGGCGGACGTATCTCCTCCATCCTGCTGAATGTTCCCGGCGATGCGGCGGCGATTATGACCGCGCTGGATGGCTACCCGATGGCGCAGCAAGGCCGCGGCGGCGTTGCGCTCTCTATCTCGGCGGTCAGCTCTTTCATTGGTTCGCTTATCGCTATCGGCGGCATCATTCTGTTTGCCCCGGCGTTAGCCCAATGGTCGCTGGCCTTCGGTCCGGCGGAATACTTTGCCTTAATGGTTTTCGCCATTGCCTGCCTTGGCAGCATGATGGCGCAAAACCCGCTGAAATCATTTCTGGCAGCGCTTATCGGTCTCGGCCTTGCGACCGTCGGCGTAGACGCCAATACCGGGGTTTATCGCTTTACCTTTGACAGCGTTCATCTCTCCGACGGTGTGCAGTTTATCGTGGTAGTGATTGGGCTGTTCTCAGTCTCTGAAATACTGTTAATGCTGGAACATACCAGCAGTGGCCAGACGCTGGTGCGTAAAACGGGCCGCATGTTATTTAACGCCAAAGAAGGTGCGCAGTGCGTTGGCGCAACTCTGCGTTCATCGGTGATTGGCTTTTTCGTCGGCGTCCTGCCTGGCGCGGGCGCAACCATTGCCAGCGCTATCACCTACATGACCGAGAAAAAGCTCAGCGGCAATAGCGACAGCTTCGGCAAAGGGGATATACGCGGCGTGGCGGCCCCCGAAGCCGCCAACAACGCCTCGGCCTGTGGCTCCTTTATCCCGATGCTGACGCTCGGCGTACCGGGCTCCGGCACCACGGCGGTGATGATGGGCGCGCTGACGCTGTACAATATCACCCCGGGTCCGGCCATGTTCACCGAACAGCCGGATATCGTTTGGGGGCTGATTGCGGCGCTGCTGATTGCTAACGTGATGCTGCTGGTGATGAACATCCCGTTGATCGGCCTGTTTACCCGTATGCTGACCATCCCCTTGTGGTTTTTGGTACCGGCTATCGCGGCAGTCTCCGCGGTGGGCGTGTATGCCGTCCACAGCACCACTTTCGATCTGGTGCTGATGGTTGCCCTCGGCGTGCTGGGCTACATATTGCGCAAAATGCACTTCCCGATGTCGCCGTTAATTTTAGGCTTCGTTCTGGGGGAAATGCTGGAGCAGAACCTGCGTCGGGCGCTGTCTATCAGTAACGGTAATATGGATATTCTGTGGGCCAGCGGCGTGGCGAAAGTGCTGCTGGTGATGGCGGTACTGGTTATCGTGGTCCCGCCAGTGCTACGCCTGATTCGTAAACGTAACAGCAAACCGCAGGTGGATATCAGCTAATAATATGCCGGATAGCGGCGCTGACGCGCCTTATCCGGCATTTTCATCTTAATTCCTGAACGGCACTGAGTACGTGCTCAACAAACCGCGTCAGCTTGGGCAGCGGACGCAAATCTTGTCGCCACAGTAGATGAATCGGCCGCGGCTGCGGCGTAAACTTTTCCAGTATCCGAATCAGTTTCCCGGTAGCCAGCTCTTGCGCCAGCAGCACCTCCGGTTGCAATAACAGTCCAGCCCCCGCTACCGCCGCCATACGCAGGCCATGACCATCGTTACAGCGCAGGATCGCATCGCGCTTCCATCTGACCTCGCCCGTCACGCCAGGCAGTATCCATTCGTTGCGAGCGGTCCACACGGTATGGGACAGGCACAGATGATCCACCAGATCCGCTGGCGTAAGGGGCGTGCCATGACGGGCAAGATAATCCTTTGATGCACAGATCGCCATACGGTAAGGGCACAGGTATTTCGCCACCACATCAGTCTGATGGATATCGCCAATACGGATCGCCAGGTCGACGCCTTCATTCACCAGATCAACCATCCGGTTGGTCAGATCCAGCTCAATGCGCACCTCAGGCCAGGCCTGTAAAAACGCAGCGGCCAGCGGCGAGATAACGCAAGCGCCAAAAGAAGTAGGCGCGCTAATGCGCAGCGTCCCCGCAGGGGCCAGCCGCAGACGCTCTACCGAACGCTCAGCTATCGACACCTGCTCCAGCACGCGGCGGGCTTCTTCAAAATAGACACGCCCGGCATCGGTCAGGCTCTGGCGGCGAGTATTGCGCTCCAGCAGACGCGTGCCGAGCTGTGCTTCCAGTTGGGTGATATATTTTCCCACCATCACCGCAGACATCTCGAGTCTTGTTGCCGCGGAGGTAAAGCTTCCGCTCTCCACCACGGCGATAAACGTTTCCATGCCGCGCAGCTTATCCATATTACAAACCTCTGGTTAGCAATCATCTAACTTATAGCCAGTTTATCCGATTTCATTTTCATTAAAGAATAGTGGCTCACACTATTCTGGAGGTGGTTATGAAAATCGTCATTATTGGTGCCAGCGGTACAGTGGGGCGCGCAGTCACAGAAACGTTAAGCCGTAAACATGAGGTGATCCGCGTAGGTCGCACGCAGGGAGATTACCAGGTCGATATCACCTCGCAGGAGAGTGTCGAGGCATTGTTTGAAAAAGTCGGTCGGGTAGATGCGATCGTTTCCGCCACCGGCAACCTGTTCTTTGGCCCGCTGTCGACAATGACCGACGAGGACTTTAATCAGGGATTACAGGATAAGCTGTTAGGCCAGATACGTCTGGCATTAACCGGGCAACATTTCCTCAATGATGGCGGCTCGATTACGCTAATTAGCGGCATTATCGCCGATGAACCCATCGCACAAGGGGCGAATGCGGCAACGATCAATGCCGGACTGGAAGGATTTGTGCGCGCTGCTGCCTGTGAGCTAGGTCGTGGTCAGCGCATTAACCTGATAAGCCCAACCGTACTCAGTGAATCCGCCGAAGCATACGATGGTTTCTTCCCTGGCTTTGAAAGCGTCCCCGCCGCTACCGTTGCCAACGCCTATCGCCGCAGCGTGGAAGGCATCCAAACCGGGCGCATTTATAAAGTCGGTTACTGACTTTGCTGCTGCCGTTGAGTTACCCTCAGCGGCAGCATAATTAACTCTTTGTTTTAAAATAACATTACCTGTCCTCCCTTCTCCTCCCCGCACTTAACCTCACTTTTTATAATGTTAAATAATTGTTGTTTTTGATCACAAATAATAAACAAACAAGCCCATTCTGTGCGCGTTTTTCAAAAATGTAGATATTTTTAATTTATGGCTACGAAACGAGCTGCGCCATATCTCCCTGACAATCTACTGAGAGGAACGATTTGATGAACGCACTGACTGCCGTAAAACCGAACGCTGATGATCCAGCCCAGCACTACAGCGGTTTCACGTTGAAACCATCAGCCCAGTCCCCACGCCTGCTGGAGCTGACTTTTTCCGCTGAGACCACTGAGCAATTTCTGAAAGCCGTAGCGCAGTGGCCGGTGCAGGCACTGGAATACAAATCCTTCCTGCGCTTCAAAGTGGGCAAGATCCTCGACGACCTGTGCGGTAATCAGTTGCAGCCTTTGCTGCTGAAAACGTTGCTCGATCGTGCCGAAGGCGCACTACTGATCAACGCCGTTGGCGTGGATGATGTGGCACAGGCTGAAGAGATGGTCAAGCTGGCGACGGCGGTAGCGCATCTTATCGGGCGCTCCAATTTTGATGCGATGAGCGGTCAATACTATGCCCGTTTTGTGGTGAAAAACGTTGATAACTCAGACAGCTATCTGCGCCAGCCGCACCGTGTAATGGAGCTGCATAACGACGGAACCTACCTCGAAGAAATCACCGACTATGTGCTGATGATGAAGATTGACGAGCAGAACATGACCGGCGGTAACTCGCTGCTGCTGCACCTCGACGACTGGGAACATCTGGATCAGTACTTTACCCACCCGCTGGCGCGTCGCGCCATGCGCTTTGCCGCACCGCCAAGCAAAAACGTCAGCCAGGAAGTGTTCCATCCGGTGTTTGACGTTGACCAGCAGGGCCGCCCGGTGATGCGCTACATCGACCAGTTCGTCCAGCCTAAAGATTATGAAGAAGGCGTCTGGCTGAGCGATTTGTCCGATGCGTTGGAAACCAGCAAGGCCATTATTTCCGTTCCGGTTTCAGTCGGTAAATTCCTGCTAATCAACAACCTGTTCTGGTTGCACGGTCGCGATCGCTTCACCTCGCATCCTGACCTGCGCCGCGAACTGATGCGCCAGCGTGGTTATTTCGCTTACGCGACAAACCACTACCAGACCCATCAGTAAGCGCGAAGGAATAAAGCGGATGTATGATTTTGTGATTATTGGCGGCGGCATTATCGGCATGTCGACCGCCATGCAGCTGATTGATGTCTATCCGGACGCCAGAATCGCGCTGCTGGAAAAAGAGTCCGGCCCGGCCTGTCACCAGACGGGCCACAACAGCGGCGTAATTCATGCCGGGGTCTATTACACCCCTGGTAGCCTGAAGGCGCAGTTTTGCCTGGCCGGAAATCGCGCCACAAAAGCCTTTTGCGACCAAAACGGCATCCGCTACGACGTCTGCGGAAAAATGCTGGTTGCCACCTCCGAACTGGAAATGGAGCGCATGCGCGCGCTGTGGGCTCGCACCGCCGCTAACGGCCTTGAGCGCGAATGGCTGAATGCGCAGGAGCTTCGCGAGCGTGAACCCAACATCACCGGGCTGGGCGGTATTTTTGTTCCGTCGAGCGGGATCGTCAGCTACCGCGAAGTCACCGCCGCGATGGCGAAGATATTTCAGGCCAAAGGCGGTGAGATTATCTACAACGCTGAGGTCAGCGCGCTAAAAGAGCACGCTACGGGCGTTGTCGTACATACCCGTCAGGGTCAGGAATTTGAGGGAGCGACGCTGATTAGCTGCTCTGGCCTGATGGCGGACCGACTAGTGAAAATGCTCGGCGTTGAACCCGGCTTTATCATTTGTCCGTTCCGTGGCGAATATTTCCGTCTGGCGTCAGAACATAACCAGATAGTCAACCATCTGATCTACCCCATCCCCGACCCGGCGATGCCGTTTCTCGGCGTTCATCTGACCCGGATGATTGACGGCAGCGTCACCGTGGGCCCCAACGCGGTACTGGCATTTAAACGTGAAGGCTACCGTAAACGCGACTTCTCGCTCAGCGATACGCTGGAGATCCTCAGCTCTTCCGGCATTCGTCGCGTGCTGCAAAACAACCTGCGCTCAGGACTTGGCGAAATGAAGAATTCGCTGTGCAAAAGCGGTTATCTGCGGCTGGTACAAAAGTACTGCCCGAGTCTGACGCTCAAGGATCTGCAGCCCTGGCCTGCAGGCGTGCGGGCACAGGCTGTGTCGCCGGACGGCAAGCTAATCGACGATTTCCTGTTTGTCACCACGCCACGCTCAATTCACACCTGTAACGCGCCTTCTCCGGCAGCAACGTCGGCGATCCCTATCGGCGCGCATATTGTCAGCAAAGTTCATGCGCTGCTGGAGAACCAGAGTAATCCCGGACGCACGCTGCGTGCGGCACGTAGCGTGGAAACATTACACGCCGCATTCACCCGTTAAAACGATTTAGACAGGACGCAATTATGCAACTTAACGATCCAACCTTATTTCGCCAGCAAGCACTGATCGACGGCAACTGGCGTGACGCCAACAGCGGCGAGACCATCGCGGTGACCAACCCCGCCAACGGTCAGCAATTAGGTAGCGTACCGAAAATGGGGGCGGATGAAACCCGCGAAGCGATTAACGCCGCTAACCGCACTCTGCCCGCCTGGCGTGCGCTGACCGCCAAAGAGCGGGCCAACATCCTGCGCCGCTGGTTCAACCTGATGATTGAGCATCAGGACGATCTCGCCCGTCTGATGACCCTGGAACAGGGTAAACCGCTGGCAGAAGCCAAAGGTGAAATCACCTATGCCGCTTCCTTTATTGAGTGGTTTGCCGAAGAGGGCAAACGTATCTATGGCGATACGATCCCCGGCCACCAGGCCGACAAACGCCTAATCGTCATCAAACAGCCGATCGGCGTTACCGCCGCGATTACGCCGTGGAACTTCCCCGCGGCGATGATTACCCGCAAAGCCGGTCCGGCGCTGGCGGCTGGTTGCACAATGGTGCTTAAACCGGCCAGCCAGACTCCCTACTCCGCACTGGCGCTGGCAGAGCTTGCCAATCGCGCCGGGATCCCGGCAGGCGTTTTCAGCGTGGTGACCGGTTCAGCGAGCGCGGTCGGCAACGAGCTAACTGGCAACCCGCTGGTACGCAAGCTGTCATTTACCGGCTCAACCGAAATTGGCCGTCAGTTAATGCAGCAGTGCGCCAAAGACATCAAAAAAGTGTCGCTGGAGCTGGGCGGCAATGCGCCGTTTATCGTCTTTGACGATGCCGATCTCGATAAAGCCGTAGAAGGCGCACTGGCATCGAAGTTCCGTAACGCTGGCCAAACCTGTGTCTGCGCCAACCGCCTGTACGTGCAGGACGGCGTGTATGACCGTTTTGCCGAAAAACTCCAGCAGGCAGTGAGCAAACTGCACCTCGGTGATGGTCTGCAGCCTGACGTCACTACCGGACCGCTGATCGACGAGAAAGCGGTAGCCAAAGTGCAGGAACACATCGCCGATGCTCTGGATAAAGGCGCGCGCATTATCGCGGGTGGCAAACCTCACGCACTCGGCGGCAACTTCTTCCAGCCCACCATTTTGGTGGATGTGCCTGACAACGCGAAGGTCGCCAAAGAAGAGACGTTCGGCCCGCTGGCTCCGCTGTTCCGGTTTAAGGACGAGGCTGACGTCATCGCTCAGGCTAATGACACTGAGTTTGGTCTGGCCGCCTATTTCTACGCCCGTGATTTGAGCCGCGTCTTTCGCGTTGGCGAAGCGCTGGAATACGGCATTGTCGGGATTAACACCGGCATTATCTCCAACGAAGTCGCCCCGTTTGGGGGAATCAAAGCCTCCGGTCTTGGCCGTGAAGGATCGAAATACGGCATCGAAGACTACTTAGAAATCAAATATATGTGCATCGGCCTTTAATAAAATAAATACTGGAGAACACCTGATGAGCACCAACAAAGAACTTATGCAACGTCGCAGCAACGCCGTTCCCCGTGGCGTAGGACAAATCCACCCTATTTTTGCCGAGCGTGCAGAAAACTGTCGAGTCTGGGACGTTGAAGGCCGTGAATTCCTCGATTTTGCTGGCGGTATTGCGGTGCTGAACACCGGCCACCTGCACCCGCAGATCGTCTCTGCGGTAGAAGCACAGTTGAAAAAGCTGTCCCATACCTGTTTCCAGGTGCTGGCCTATGAGCCGTACCTGGAGCTGTGCGAAATCATGAATAAGAAAGTGCCGGGCGATTTCGCCAAAAAAACCCTGCTGGTGACAACCGGCTCGGAAGCGGTGGAAAACGCGGTGAAAATCGCCCGCGCCGCCACCAAACGAACCGGCACTATCGCCTTCAGCGGCGCTTACCACGGTCGAACCCACTACACCCTGTCGCTGACCGGGAAAGTAAACCCGTACTCTGCAGGAATGGGACTGATGCCGGGCCACGTGTACCGTGCGCTTTATCCTTGCCCGCTGCACGGCATCAGTGAAGACGATGCTATCGCCAGCATTCACCGTATCTTCAAAAATGATGCCGCTCCGGAAGATGTTGCCGCCATCGTGATTGAGCCCGTCCAGGGCGAAGGTGGTTTTTACGCCGCCTCTCCTGCTTTTATGCAACGTCTGCGCGCCATTTGTGACGAGCACGGCATCATGCTGATTGCCGATGAAGTACAGAGCGGCGCGGGCCGTACCGGTACGCTGTTCGCTATGGAGCAGATGGGCGTTGCGCCCGATCTCACCACCTTCGCCAAATCTATCGCCGGTGGCTTCCCGCTGGCGGGAGTGACCGGACGCGCCGAAGTCATGGACGCAATCCCACCGGGCGGTCTGGGCGGTACCTATGCCGGTAACCCGATTGCCTGTGCCGCCGCACTGGCGGTACTGAATATTTTCGAACAGGAAAATCTGCTGCAAAAAGCCAACGAGCTGGGGCAAACCCTGCGCGAAGGCCTGCTGGCTATCGCGGAAACCCACCGCGAGATTGGCGATGTACGCGGGCTGGGAGCGATGATCGCAATCGAACTGTTTGAAGACGGCGATCACACGAAACCAGACGCCAAACTGACCGCGGAAATCGTCGCGCGTGCGCGCGATAAAGGGCTGATCCTGCTCTCCTGCGGACCTTACTACAACGTACTGCGCATTCTTGTCCCACTGACCATTGAAGATGCCCAAATCCGCCAGGGGCTGGACATTATCGCTCAGTGTTTTGCCGAAGCGAAGCAGGGTTAACACCGCATTCGACCAATAAAAAACGCAATCCACAGGCCGGATAAGGCGGAGCCGCCATCCGGCAGACAGGGTCAATAACAATAATACGCGTGCCCCGGCGCGGGAATGCCGGGGTGCTCTCCCAAGTGAAATACTTTCGAGAGGTTTAAAAGATGGGGCAAGTGTCACAATCACATGATTTAGGGGGCGGGCTGAAATCACGCCACGTCACCATGCTGTCTATTGCCGGGGTTATCGGCGCAAGTTTGTTTGTGGGTTCAAGCGTGGCGATTGCAGAAGCCGGTCCCGCAGTATTACTGGCCTATCTGTTCGCCGGATTGCTGGTGGTGATGATTATGCGCATGCTGGCCGAAATGGCCGTTGCCACCCCGGATACCGGTTCCTTTTCCACCTACGCCGATAAGGCCATCGGGCCGTGGGCGGGTTATACCATCGGCTGGCTGTACTGGTGGTTCTGGGTGTTGGTTATCCCGCTGGAAGCGAATATCGCCGCCATCATTCTGCACTCCTGGGTTCCAGGCATTCCTATCTGGCTGTTTTCTCTGGTTATCACGTTGGCATTAACCGGCAGTAATTTGCTGAGCGTCAAAAATTACGGTGAGTTCGAGTTCTGGCTGGCGCTGTGCAAAGTGATTGCCATTCTGGCGTTTATCACTCTCGGCGCGGTGGCGATTAGCGGTTTCTATCCCTATGCCGAGGTCAGCGGAGTTTCGCGCCTGTGGGATCAGGGCGGCTTCATGCCCAACGGTTTTGGCGCGGTGATCAGCGCGATGCTAATCACCATGTTCTCCTTTATGGGCGCAGAGATTGTTACCATCGCCGCCGCCGAGTCCGACACCCCGGATAAGCACATCGTCCGCGCCACCAACTCGGTTATCTGGCGTATCTCCATCTTCTATCTGTGCTCTATTTTCGTGGTCGTCGCGCTGATTCCGTGGAACATGCCGGGACTGAAAGAGGTGGGCTCTTATCGCTCGGTGCTGGAGTTACTGCATATTCCACACGCGAAGCTGATCATGGACTGTGTCATATTACTGTCGGTAACCAGTTGTCTGAACTCCGCGCTGTATACGTCCTCGCGTATGCTTTACTCCCTGAGCCGTCGTGGCGATGCTCCCGCCTTTATGGGTAAAACGAACCGGAGTAAAACGCCTTATGTGGCGGTGCTGCTGTCTACGGGTGCCGCGTTCCTCACCGTGGTGGTCAACTATTACGCCCCGGCCAAGGTGTTCAAATTCCTGATCGACAGCTCCGGTGCCATCGCCCTGCTGGTTTATTTGGTGATTGCAATTTCCCAACTGCGGATGCGCAAAATCCTGCTGGCGCGAGGCGGTGAAATTAAACTGAAAATGTGGCTCTATCCGTGGCTTACCTGGCTGGTAATCGCCTTTATTATCTTTGTGTTGGTGGTGATGCTCTTTCGCCCGGCTCAACAACTGGAAGTTATCTCTACCGGGTTGTTAGCCATAGGAATTATTTGCACCGTGCCTATTATGTCACGCTGGAAAAAACTGCTATCGTGGCAAAAAGCACCGTTGCAAAATACGCATTAAACCTTTTCCCGGCGCAGGCCGGGAAAACCGTTCAGGAGTAAGACCATGACCGCCATTCCCCAACCGACGGCCATTGATGGATACCGCTGGCTGAAAAACGACATCATCCGCGGTGTGTATCAGCCTGATGAAAAACTGCGTATGAGCCTGCTGACCTCACGCTATGAGCTTGGCGTGGGACCGCTACGCGAAGCGCTTTCGCAGTTGGTTGCCGAGCGGCTGGTCACGGTGGTCAATCAGAAAGGGTATCGTGTCGCCCCAATGTCCGAACAGGAGTTGCTCGATATTTTCGATGCCCGCGCCAATATGGAAGCCATGCTGGTCGCGCTGGCCATTGAACGCGGCGACGACGCCTGGGAAGCTGAAATTCTGGCGCGGGCGCATATGCTCGGCAAGCTTGAAGCCGTTGACGCCAGTGAACAGATGCTCGACGAGTGGGATCAGCGCCATCAGGCTTTTCACTCGGCAATTGTCGCTGGCTGCGGTTCACAGTATCTGCTGCAAATGCGCGAACGGCTATTCGATTTGGCGGCGCGCTACCGGTTTATCTGGCTGCGAAAGACGGTGCTGTCGGTGGAGATGTTGGAAGATAAACACGATCAGCACCAAACCCTGACCGAAGCAATTCTGGCACGCGATGCCACACGTGCCAGCGAATTAATGCGCCAGCACCTGCTGACGCCCATTCCGATTATTCAACAAGCGATGTCCGGCAAATTGCTGACGCAATAAGCCTGAACATTCTTATTGTTCTGGAATACGCAAAACCTGCCCCGGATAAATTTTATCCGGGCTTTTCAGCATCGGTTTATTCGCTTCAAATATCTGGTTATACAGGTTGGCGTTACCGTATACCTGTTTGGCAATAGCGCTCAGGGTATCTCCTGATTTTACGGTATAAAACTGGCTTTCACTCGCCGGCGCAGAAGTTTTTACCTGATCGTCGACGCTGGCAATACCAGAGATATTGCCAATCGCAATCAGGATTTTTTCTTTCGCTTCCTGACTTAATCCATCGCCAGAAACGGTGGCTTTACCTTCGTTAATTTGGACGTTCACTTTATCCGCATCCGGGATGCCCGTTTTGTTCAGGTGTTCCTGTACCTTTTTTGCCAGATCGGCAGTGTCATGGTTGCCTGTAACCGCATCCCACAGTTTTTCACCCGCATCTTTTACAAAATTAAAGAGTCCCATATCCACCTCGGTAGTTAACAATCAACACCAGGAAGTGTAGCAGAGGAGAAAGAAGCGCCGTAGTAGAAGGGTAATTAGTTACGCGTTTGTATCCAGAAGGCGTGGATCAGACCCGGGATGTAGCCCAGCAGCGTCAGAACAATATTGAGGATAAATGCCCAGCCGAACCCCTTCCCCAGCAGCACGCCAAGCGGGGGCAGAATAATAGTAAAAACGATTCTCCAGAAACCCATACACACTCCATACAAGCAAAAAGTTACTCATTGTTTAAAAAGAGATTTTATCTCTAAGCATAGTCAGTGTACCTAACTCTGCCAGCCTTCCCCTGCTGTTTTACCCTCCTTTACGCTCTTTACGCTGGCGTACGTTGACCGATTATTTTAGAATAATCTTAATTTAGAAAATGCTTAAATACATATGACTGAACTTGAACAACTCCAGGCCAGCGCTGAGCAGGCTGCCGCCCTGCTAAAAGCGATGAGTAACCCGAAAAGGTTGCTGATTTTGTGCATGCTCTGCGGCTCACCCGGTACCAGCGCGGGCGAATTAGCCCGTGTTACCGGCCTGAGTCCTTCCGCCACTTCGCAGCATCTGGCGCGTATGCGTGAAGAGGGCCTGATAGACAGCCAACGCGATGCCCAGCGCATCCTGTACTCCATCAAAAATGCGGCCGTGAATTCACTGATCGCCACATTAAAAACACTGTATTGCCCATAAGGAGCCATCATGACCATTGGGACGATTTCCCCGCGCGAGGCGCAGACGCTGGTCGCACAAGGCGCAAAACTGATTGATATCCGCGATGCTGACGAGTATCAGTACGAGCATATTCCGGAGGCGCATCTGGCGCCATTACCTACGCTAGAGCAGGGATCGCTGCCTGCGAATTTACGCGCCGGGCAGGTGATTTTTCACTGCCAGTCAGGCAAACGTACACAAAACGCGGCGACAAAACTGAACGCTATTGCCGCGCCTGCGCAGGTCTGGTTGTTGGAAGGTGGTATTGACGGCTGGAAAGCCGCAGGTTTTCCGGTGGCAAAAGATCGTTCACAACCGTTACCGCTGATGCGCCAGGTGCAGATAGCCGCCGGCAGCCTTGCCTTACTCGGCGTCATTCTGGGCTACACCGTTAGCAGCGCCTTCTTCCTGCTGAGCGGTTTTGTGGGCGCCGGGCTAATACTCGCTGGCGTGACCGGCTTTTGCGGCATGGCGCGATTGCTGGATATCATGCCCTGGAACCGACGTACTCATTAAGCGGTAATCATTGAAACTGCGCTGTACCCGCTGATTGACGTGATCTATGGTGAGTTCTGCGATAAATAAAGGAGAGCAATATGTTTAAACCTGGCGATCTGGTTCAACCACGCATGGGTGGACCTAAACTGAAAGTTGTCGAAGTCAATGGCGATCACATTGTGGCGGTACACGCCAGTAATGAAAGCGGCGAAAAATTCACGCTAAAAGCAGCTGACGTGACGCGATATACCGAAGAGGGTGATTTTGGCGTTTGCTGAAAATAAGCGGTGAGGTCGCCCTCACCGCATTAATAATCAGATCAAAAAGTCATCAAGAGATTTACCGGCAGCCAGTGCCTGGGCAATTGGCTTCGGTGTGCGACCCTGTCCGGTCCATGTTTTTGTTTCACCATTGAGATCGGTAAAACGATATTTCGCCGGGCGCGGCTGACGTTTTTTAACTGAACCTGCCATCGCAGGCGTCATGCTCAGCAGCTCTTCCGGATTGATCCCGTCTGCCTGCATCAGCGCCAGCAAAGTATTAATTTTTTCCTGCTGTTCTGCACGTTGGCGCTGTAGTTGTTCTTCTTCATCGCGGCGTTCTTTGGTCACTACCCTGAATTTTTCAAGCATATCTTCCAGCACATCAACGGAAAATTCACGAGCCATTGCACGCAACGAGCGGATATTATTTAAGTTTTTTAACATTGAACTCATATTAACAAAACCTCTTTAACGTAAAACATAAAAACGGTATTACACTAAATATTGTATGCAACTGCTTATTATATTTCCAGTCTAATTTATTCGCATATTACTAATCAAAAAAGCTAATTCGTGTATTTATAGCATCCATTTTGATATCGCCTATGCGATATATTCTATTCCTCTGCTAGTCGCTATAAATATACCTGCAAGGAGTCTCAGGGTATCACTCGAGAAACAGGCCACAACATCACGCGGAGCCGGTGCGTATACATATTGCACATTAGTCAACATTGAGAAAAGGAGCGCAAAAAATTCAGAAAAACAAATTTCCATAACCCATTGATCTAAAATGCCTTTAATTAAATCAGCAACGAAAATACCAAAACGAACAAAAAACAAACCATTGCAGAGCATTTTATCGACAAAAAGGTAATAAATAAAAATTTTAAGCTAGTTGCTAGTTATTATCCAGGCAGATATCCTATTCAAACGCGAAAGCAGCAAGACAAATCACTAGCAAGAAGGTATTCAAAACCTTTTTTTCCCTTTTTACAAGGAGCATTAACATGTTCTCTCCGCAGTCACGCTTGCGTCATGCAGTAGCAGACACGTTCGCGATGGTTGTTTATTGTTCTGTCGTGAACATGTTGATCGAAATATTCCTTTCAGGAATGAGCTTCGAACAGTCTCTGTACTCCAGACTGGTGGCTATCCCCGTCAACATCCTGATCGCGTGGCCATACGGCATGTATCGCGATTTGTTTATGCGCGCGGCGCGTAAAGCCACGCAAGCAGGATGGGGGAAAAACCTGGCGGACGTGCTGGCTTATGTTACCTTCCAGTCACCAGTGTATGTGATTATTCTTTTGACGGTTGGCGCCGACTGGCACCAGATTACGGCTGCAGTAAGTTCGAACATCGTGGTATCAATGCTAATGGGCGCGGTCTATGGCTACTTTCTTGATTATTGCCGCCGCCTGTTTAAGGTCAGCAGCTATCATCAGGCTAAAGCCTGACAGATCTCTTCGCGACTGGCCCTGCCAGTCGCATTATTAGTTTGAACTAACGTCGCCAAACAACCCACTCAGATAACGCTCAAGCGCAATTCGCGAACTGAAGCCGTGCGGAATACCATAATGTTCGTGAGTCTCTCCGGCTAAATATAGCGGGAATTGCTGGTAGTGATCGCAGGTTTTAATATCCGTCGCAGGTTCCGCCAGCGAAGAGCTGCGCTCTTTTAGCGTGGGATGGATAACTAATGCGGTACGTCCCATACGTGCTTCACGGTTAACGTACACATAATTTTCGCCACGACGATAGCCGTACGTTTTTTGCGTCACTACATCGACGGTAAAGCCCACTTTTTCAAGTACGCGCGCCACCTCATCAGGTCGTAAATACATATATTTTCCTCGTTATCTTTTTTACTGCGGGCTTACCTTACCTGATTCAGCATTAGCAACGCTTTCAGAAAAGTCCATAAACGAGTGGCGATGGTGGGACGAATATCTTAAGAACCGCGCAGAATTATGTCAGCGACATCCGCAGTTGATACGCCGCCTGCTGCGCCATTTCCACCGAGCTGATGTTAGTAAACGACAACAATATTCCCCCCTTTCCTGCTGAAGTTATTCGCCAGCGGCTTAACGCCTGAACCGCCAGCCCGGCCTGATTCGCTTTGCGCACTAGCGCAACATCATCTCCGTCGACAGTTATCACCAGCTGAATCCCTCCTTCCTGAGGAATGACGTTAAATCCTTGTTCGCTCAGCGCGTTTTCCATCCATTGACGTCGCAGGGCATAATTCTGGCGCATACGTTTTAAGTGCCGCCAGAAGTGGCCATCTTGCATAAAATCCGCCAGCGTTTGCTGCCATAAAACCGGAACGCTACAGGCCGTTAGCGCCGCCTGCTGACGAAAATGTTCGACCTGAGTCAGGGGTACCACCAGCCATGCCGTGCGCAAAGCCGGAAACATCGATTTGCTGAACGTTCCGGCATAAATCACCCGCTGGGGCGCATCCAGACTTTTTAGCGGCGGCAACGGTTTACCGTGGTAGCGAAATTCACTGTCGTAATCATCTTCAATGATACACGCCTGCGCCCGAGTCGCCCATTCAAGCAGTTGGTGGCGACGGTCTAATGACAGGGCGACGCCCAGCGGACTTTGGTGTGCGGGTGTGAGCAGCACAAAACGCGCCTGCGGGTAGTCACGGATCCCAGCGCAGACATCCAGGCCATCGGCATCAACCGACACCGGCATCAGCTCAATGCGTTCCTGAGCCACCACGGGGTGAATCAACGGAAAGCCAGGATCTTCGACCCACATCCCCTCACCGGGTTGAGACAGAGCGCGCAGGATTAACGTCATTGATGCCGCGTAGCCTGAAGTAATAAAAATCTGCTCCGGCTGGCACTCAATACTGCGTGAGACGCGCAGGTAATCGACAATCGCCTGACGTAAAACCCGTTCGCCGCAAACATCGCCCACGGCCAGGTCAAAACGCGTTTGGGTGCGTAAACGCCGCCCCATCACCCGCGCCCAGACGTCCCGCGGGAAGAGATCGAGTGCGGGTAATCCCATCTGAAAAGGCTGCGGCCTGGGGTTTTCTCCGGCGAAGATGGCGGGAGACACAGGTGCGTTTTCCGGTCGCAGTTGCTCACTGACAAATGTTCCTGCCTGCCCGCGTCGCGCGAGCCAGCCCTGCGCCACCAGATCTGCATAGGCATTTTCCACCGTCGAACGTGATACCCCCAGCTCCTGGGCCCAGGTCCGACTGGAGGGTAATCTTGTGCCTGGCTTTAGTTCACCTTTCTCAATGGCGTTTTTTAACTGACGGGCGATTTGCTGATAGCGTGGCATTTATGGTCTGCTTTTTTGGCAACAATATGGCTCTCTGTAGCAGTCCATTATAGTGCTACATTGCGGGTCATCCAAACGAGGAGAAATACCATGACAATGTTACGCCAGCCCTATTATGAACTCAGTCCTGAAATCTATAACGCTTTGGTTCAGGCCAGCAAAGCGCTGGAAAACTGCGCGCTGGAACCTACGCTGACGGAACTGATTTACCTGCGAGTCTCGCAAATCAACGGCTGCGCCTTTTGCCTGGAAATGCACAGTAAGGCGCTGCGCAAATCCGGTGTTGCGCAGGCCAAACTGGACGCGCTGGCAGGCTGGCGGGTGAGTCATCACTTCAGCGAGCAGGAGCGTGCGGCGCTGGCGTGGGCCGAATCCGTCACCCATATAGCCAGCACCCATGCTGAAGATGACGTTTATCTGCCGCTGCTCAACCATTTTAGCGCGAAAGAGATTAGCGATCTGACGTTTGCTATTAGCCTGATGAACTGCTTTAACCGTCTGGCGGTAGGGATGCGCATGTGATTCTGCGCCGCCGGATGGCGACATAAACGCCATCCGGCAACCTGCCATAGTTCCTATAACTTCCTCCGTCACGCTCATCACCCATGCCCTCATCAATCTAAAATTACCATATCTTGTATGGTTGAATCTTTTTAAAACTACATCTAGTATCTTCTCTATCAAGACACACACAACCTGACGCCCTCTATCGCGTCATTCTCTTACTTTTAGATGGAAATACGAATCATGCGCATTGTTATTTACACTCGTAACAACTGTGTTCAGTGCCACGCCACTAAGCGGGCGATGGAAAGCCGCGGGTTTGACTTTGAGATGGTAAACGTCGATTTACACCCCGATATGGCTGATCGCCTGCGCGATCAAGGCTTTCGTCAGTTACCGGTCGTGGTCGCAGGGGAAACCAGTTGGTCAGGATTTCGCCCGGACATGATCAACCGTCTGCGCCCGGCTCCTCAAGTGGCCAGCGCATGAGTCAGCTCGTCTACTTTTCCAGCAGCTCCGAAAATACGCACCGCTTCATGCAGCGTCTGGGGCTGCCTGCCATCCGCATTCCGCTTAACGAACGCGAGCGGATCCGGGTAGACGAACCTTACATTTTAATCGTGCCCTCCTACGGTGGCGGCGGTACAGCTGGCGCGGTCCCGAGACAGGTGATCCGCTTTTTAAACGATACGCACAACCGGGCGTTAATCCGTGGAGTGATCGCCTCCGGCAATCGCAATTTCGGGGATGCCTACGGTCGCGCGGGTGATGTCATCTCACAAAAATGCGGCGTGCCGTGGCTCTATCGCTTTGAGCTGATGGGCACCCAAAGCGATATCGACAACGTGCAAAAAGGAGTGAGCGAATTTTGGCAACGACAACCGCAGAACGTGTAGAACAGCAGACGCTGGATTATCACGCCCTGAACGCCATGCTGAATCTGTACGATAAGGCCGGGCGCATTCAGTTCGACAAAGACCATCAGGCGGTGGAAGCATTCTTTACCGCCCACGTCCGCCCCAACTCGGTGGCGTTTGCCAGCCAGCAGGCGCGTCTGGACACGTTGGTGGATGAAGGCTATTACGATGCCAGCGTGTTAGCCCGCTACGATCGCGCGTTTGTGCTGAAGCTATTCGCCCACGCCCACGCCAGCGGATTCCGTTTCCAGACGTTCCTCGGCGCATGGAAGTTCTACACCAGCTATACGCTGAAAACGTTCGACGGGAAGCGCTATCTCGAAGACTTTGAGGATCGCGTAACGATGGTGGCGCTCACGCTGGCGCAGGGCGATGAAGCGCTCGCTCTGCAACTGACCGATGAAATGCTCTCCGGGCGTTTTCAACCCGCCACGCCAACCTTTTTAAACTGCGGTAAACAGCAACGCGGCGAGCTGGTTTCCTGCTTCCTGTTACGCATTGAAGACAACATGGAGTCAATTGGACGGGCGGTCAACTCGGCGCTGCAACTCTCCAAACGCGGCGGCGGCGTGGCATTTTTGCTCTCTAACCTGCGTGAGGCAGGTGCGCCCATTAAGCGCATTGAGAACCAGTCCTCTGGGGTGATCCCGGTAATGAAAATGCTGGAGGATGCGTTTTCTTATGCGAATCAATTAGGGGCGCGTCAGGGTGCGGGCGCGGTGTATCTGCACGCGCATCATCCGGATATTTTGCGTTTTCTCGATACCAAACGTGAAAACGCCGACGAGAAGATCCGTATCAAAACGCTCTCGCTTGGTGTGGTGATCCCGGATGTCACCTTCCAGTTAGCCAAAGAAAATGCCCAAATGGCGCTGTTTTCACCGTATGACGTGGAACGCATTTACGGCAAACCATTCGGTGATATCGCCGTAACTGAACGGTATGACGAACTGGTTGCCGACAAACGAGTGCGCAAAAAATACATTAACGCCCGCGATTTCTTCCAGCGACTGGCCGAGATCCAGTTCGAGTCCGGCTACCCTTACATCATGTTTGAAGACACGGTGAATCGCGCCAATCCGATTGCCGGTCGTATCAATATGAGCAACCTGTGCTCGGAGATTTTGCAGGTTAACAGCGCTTCCACCTACGATGAAAACCTCAATTACGCACAAACAGGGCACGATATCTCCTGCAACCTCGGCTCGTTGAATATCGCTCATACCATGGATTCGCCAGACTTTGGGCGCACCGTGGAAACGGCGGTTCGCGGTTTAACGGCCGTTTCGGACATGAGCCATATCCGCAGCGTACCCTCAATTGAGGCCGGGAACAGCGCATCGCACGCCATCGGTCTTGGGCAGATGAACCTGCACGGGTATCTGGCACGGGAAGGTATCGCCTACGGCTCACCTGAAGGGCTGGATTTCACCAATCTCTATTTCTACACCATCACCTGGCATGCGCTGAATACGTCGATGAAGCTCGCCCGGGAACGCGGCAAAACCTTTGCCGGATTCAGGCAGTCCCGCTACGCCAGCGGTGAGTATTTTAACCAGTATCTGCAGGGCGACTGGCAGCCAAAAACTGCCAAGGTTCGCACACTGTTTGCCGCCAGCGGCATTACGCTGCCAACGCGCGAAATGTGGTCGCAGCTGCGTGAAGATGTCATGCGCTACGGCATTTATAACCAGAATTTACAAGCGGTTCCGCCAACGGGTTCTATCTCCTACATCAACCATGCGACATCAAGCATTCACCCGATCGTGTCAAAAGTGGAGATTCGCAAAGAGGGCAAAACCGGGCGCGTTTACTACCCTGCCCCGTTTATGACCAATGAGAATCTGGCCTTGTATCAGGATGCCTACGAGATTGGTCCACAAAAAATCATTGATACCTACGCTGAAGCAACGCGGCATGTCGATCAGGGGCTTTCACTGACGCTCTTTTTCCCCGATACCGCCACCACTCGCGATATCAACAAAGCGCAGATTTACGCCTGGCGTAAGGGCATCAAATCGCTGTATTACATCCGACTACGCCAGTTGGCGCTGGAAGGAACCGAAATCGAAGGTTGCGTGTCATGCGCGCTGTAAGGAGGACAACATGACATTATCCCGCGTGAGTGCCATCAACTGGAACAAGATTGAGGATGATAAAGATCTCGAGGTTTGGAATCGCCTGACCAGTAACTTCTGGCTACCGGAAAAGGTCCCGCTCTCCAACGATATCCCGGCCTGGCAAACGTTGAACGCCGCCGAACAGCAGCTGACTATCCGCGTTTTTACCGGGCTGACGCTGCTCGACACTATTCAGAACATAGCCGGTGCGCCAGCATTGATGGCCGATTCGTTAACGCCGCATGAAGAGGCGGTGCTATCGAATATCAGCTTTATGGAAGCGGTGCACGCCCGTTCGTACAGCTCAATTTTCTCCACTCTTTGCCAGACCAAAGACGTGGATGCGGCTTACGCGTGGAGTGAAGAAAATACCCCACTCCAGCGCAAGGCACAGATCATTTTGACACATTACGCCAGCGACGAACCGTTGAAGAAAAAAATTGCCAGCGTATTTCTGGAATCCTTCCTGTTCTATTCCGGCTTCTGGTTGCCAATGTATTTCTCCAGCCGCGGAAAACTGACCAATACCGCCGATCTCATTCGTCTGATCATTCGTGATGAAGCCGTTCACGGGTATTACATTGGTTATAAATATCAAAAAGGTCTGGAGCACATTTCTGAATCCGCACGCGAGGAGTTAAAGAATTTTGCCCTCGATCTGCTGATGGAATTGTATGATAACGAAGCGCGTTATACGGAAGAATTGTATGCACAAACCGGCTGGGTGGATGACGTCAAAGCCTTCCTTTGCTACAACGCCAATAAGGCATTAATGAATTTGGGGTATGAGGCATTATTCCCGCCAGAAATGGCGGAGGTTAACCCGGCAATCCTTGCTGCGCTGTCGCCCAACGCTGACGAAAACCACGATTTCTTCTCGGGTTCCGGCTCATCATACGTGATGGGAAAAGCTGTCGAAACCGAAGACGACGACTGGAATTTCTAGCACTCATTTCCGCGGGAAATACCGTACATTTTTCGCGGAAATATTTTAACAGGATCACACTTTTGTCGTGCAAATATAATTGTGTGATCTACACTCAATATCAGACGCATTATTCGCCTGCATTTCAGCAATTCAGGCGACTTTTCATTGCCATTTACAAAAAATATTACCCCATTCACATTCGCGCTCAGCCCTTATATCACGGGAAGTCCCGCCACATGGCCTTCGGCAATATTCGTGCCACAAACAAATTCAGGGTTGTCTCAGATTCTCAGTATGTTAGGGTAGAAAAAGGTCACTATTTCCATCAGGTAATATATCGATATAAACAAATAACAGGAATCATTCTATTGCATGGCAATTAAATTAGAAGTTAAAAATCTCTATAAGATATTTGGAGAGCATCCGCAGAGAGCCTTCAAATATATTGAAAAAGGACTTTCAAAAGAGCAGATTCTGGATAAAACAGGGCTATCGCTTGGCGTTAAGAACGCCAGTCTGGCCATTGAAGAAGGCGAGATATTTGTCATCATGGGATTATCCGGTTCGGGTAAATCCACAATGGTACGCCTTCTCAATCGCCTGATTGAACCCACCCGCGGGCAAGTATTGATTGACGGCGTAGACATCGCCCGGATATCCGATGCTGAGCTTCGCGAGGTGCGCAGAAAAAAGATTGCGATGGTTTTCCAGTCCTTTGCCCTGATGCCGCACATGACGGTCCTGGACAATACGGCATTCGGCATGGAATTAGCCGGTGTTGGCGCGGATGAACGTCGTGAAAAAGCGTTAGATGCGCTACGCCAGGTTGGTCTGGAGAATTATGCTCACGGATACCCGGATGAACTTTCCGGAGGGATGCGCCAGCGTGTGGGCCTCGCCCGTGCATTAGCCATTAACCCTGACATCTTATTAATGGATGAGGCCTTTTCTGCCCTCGATCCGTTAATTCGTACCGAGATGCAGGATGAACTGGTAAAACTACAGGCGAAACATCAACGTACCGTGGTCTTTATTTCCCACGATCTCGACGAAGCTATGCGTATTGGCGACAGAATTGCCATTATGCAAAACGGTGAAGTGGTCCAGGTCGGCACGCCAGATGAAATCCTGAATAATCCGGCCAATGATTATGTACGCACCTTCTTCCGCGGCGTTGATATTAGCCAGGTCTTTAGTGCCAAGGATATTTCACGTCGTAGCCCTGAAGGTTTAATTCGTAAAACGCCCGGGGTCGGTCCACGTTCAGCGCTGCAATTATTGCAGGACAAAGATCGCGAATATGGTTACGTGATCGAGCGCGGCAATAAATTCGTCGGCGTTGTCTCTATCGACTCTTTAAAAACAGCATTAAGTCAGGCGCAAGGTATTGAAGCGGCATTGATCGATGAGCCGCTAGCCGTGGATGCACAAACTCCTCTCAGCGAGTTGCTTTCTCATGTCGGCCAGGCCCCGTGCGCGGTGCCGGTTGTTGATGAGGAACAGCAGTATGTGGGCATTATTTCAAAACGCATGCTGTTACAGGCTTTAGATCGTGAGGGGGCAAACAATGGCTGATCAAACCAATCCGTGGGATACCACACCAGCGGCCGACAGTGCCGCACAAACCGCCGATGCCTGGAGTACGCCATCAGGCGCGCCAGCTGACGGCGGTGGCGCAGACTGGCTGACCAGCGCACCCGCGCCGGCGCCAGAGCATTTCAATATTATGGATCCGTTCCATAAAACGCTGATCCCGCTGGATAGCTGGGTCACAGAAGGGATCGACTGGGTCGTTACCCATTTCCGTCCGGTCTTCCAGGGCATTCGAGTCCCGGTGGATTATATTCTCAACGGCTTCCAGCAGCTTCTGTTGGGTATGCCAGCCCCGGTGGCGATTATCCTGTTCGCTCTGATTGCCTGGCAGATTTCCGGCGTTGGAATGGGCGTTGCTACGCTGATTTCATTGATTGCAATCGGGGCCATCGGCGCGTGGTCGCAGGCCATGATCACCCTGGCGCTGGTACTAACCGCGCTGCTGTTCTGCGTGGTGATCGGTCTACCCATGGGGATCTGGTTGGCGCGCAGTCCACGGGCGGCAAAAATTGTTCGTCCGCTGCTGGACGCCATGCAAACCACACCGGCGTTCGTCTATCTGGTGCCGATCGTCATGCTGTTTGGTATCGGCAACGTCCCGGGCGTGGTGGTGACGATTATCTTCGCCCTGCCGCCAATCGTGCGTCTGACCATTCTGGGGATTAACCAGGTGCCAGCCGACTTGATTGAAGCCTCGCGCTCATTTGGCGCCAGCCCGCGTCAGATGCTGTTTAAAGTCCAGCTCCCGCTGGCGATGCCTACCATTATGGCCGGGGTCAACCAGACGCTGATGCTGGCGCTCTCAATGGTCGTCATCGCGTCGATGATCGCCGTCGGCGGACTGGGTCAGATGGTTCTGCGCGGAATCGGTCGTCTGGATATGGGGCTTGCCACCGTCGGCGGGGTTGGGATCGTGATCCTCGCCATCATTCTCGACCGCCTGACGCAGGCTGTCGGTCGCGACGCCCGTAGCCGTGGTAACCGTCGCTGGTACACCACCGGTCCCGTTGGGCTTATCACTCGCCCATTCACGAAGTAATTCACCCGTTGCCCGGTGGCGCATTGCTTACCGGGCCTATACGTCCCTCCAATAATTAAGGAACAACGATGCGACAGAACGTCATTATTGCCACAGCGTTTGCCACCCTTGTCTCCACCAGCACTTTCGCTGCCGATCTGCCAGGCAAAGGCATCACTGTACAGCCAATCCAGAGCACTATCTCTGAAGAATCCTTCCAGACGCAACTGGTCGCCCGTGCGCTGGAGAAACTGGGTTATACCGTTAACAAAACAAGCGAAGTTGACTACAACGTCGGCTATACCTCCATTGCCTCTGGCGATGCAACTTTTACCGCTGTGAACTGGCAGCCGCTGCATGATGATATGTATGCCGCAGCGGGCGGAGACAAAAAGTTCTATCGCGAGGGGGTATTCGTTACGGGTGCCGCGCAAGGTTATCTGATCGATAAAAAAACCGCTGAGCAGTATAAAATCACCAACATTGCCCAGTTAAAAGATCCGAAGATCGCCAAAATCTTTGACACCAACGGCGACGGAAAAGCAGACATGATGGGCTGCTCGCCGGGCTGGGGCTGCGAAGCGGTGATCAACCACCAGAACAAAGCCTTCGATCTGGAAAAAACCGTCGAGGTCAGCCACGGTAACTATGCGGCGATGATGGCTGACACCATTACCCGCTTTAAAGAAGGCAAACCCATTCTTTACTACACCTGGACACCGTACTGGGTGAGCGACGTTATGAAACCGGGTAAAGATGTGGTCTGGCTGCAGGTGCCGTTCTCTTCCCTGCCAGGCGAGCAGAAAGACATTGATACCAAGCTGCCAAACGGCGCCAACTACGGCTTCCCGGTGAACACTATGCATATCGTCGCCAACAAAGCCTGGGCGGAGAAAAACCCGGCTGCGGCGAAACTGTTTGCCGTCATGAAGCTGCCGCTGGCGGATATCAACGCGCAGAACGCGATGATGCACGACGGGAAAGCATCTGAAGCCGACGTACAGGGTCACGTTGACGGCTGGATCAAAGCCCACCAGCAACAGTTTGATGGCTGGGTGAAAGAAGCGCTGGCTGCGCAGAAATAACCCCCTCGTAGGCCTGATAAGCGTAGCGCCATCACACCAATGCTGGATGGTGGCGCGATGCGCCTTATCCGGCCTACACGCCCTCCTCCCAACCACACAATCCATCACCCAACAAATCAGCAACATTTAATCACTTACGTTATGATTGTTTTCTGCAACCCATTTTTCAGTTGAAAACCATGACGAAAACCACTCAGGGACTTAGCCCTTCGCTGATCCTGTTAATGTCTATCGCCACCGGCCTCGCCGTCGCCAGTAACTATTACGCGCAGCCGCTGCTCGACACCATCGCACGTAACTTTTCGCTATCGGCCAGCACCGCTGGCTTTATCGTCACCGCGGCCCAGCTCGGCTATGCCGCCGGCCTGCTGTTTTTAGTACCGCTTGGCGATATGTTTGAACGTCGGATGCTGATCGTCTCCATGACGCTGTTAGCGGCAGGCGGCATGCTTATTACCGCCAGCAGCCAGTCGCTGGGCATGCTGATCCTCGGCACCGCCCTTACCGGATTGTTCTCGGTAGTGGCACAGATTCTGGTTCCGCTGGCGGCGACGCTTGCCACGCCGGATAAGCGCGGTAAAGTTGTCGGCACCATTATGAGCGGCCTGCTGCTGGGTATCCTGCTGGCGCGCACCGTGGCGGGATTACTGGCCAATCTTGGCGGCTGGCGCACCGTATTTTGGGTCGCATCGATATTAATGGCGCTGATGGCGATTGCGCTGTGGCGCGGTCTGCCGAAGATGAAATCAGATACTCATCTCAACTATCCGCAACTGTTAGGCTCCGTATTCAGCCTGTTTATCCATGATAAATTGCTGCGTACCCGCGCGATGTTGGGCTGCCTGACCTTTGCCAATTTCAGTATTCTCTGGACCTCTATGGCGTTTTTGCTCGCCGCGCCGCCGTTTAACTACTCCGAAGGAACGATCGGGCTGTTTGGCCTGGCAGGGGCCGCAGGGGCGTTAGGCGCGCGTCCGGCAGGTGGTTTTGCCGATAAGGGAAAATCACATCTCACCACGACCACAGGTCTGTTATTACTGCTGCTCTCCTGGTGGGCTATCTGGTTAGGGCATAGTTCCGTACCAATGCTGATTATCGGTATCCTGGTCCTGGACCTCACCGTTCAGGGTGTGCATATCACCAACCAGACGGTTATCTATCGCATTCATCCGGACGCGCGTAATCGCCTGACCGCCGGATACATGACCAGCTATTTTATTGGCGGGGCGGCAGGTTCGCTGATTTCGGCCTCCGCCTGGCAGCATGCCGGTTGGGCTGGCGTTTGTCTGGCCGGTACGACAGTTGCCCTACTCAACCTGTTGGTCTGGTGGCGAGGATATCACCGTCAGGAAGCCGTAAATTAAGCATATAGCGTATGTTTACCGCTGATTGGGCTCCGCAGGGTGTTAAGGAGCCCATCAGTCTGCTAAGGTTATAACTCATTGAACCAATTTATATTAATTTCGGTAATGAAACCTATAACCCTATGGAAAGCCCGATATCCCAGTCTGAACCCAGTTCTGCGACGCTAACTGAAGGATTCAAAGACAGCCTGCCAATAGTCATCAGCTATATTCCGGTCGCTTTTGCATTTGGTCTCAATGCCACTCGCCTTGGCTTTACTCCGGTTGAAAGCGTGTTTTTCTCCTGCATTATCTATGCGGGAGCCAGCCAGTTTGTCATCACCACAATGCTCGCCGCAGGCAGTTCTTTGTGGGTCGCCGCACTGACCGTCATGGCCATGGATGTACGCCATGTTTTGTACGGACCTTCCCTGCGTAGCCGAATCGCCCAGCGACTGAGCAAACCCAAAAGCGCGCTGTGGGCCTTTGGCCTCACCGATGAAGTCTTTGCCGCCGCCACGGCGAAGCTGGTACGGGATAACCGGCGCTGGAGTGAAAACTGGATGATCGGCATTGCGCTATGCTCCTGGGCCTCCTGGGTGTTTGGCACGGTGATCGGCGCGTTTTCCGGTAGTGGTTTACTCAAGGATTACCCGGCAGTTGAAGCGGCGTTGGGCTTCATGCTCCCGGCGCTGTTCATGAGCTTCCTGCTCGCCTCTTTCCAGCGTCAACAAGCACTTTGTGTAACTGCAGCACTGGCCGGCGCGCTGGCTGGCGTCATGCTGTTTTCCATTCCTGCCGCCATCCTTGCAGGCATTGTCTGCGGATGCCTGACGGCTCTTATCCAGTCATTTTGGCAGGGAGGTCCCGATGAGCTATGAGGTCCTGCTGCTTGGCCTGCTGGTCGGCTGCGTTAACTACTGTTTTCGTTATTTGCCGCTCCGTCTTGGAGTGGGGAATGTTCGCCCGACGAAGCGCGGCGCGACGGGCATATTACTCGACACCATTGGCATTGCATCAATTTGCGCCCTGTTGGTGGTGTCTACCGCGCCAGAAGTGATGCACGACTCTCGTCGGTTCGTGCCTACGCTGGTGGGGTTTGTCATACTGGGCGCAAGCTTCTATAAGACCCGCAGCATCATCATTCCAACCTTACTGAGTGCTCTGGGCTATGGATTAGCCTGGAAAATGCTGATTGTCTTATAGATAAAAACAATCATTTTAAATAAATAATACATTTACTTTATTTGTCACTGTCGTTACTATATCGGCTGAAATTAATGAGGTTATACCCAAATGGATAGTTCGTTTACGCCCATTGAACAAATGCTAAAATTTCGCGCCAGCCGCTACGAAGAGTTCCCTTATCAGGAAGTGCTTCTGACTCGTCTATGCATGCACATGCAGGGCAAGCTGCTGGAAAACCGCAATAAGATGCTGAAAGCTCAAGGGATTAACGAGACATTGTTTATGGCGTTGATTACGCTGGAGTCTCAGGAAAACCACAGTATTCAGCCTTCTGAACTGAGTTGCGCGCTTGGCTCGTCACGCACTAACGCAACCCGCATTGCGGATGAGTTAGAAAAACGTGGCTGGATCGAACGTCGCGAAAGCGATAACGATCGCCGCTGTCTGCATCTGCAATTGACCGAGAAAGGCCACGCATTTTTGCAAGAGGTGTTACCGCCTCAGCATAACTGCCTGCATCAGCTTTGGTCATCTCTCAGCACCACCGAAAAAGATCAGCTTGAGCAAATTACCCGTAAACTTCTGACCCGTCTTGACCAGATGGAGCAGGATGGCGCGGTATTAGAAGCGTTGCGCTAACGCGCCGACTCGCTCAGAAATCCAGATTTATAAATGAAAAAACCGACAGGCCAGCACGCATACTGCTGGCCTGTCTGATAAACAGGTCGGCTCAGCCGATGTGAAAAAAAAAGAAGATCGTGGAGAACAACATGAGCGCAAATGCGGAGACTCAAACCCCGCAGCAACCGGTCAAGAAGAATGGCAAACGTAAAAGTATGCTGCTCCTTCTGACCTTGCTCTTTATTATCATTGCCGTGGCATATGGGATTTATTGGTTTTTAGTACTGCGTCATGTCGAAGAGACAGACGATGCGTACGTGGCAGGGAACCAGGTTCAAATCATGGCGCAGGTATCAGGCAGCGTGACGAAAGTCTGGGCTGATAACACTGACTTTGTAAAACAAGGCGATGTGCTGGTCACCCTCGACCAGACGGACGCAAAGCAGGCATTTGAAAAAGCCAAAACTGCGCTGGCTTCCAGCGTGCGTCAGACGCACCAGTTGATGATCAACAGCAAGCAGTTGCAGGCAAGCATTGAAGTGCAGAGAACCGCGCTGGCGCAGGCACAAAGCGACTTTAATCGCCGTGTCCCGCTGGGCAACGCCAACCTGATTGGCCGCGAAGAGCTGCAACATGCGCGTGATGCCGTCGCCAGCGCTCAGGCTCAGCTTGATGTCGCTATCCAACAATATAATGCCAACCAGGCGATGATTCTCGGCAGTAAGCTGGAAGACCAGCCCGCCGTGCAACAGGCGGCCACTGAAGTGCGCAATGCCTGGCTGGCGCTGGAACGAACCAGAATCGTCAGCCCAATGACTGGCTATGTTTCCCGTCGTTCCGTGCAGCCGGGAGCGCAAATTAGCCCGACCACGCCGCTGATGGCGGTCGTTCCAGCCACTAACCTGTGGGTGGATGCCAACTTCAAAGAAACACAGCTCGCGCACATGCGTATCGGTCAACCGGCGACCGTTATCAGTGATATTTACGGCGATGACGTGAAATATACCGGTAAGGTTGTCGGCCTGGATATGGGTACGGGCAGCGCCTTTTCCCTGCTGCCAGCACAAAACGCGACGGGTAACTGGATCAAAGTCGTCCAGCGTCTACCAGTGCGTATTGAACTGGATGCACAGCAGTTGGCGCAGCATCCGCTGCGTATCGGTTTATCTACGCTGGTTACGGTAGATACCTCAAATCGTGACGGACAAATTCTGGCAAGCCAGGTTCGCACCACGCCGGTATCAGAAAGTAATGCACGGGAAATCAACCTTGCTCCGGTCAATAAGATGATCGAAGAGATCGTGCAGGCCAACGCGGGCTAATTCAAAGGTGCGTGTGATGCAACAGCAAAAACCGCTGGAAGGCGCGCAGCTCGTCATTATGACGATCGCGCTGTCCCTGGCGACATTCATGCAGGTGCTGGACTCCACCATTGCTAACGTGGCGATCCCCACTATCGCCGGGAACCTCGGCTCTTCACTGAGCCAGGGAACCTGGGTGATCACCTCATTCGGGGTGGCGAACGCTATCTCGATTCCGATCACCGGCTGGCTGGCAAAGCGTTTTGGCGAAGTAAGGCTATTCATGTGGTCAACTATCGCCTTCGTCATTGCGTCATGGGCATGCGGGATGTCCACCAGCCTGAGCATGCTGATTTTCTTCCGCGTAATCCAGGGGATTGTCGCCGGTCCATTAATTCCGCTGTCACAAAGCTTGTTGTTGAATAACTATCCTCCCGCCAAGCGTTCCATCGCCCTGGCGCTATGGTCGATGACGGTGATTGTTGCCCCGATATGTGGCCCTATTCTTGGGGGCTATATCAGCGACAACTATCACTGGGGCTGGATATTTTTCATCAACGTGCCAATCGGTGCTGCGGTGGTATTGATGACCCTGCAAACCCTGCGCGGTCGGGAAACCAAAACCGAGCAGCGGCGCATCGATGCCATTGGTCTGGCCCTGCTGGTCATTGGTATCGGCAGTTTGCAGATTATGCTCGACCGCGGCAAAGAGCTGGACTGGTTCGCCTCTCAGGAGATTATCATCCTGACGGTGGTCGCCGTTGTCGCCATCAGCTTCCTGATCGTCTGGGAGCTTACCGACGAGCACCCCATTGTCGACCTCTCACTGTTTAAGTCGCGCAACTTTACCATCGGCTGTCTGTGTATCAGTCTGGCCTATATGCTCTACTTCGGCGCAATCGTCCTGCTGCCGCAGCTGTTGCAGGAGGTATACGGCTATACGGCAACCTGGGCCGGTCTGGCGTCAGCGCCGGTTGGGGTGATTCCGGTGATCTTATCGCCGATTATCGGCCGCTTCGCGCACAAGCTTGATATGCGTCGGTTAGTCACGTTCAGTTTTATTATGTACGCCGTCTGTTTCTACTGGCGTGCGTGGACGTTCGAACCGGGTATGGACTTTGGCGCATCGGCCTGGCCACAGTTTATTCAGGGTTTCGCGGTAGCCTGCTTCTTTATGCCGCTGACGACTATCACGCTGTCCGGCTTACCGCCTGAGCGTCTGGCCGCGGCATCAAGTTTGTCGAACTTTACGCGAACGCTGGCCGGCTCTATTGGCACATCAATTACGACGACGATGTGGACTAACCGCGAGTCACTTCACCATGCGCAGTTAACGGAATCCGTTAATCCTTACAATCCAAATGCGCAGGCAATGTACGATAAGCTGCAGGATTTAGGGATGACGCACCAGCAGGCGTCAGGCTGGATAGCCCAGCAGATCACCAATCAGGGGCTGATTATTTCCGCCAACGAAATCTTCTGGATGTCGGCGGGGATCTTCCTGGTCTTGCTTGGCCTGGTGTGGTTTGCCAAACCACCCTTCGGTGCGGGCGGCGGCGGCGGTGGCGCGCACTAAATATCTGATAAAAGGGATCTGCGGATCCCTTTTTTATTGCCCCCTAGGAGTAATGCTTGTTAGTTAACGAGGATGAGTGGCACATACAGAGGTAATGAATCTGTTGCCTCCGGCGTATTGCTACGTTCACCTTATGTTTGTCACTTCTCTGAGGCAATACGACCTGTGAACGTGTTAAGGGTACTATCGCCGTACCCTTAACAATCCCGGCTCCCGACGGGAAAATCGATGAGGCGTTGACGGCTGACCGGGTCTGCCCGCAGGGATGCGGGCAGAGGGGACGGCCTGCAGGGACGCAGGCCCGGCCCCGACCCGACAGGCAGACGGCATAAGACGAATGAATCGCGCAGCGACGATTTTCCCGCCGGGAGCCTGGGTTGCAAGGGAGGCGGCGGTGAGCCTCCCTTGCGCGTTCACGGGTATCTGCGCTTCAGAAAAGTGATGCCACTGAGGTGAACGGAACCCTGAGCCGAAATCACATGTTCTCCATAATGCTTAACTGACTGGCATTACCTACCAGGGAGGTGGTTTAGGGGGAGGGGCAATAAAAAAACCCCGGTTATAAGCCGAGGTTAATTTAAATGCTGGAACAACTAATCAGTATGACTAAATATGCAGTTCCTGCAGTTTCTCTTTCGGCAGCGCCAGCTCTTCATTGCTGTTAACGCGTACATCATGCTCCAGAATATGACGTGCGATATCCTGTGCTTCGCTAAGAGAGTGCATCTGATACGTGCCACACTGGTAAACGTTCAGCTCCGGGATCTGGTTTTGATCCTGCACTTTCAGCACGTCCGCCATCGCCGCTTTCCACGCGTCGGCAACACGCTGCTCGTCTGGCGTACCAATCAGGCTCATGTAAAAGCCAGTGCGGCATCCCATCGGAGAGATATCGATAATCTCCACGCCGTTGCCGTTGAGATGGTTACGCATAAAACCTGCAAACAGGTGTTCCAGCGTGTGGATACCTTTCTCAGGCATCACTTCTTTGTTCGGAATGCAGAAACGCAGATCAAACACGGTGATTGCGTCGCCATGCGGGGTGTTCATCGTTTTTGCAACCCGGACCGCGGGAGCTTCCATCCGGGTGTGATCGACAGTAAAACTATCTAACAACGGCATTTAGCCACCTCCGATAAATTTTTTGAAAATAATCTGAACTCTTTGTTCCGGGGCGAGTCTGAGTATATGAAAGACGCGCATTTGTTATCATCATCCCTGTTTTCAGAGATGAAATTTTGGCCACTCCCGAGTGGCCTTTTTCTTTTGTATCAAGCGTGCTTTTCCAGCCACACGCTAAACGGCTCAGTATCAGCCGCTTCGATCTCCTGCTGACGACGCTTTGAAGCCTCGGTTTCAGCAATAAATTCCGCTTCCTGCAATATTTCTAACGGCTCTTCACGCAGCAGATTTCGGTAAGCCTCACCCAGCGCTTTACCCGTGCCGCCAATGCCTTCATCAATCATAGACCGTAGGATGCGGGCAGAGAAAGTCAGTTCTGGGTTGTCAAAACAGGCAACCAGTTCATCACAGACCTTTTGATACTCCTCTCCCCCATCGATGCTGTCCAGCGTTTGTGCCACGCGTTTCAGATCGCGGAACAGATCTTTCCCTACCTTAGGCAGCGGGAACTGGGCTGTTTCACAGCCAATACCTAACGTCAGCCCAGGCTTACGACCTTCGAGAATCACCCGATTCCAGTTTTTACGCGTACACAGCAATTCATCGCTGCTCATTTCCGGGGCATCGGCCAGCGCACACCAGACCATAAACAGATCGAGGAAACGCACCTGCTGCTCGTCCACGCCGATCGGTGAGAACGGGTTGATATCCAGTGAGCGAACTTCGATGTACTCAATACCGCCACGCAGAAGCGCGTCAGAAGGCGTTTCGCCACGACGAGTGACGCGTTTCGGGCGAATAGGCGCATACAGCTCATTTTCAATCTGCAGAACGTTGCTGTTGATTTGCAGACGCTTACCGTCCTTCTCCAGACCGATCGCCGCGTACTCCTCGGAAGGGGTTTTAATCGCGCGCTTTAATCCTGCCACATACTCATGCAAATCGTTAAACGTAATTCCGAGATTGCTTTGCGACTTATTGGTATAGCCCAAATCACTCAGACGCAGCGACGTCGCATACGGCAGGTAATACATCCCACAGTCGGTTTTTTCAAACGGCAGGGTTGTCGGTTTTCCTTGCAGGAAAGAGGAACAAATGGCCGGAGAGGCGCCAAACAGATACGGGATCACCCAACCAAAACGGTAGTAGTTGCGGATCAGACGGAAGTAACCCGCGGAGATCTTCTCTTTAGCATCTTCGCCGTCCGTTACGCCACATTTCGCCTGCCAGAAAGCCATCGGCAATGAGAAATTGTAGTGTACGCCGGAGATAGTCTGCATCAGCGCGCCGTAACGGTTTTTGAGGCCTTCACGGTACAGCGTTTTCAGACGACCGGTATTCGACGTACCGTACTGCGCCAGTTCGATATCCTGGCCTTCGGCAATATAGCAAGGCATGCTCAACGGCCACATACGCTCGTCGCCCAGGTTCCTGGCGGTATACCGATGCAGGTCGCGCATGAACGTGAGCATTTTCTCAATGTCGTCGCCTGGAGGCGTAATAAACTCCAGCAGTGCTTCGGCAAAGTCAGTGGTTATCCATTTATGCGTTAGCGCTGAGCCTAACACCTCAGGATGGCCTGTCGTTGCTAATGACCCATCTGCATTAACGCGCAGCGTTTCGCGCTCCAGCCCACGTTGAATCCCCTTTAACGCCTGAGGATGGTTTTCCAGCCAGGCCAGCGCCTGTGATACGTCCGGGATCAAATTGACCTCCCGCCTGTCAAAATCGTTTTAATTAGCATAATGGTATTGGTTACCCTGAAGGCTATCTCACAACACAATTAGTGCCACCACATAATGCCTTGCGTCGTAACCGCTGCGACAACTACATAGCGCAGCGCCTTGCCAAGGCATAAGAAAAAAAGTACTGGACCCCACGAGATGCGCATCCATCCAGCTAACAGGCACAGTAAATCACCCACAACCGGCATCCAGCTTAATAATAGTGTGACAGCGCCATAGCGCCGCAGCCAGCCAGTGGCTTTTTCTTGCCAGCGCGATGTTTTACGCAATGGAAAGAAACGCCCAAGGATAACGTTAGTTAACCCTCCAAGGCTATTACCCATTGTTGCTGTTAAGACTAAGACCCAGGGATGACTTATCCCAGAGACCAGCAAAGCAACTAAAACAACTTCAGAATTGCCGGGTAATAGCGTAGCGCTGAGAAAACTGCTGGCAAACAGTGACAGGAGCGATAGTCCATCACTCACAATAACCGGACATCCACCGCGTCCATTCCTGCGGCACGCGCCGCCTGAAGCCCAAAATCGGCATCTTCAAATACGACACAGCGCGCCGGAGCAACACCCATACGTTCGGCACAGAGCAAAAACGTATCAGGAGCAGGTTTATGGTGTTGTACGTGATCGGCTGCGACTACAGCATCAAAATAGCGACGCAGCCCAAGGTGTGCGAGCAGAGCTTCCGCAATCGCGCTTTCACTCCCCGTACCTACCGACATAGGACGACGACCATGCCAGGCTTTCACGACGTCAACCAATGGCAAAGGCTGGACGCTATCCAGCAGCATGCTTCTCACCTTGTCGGTTTTTTCACGCGCCAATGCATGAGGGTCAAGATCGGCATGATTCAATTCAATTACCGACTGGGCAATACGCCACGTTGGGGAGCCATTGAGGGCGACCATGGCTTGTTCATCAAAACGTAACCCATAATGCCCCAATACCTCATGCCACGCCTTACGGTGCGTTGGCTCGGTATCCAGGATGGTGCCATCCATATCAAAAATCAAACCCGCATAACGTTCGTACATCGTCTTCTCACAAGCCGAATGACCAGACGTTATTTTATCGTAATTGATTGATTTTGTCGCTGACAGCGAATTAAGGGGTGTTCCGGGAGTATGTGGAAATGATTCAAAGGAGAGAAGATGGTACATCCGGGAGTTATCTCGGAGAAGATGGTGCATCCGGGAGGATTCGAACCTCCGACCGCTCGGTTCGTAGCCGAGTACTCTATCCA
>NZ_JANYUK010000008.1:0-71673 GCF_025106035.1 Citrobacter sp. XY323
AGGATTCGAACCTCCGACCGCTCGGTTCGTAGCCGAGTACTCTATCCAGCTGAGCTACGGATGCATCAGGGAAACTTACTTACTGCAGATTTGATATCGCTGCTAAAGTGATATCGATTTTCTGTAACAACGCTAATGCGCTATTGCAGAGAAGATGGTGCATCCGGGAGGATTCGAACCTCCGACCGCTCGGTTCGTAGCCGAGTACTCTATCCAGCTGAGCTACGGATGCAAATGGCGGTGAGGCGGGGATTCGAACCCCGGATGCAGCTTTTGACCGCATACTCCCTTAGCAGGGGAGCGCCTTCAGCCTCTCGGCCACCTCACCAACACGCCTCTTGCGAGTGCTTCGAAGAACTTGTTTCTGCTCATCGTCGCTGCGTGGCGCACATATTACTTTCTGGGACTTATAAGTCAAACAATTTTTCCAGCGCTTTTATCGTTTGCACATTTCACGCGCAATTAGTCTGCAAAAACGGCAAAAAGAGTGTTTTATCAACAGATAAATTGGCAATTTCCTGAGGCAATGAACAAACGGAAAAATCGCAGGGAAAGGCAATACGCGGATGAGAATCGAAAAAATGAGGAAGACGAAGAAGAAAAGAGAAGAAAAGGGATAATTCAATCAGGTTGCGCCTCACCAGAAAGGTGAGACGCGAAAACCTTAGTAACTGGACTGCTGGGATTTTTCAGCCTGGATACGCTGGTAGATCTCTTCACGATGGACAGAAACTTCTTTCGGGGCGTTTACGCCAATGCGCACCTGGTTGCCCTTCACCCCTAAAACTGTCACGGTGACCTCATCGCCTATCATGAGGGTCTCACCAACTCGACGAGTCAGAATCAGCATTCTTTGCTCCTTGAAAGATTAAAAGAGTCGGGTCTCTCTGTATCCCGGCATTATCCATCATATAACGCCAAAAAGTAAGCGATGACAAACACCTAAGTGTAAGCAGTCACGGCATCACATTCTGTTAAACCTAAGTTTAGCCGATATACACAACTTCAACCTGACTTTATCGTTGTCGATAGCGTTGATACAAACGCTGCGGATTGAAGTCCGCAGCGTCGACTTACGCTTATAATTATTACAGTTTTGCGCTGACCCAGCCTTTCACACTGGCTAACGCTGCTGGCAGAGCCGCAGCATCCGTACCACCGGCTTGCGCCATGTCCGGACGACCACCACCCTTACCGCCTACCTGCTGAGCGACCATTCCAACCAGTTCCCCTGCTTTCACGCGATCTGTCACGTCCTTAGACACACCCGCAATCAGAGAAACCTTACCTTCCACTACCGTTGCCAGAACGATAACGGTAGACCCCAGTTGATTTTTCAGATCATCAACCATGGTACGCAACATTTTCGGCTCAACGTCCGCGAGTTCGCTGACCAGCAGCTTCACGCCATTGATATCAACCGCTTTGCTGGAGAGATTTGCACTCTCCTGCGCCGCAGCCTGTTCCTTCAATTGCTGCAATTCTTTTTCGAGTTGACGCGTACGCTCCAGCACGGAACGAACTTTGTCACCAATATTCTGGCTATCGCCTTTCAGCAGCTGCGCAATATCGCTTAAGCGATCGCTCTCAGCATGCACGGTTTGGATAGCGCCTTCACCGGTCACAGCTTCGATACGACGAACGCCCGCCGCAGTGCCTGACTCAGACACAATACGGAACAGACCGATATCACCCGTACGGCTGGCATGAGTACCACCACACAGTTCGGTAGAGAAATCACCCATGCTCAGAACACGCACGTGGTCGTCATATTTCTCGCCAAACAGCGCCATTGCGCCTTTGGCTTTCGCCGCTTCGAGATCCATGATGTTCGTTTCAATCGGCAGGTTGCGACGAATTTGCGCATTCACCAGATCTTCAACGGCACGGATTTCAGCAGGCTTCATAGCTTCAGTATGAGAGAAGTCGAAGCGCAGCACTTTATCGTTAACCAACGAGCCTTTCTGTGCCACATGCGTGCCCAGTACCTGGCGCAGCGCCGCGTGCATCAGGTGCGTTGCGGAGTGGTTCAAGCGAATGCGCGCACGACGAGTTTCATCAACATCAGCCTGTACTGCATCGCCAATTTTCAGAGAACCCGCAGACAGCTTACCGATGTGACCAATGGCCTGGCCATATTTCTGCGTGTCGCTCACGGCAAACGCGAAGCCTGCGCCTTTCAGTTCACCCTTGTCGCCAACCTGACCACCAGATTCCGCATAGAACGGAGTCTGATCCAGGACGACAACTGCGTCCTGACCTGCGTTAATTGCGTCTACCGCTTTACCATCAACAAACAGCGCGGTCACTTTGCCGTTCAGTTCCAGGTGTTCGTAGCCTTTAAATTCAGAGGCGCCATCAACACGAATCATCGCATTGTAGTCTGCGCCGAAGCCGCTGGCTTCACGCGCGCGACGGCGCTGTTCTTCCATTGCAGCTTCAAAGCCCGCTTCGTCAACCTTAATGTTGCGCTCGCGGCAAACGTCCGCCGTCAGGTCAACCGGGAAACCGTAGGTGTCATACAGACGGAATGCGGTTTCGCCATCCAGTGTATCACCGGACAGTTTTGCCAGTTCTTCATCCAGCAGCGCCAGACCACGCTCCAGTGTACGCGCAAACTGCTCTTCTTCGGTTTTCAGAACCTGCTCAACCATAGCCTGCTGACGCTTCAGTTCTTCACCTGCGGAGCCCATGACGTCCACCAGCGGACCAACCAGCTTGTAGAAGAAGGTATCCTTCGCGCCCAGCATGTTGCCATGACGTACCGCGCGACGAATGATACGACGCAGCACATAACCACGGTTTTCATTCGACGGGACAACGCCATCGGCAATCAGGAATGCACAGGAGCGGATATGGTCAGCGATAACACGCAGCGACTTGTTGCTCAGATCGGTCGCGCCGGTGACTTTCGCCACGGACTCAATCAGTGAACGGAACAGGTCGATTTCATAGTTGGAGTTAACGTGTTGCAGCACGGCCGCAATACGCTCAAGGCCCATACCGGTATCCACGGACGGCTTCGGCAGCGGTTCCATGGTACCGTCAGCCTGACGGTTGAACTGCATGAAGACGATGTTCCAGATCTCAATGTAGCGATCGCCATCTTCTTCTGCGCTTCCCGGAGGGCCACCCCAAATGTGGTCGCCATGGTCGTAGAAAATTTCGGTGCACGGACCGCAAGGGCCGGTATCACCCATCTGCCAGAAGTTGTCGGAAGCATAAGCCGCGCCTTTGTTATCACCGATACGGATGATACGTTCGCGCGGAATGCCGACTTCTTTTTCCCAGATTTCATAGGCTTCATCGTCAGTTTCATAGACGGTGACCCACAGACGCTCTTTTGGCAGGGCAAACCAGTTTTCACCGGTCAGCAGTTCCCATGCGTATTGAATAGCATCATGTTTGAAATAATCGCCGAAGCTGAAGTTGCCCAGCATTTCGAAGAAAGTATGGTGACGTGCAGTGTAACCGACGTTTTCCAGGTCGTTGTGCTTACCGCCCGCACGCACGCAACGCTGCGAGGTGGTTGCGCGGGAATAATTACGCTTGTCGAGGCCAAGGAACACATCCTTGAACTGGTTCATCCCGGCGTTGGTAAACAACAAAGTAGGGTCATTGTTCGGTACCAGGGAGCTGCTGGCAACTACCTGATGTCCTTTACTATGGAAAAAATCGAGAAACGCCTGACGGATCTCAGCGGTGCTCTTGCTCATAATTATCCTGAAGAAATCAAGCTAACGAAATGTCATTACCAGCATCGGCACGTAAACTGCGCCTCTGGCAATCGAAAAGTGGGAATAAGATAAGTTTTCTTTACTGGGAAGTAAAATCCCGTATGCGCTCAATCGTCAAAATTTCGCCATATTGCCTGAATATCTTCCATCAGATAGCCACGGTAGAGCAAAAAGCGCTGGACCTTTACCTTATCTGAAAAATCTACAGGTAAAGGTTCTCCATATTTACGAATGGCCTGCGCGCGCGCAAGTGCTGCCCAGTCAATTTCACACTCGCGCATGGCTCGTTCAACGGCTTCCCGCGAAATCCCTTTTTGGTTTAATTCCTGACGCACACGCGCGGGTCCATAACCTTTACGGCTACGGCTGGAGATAAATTGCTGAACGAAGCGGTCATCATCCAGATAACGACTTTCAATACACCAGGCGATGACCTTGTCGTAATCCTCCGGCGTTGCATCAATGTCTTCCGGTCCATTTTTTCCCATCACCGGAGCGGCCAGCTTACGCCGCAGTTCCTGCTCGCTGTGATCGCGCATCGCCAGTATACGTACAGCGCGGTCAAGAAGTCGGGAATAAGCGGAGCGGCGGGAAGTTGCTTCTGTCATAGTGAGCCTTCAGAAATGGAAAAGGGCTGCATGGTATGCAGCCCTTCTATGTGCGATAACGTCAGATTATCAGAAATCTTCGTTCGTTTCTTTTACATCTTCACCGCTGTCATCAACAGAGAAGTCTGGTTTTGAATCCGGGTTATTGAGCAGTAACTCGCGTACTTTCTTCTCAATTTCCTTCGCAGTTGCCGGGTTTTCCTTCAGCCAGTTAGTGGCATTCGCTTTACCCTGACCAATTTTCTCACCGTTGTAGCTGTACCATGCACCGGCTTTTTCAATCAGCTTCTCTTTCACGCCCAAATCAACCAGTTCGCCGTAGAAGTTGATACCTTCACCGTAAAGAATCTGGAATTCAGCCTGTTTGAACGGCGCTGCAATTTTGTTTTTCACGACCTTAACACGGGTTTCGCTACCAACCACGTTGTCGCCTTCTTTCACCGCGCCAATACGACGGATATCCAGGCGAACAGAAGCATAGAATTTCAGGGCGTTACCACCGGTGGTGGTTTCCGGGTTACCGAACATAACGCCAATCTTCATACGGATCTGGTTGATGAAAATCAGTAGCGTGTTGGACTGCTTCAGGTTACCGGCCAGCTTACGCATGGCCTGGCTCATCATACGTGCCGCAAGGCCCATGTGAGAGTCACCAATCTCGCCTTCGATTTCTGCCTTCGGCGTCAATGCGGCAACGGAGTCGACAACGATAACGTCAACCGCACCGGAGCGCGCCAGCGCATCACAGATTTCCAGCGCTTGTTCACCGGTATCAGGCTGAGAGCACAGCAGGTTGTCGATATCAACGCCAAGCTTGCGCGCATAGACGGGATCCAGTGCGTGTTCCGCATCGATGAACGCACAGGTTTTACCTTCGCGCTGGGCGGCAGCAATAACCTGCAGGGTCAGCGTCGTTTTACCGGAAGATTCAGGCCCGTAGATTTCAACGATACGGCCCATTGGCAAACCGCCCGCGCCCAATGCGATATCCAGAGAAAGCGAACCAGTGGAGATGGTTTCCACATCCATGGAACGGTCTTCACCCAGGCGCATGATGGAGCCTTTACCGAATTGCTTTTCGATCTGACCCAGCGCTGCCGCCAACGCTTTCTGTTTGTTTTCGTCGATAGCCATTAATTACTCCTGTCATGCCGCTTTCGGGTTAAACCGCGAAACGTGATAGATAATGTTCTGTTGGGGCAATTATACTGTATGCTCATACAGTATCAAGTGTTTTGTAGAAATTGTTGCCACAGGGTTTGTAACGCGTAGGCGGTCGCCTGTCGACGTACCGCATCGCGATCGCCGCTGAAGCATTCCCGGCGAGTAATCCCCTCGCCGCTCGCGCTGGCAAAAGCGAACCATACCGTCCCCACGGGCTTTTCTTCACTGCCGCCATCTGGCCCCGCAATGCCGCTAATCGAAACAGCGAAATGCGCGCGGGCCGCTTTTAGCGCGCCAATCGCCATCTCCACCACCACAGGTTCGCTCACCGCCCCATGCTGGACCAGCGTCTCTTCGCGCACGCCAATCATCTGCGCTTTGGCTTCATTGCTGTAGGTCACAAACCCGCGCTCAAACCAGGCGGAGCTGCCGGCAATATCCGTAATTGCTTTGGCTACCCAGCCGCCAGTGCAGGATTCTGCCGTCGTCACGGTTGCCCCGCGCGCTTTCAACGCCAGGCCAACCTGCTCGCTTAACTGCATCAGTTCACTGTCGGTCATTTCAGCCTCTGTCAGTTAAAAAAATATGCCGGACAAGATAGCACTTTCATAACCAAGATGGGGATGAGGAGACAATTTTACGAGGGGCATTCAGAAAATAGATAAACCGCATTCAAAAGAGTACCGGATAACGCACCAGGATAGCCTATTCGGTCTACAAGGGATTGCCCCTGTAGACCGATAATAAATGATTACTGCACGCGCGCCAGCGCGACCGCCTGACCCAATTGCCACACGGCCATTGCATAGTGGGTACTGTGGTTATAGCGGGTGATGGTGTAGAAGTTCGGCAGTCCATACCAATACTGATAACCGGTACCGATATCCAGTCGCAGCAGGCTGGCCTGCTGATGATTACCCAGAGACTGCTGCGGCGTCAGGCCCGCGGCGGCAAGTTGAGAAATGCTGTACTGGGTTTTAAAGCCGTTCGCCAGCCCAGGCGCCTGGCCATTCGCCGGAACCGCGACCGTATCGCCTTTCACCCAACCGTGGCCTTTGAAATAGTTCGCCACGCTACCGATAGCATCAACCGGATCCCACAGGTTAATGTGACCATCGCCATTGAAATCAACGGCATATTGCTTATAGGAAGATGGCATAAATTGGCCGTAGCCCATCGCCCCTGCGAAAGAACCTTTCAAATCGAGCGGATCGTCGCTTTCATCTCGCGCCATTAGCAGGAAGGTTTCCAGTTCACCAGAGAAATATTCCGCACGACGAGGATAGTTAAACGACAACGTCGCTAACGCATCCAGAATCCGCGTTTTACCCATCACGCGGCCCCAGCGAGTCTCTACGCCAATAATGCCAACGATAATTTCCGGCGGTACGCCGTAGACCTGCCATGCACGGTTCAGCGCATCTTCATATTGGTTCCAGAAGGCCACACCGTTTTGTACGTTATCCGGAGTGATGAACTGTTTACGATACCGCAGCCATGCACCGTTAGGTCCGGCTGGCGGTTGAGTCGTCGGCGCCTGACGGTCCATCAAACGCAATACCGAGTCCAGACGCTTGGCCTGCGACAGGATCTCCTGCAGCTGCTGGCGGTCAAAGCCGTGCTTGTTCACCATTTTCTCGATGAACTGCTGCGCGTTTGGATTATTGGCAAAATCGCCGCCCGTTTGCATGACATTGTGCTGTGGCTCAAGCAGGAAGCCGCCGGATGGCGTACCCGTAGTCGTTTGAGTCTCTGAAGGTTTAGGTTTGCTGCTACAAGCAGCAAGCAATACAAAAAGGGGCAGTAACGCTACATAACGACGCTTGAACATGAGACATCCATTAAACAAATTCAGCCTGGGAGAAGTATGGTAAAGCATCCTCCGCCACACAAGGAAGCAGTAGTCGCTCTCCTTCACAGAATTTCTCCCCTCTTGCACTCCTGACCGGCACATTTGCGCGTTCTCACGCACAATCTTTCAAATTAAAATATTTATCTTTCATTTTGCGATCAAAATAACACTTTTAAATCTTTCGATCTGATTAAAATTAGTTACCGTTTGGCAAGATAACTAAAACCCCTACAGGAGAGAATAATGATCGACACCATCACACTCGGTGCTGAGTGGTTTATCGGATTGTTCCAGAAAGGCGGAGAGGTGTTTACCGGCATGGTGACCGGTATTCTGCCTCTGCTGATCAGTCTGCTGGTCATCATGAATGCGCTGATTAACTTTATCGGTCAGCAACGTATTGAACGTTTTGCCCAGCGCTGCGCCGGAAACCCGCTGTCCCGCTATCTACTGCTGCCGTGCATCGGCACATTTGTGTTTTGTAATCCTATGACGCTGAGCCTGGGCCGCTTTATGCCGGAAAAGTTCAAGCCCAGCTACTACGCAGCCGCCTCTTACAGCTGCCATTCAATGAACGGCTTATTTCCCCACATCAACCCCGGTGAGCTGTTCGTCTATCTGGGGATCGCCAGCGGACTGACCACGCTGGGTCTTCCGCTCGGCCCGCTGGCGGTGAGCTATTTGCTGGTCGGCCTGGTGACCAACTTCTTCCGCGGCTGGGTGACCGATTTCACCACCACCATCTTTGAGAAAAAAATGGGTATTCAACTTGAGCAGAAAGTACATCTGGCGGGAGTAGCATCATGACGCGTATTCGTATTGAAAAAGGCACCGGCGGCTGGGGCGGCCCGCTTGAACTGGATGCCGTGCCAGGCAAGAAAATTGTCTATATCACCGCAGGGACTCGCCCCGCAATAGTCGACAGGATAGCCAGCCTGACAGGTTGGCAGGCCGTTGATGGCTTCAAAGAAGGCGAGCCGCCAGAGAACGAAATTGGCGTGGCGATCATCGACTGCGGCGGCACGCTGCGCTGCGGGATCTATCCAAAACGCCGTATACCAACAGTGAATATTCACGCGACGGGTAAATCCGGTCCGCTGGCCCAATATATTATCGAAGATATCTATGTCTCTGGCGTGAAAGAAGAAAACATTACCGTTATCGGTGAAGCATCCGCTGCGCCAACGCCTGCAAACAGCACGATGGGTCGCGAGTACGACACCAGCAAGAAAATTACCGAACAAAGCGACGGTCTGTTGGCAAAAGTCGGCATGGGAATGGGTTCAGCCGTTGCGGTTCTGTTTCAGGCCGGGCGAGACACTATCGATACCGTCCTGAAAACCATTCTGCCGTTTATGGCGTTCGTCTCGGCGCTGATCGGCATCATTATGGCGTCTGGCCTGGGGGACTGGATTGCCCATGGACTCGCACCGCTGGCCAGCCATCCGCTGGGGCTGGTAACCCTGGCGCTGATCTGCTCTTTCCCGCTGCTGTCCCCTTTCCTCGGCCCTGGTGCGGTCATCGCCCAGGTTATCGGCGTCCTGATCGGCGTACAGATTGGTTTGGGGAACATTCCTCCGCATCTGGCGCTACCTGCCTTGTTCGCCATTAACGCCCAGGCGGCATGCGACTTTATTCCAGTCGGATTGTCGCTAGCCGAAGCGCGCCAGGACACGGTCCGCGTTGGTGTGCCATCCGTACTGGTGAGTCGTTTTCTGACCGGCGCACCGACCGTTCTCATCGCCTGGTTTGTTTCCGGCTTTATTTACCAATAAGAGGCACTCAAAAATGACCGTGATTTATGAAACCACCATCACCCGCATCGGCCAGAGCGCCCCGGATGCACTCTGCGACCAGATGCTAATTACCTTTCGTGAAGGCGCGCCTGCGGATATCGAAGAATTTTGCTTCATCCATTGCCATGGGGAGCTGAACGGCTCTTTGCTGGCTGGGATCCAATTTGAGCTAGGCCAGCATCACTACCCGGTCACAGCCGTTGGCAGCGTGGCGGAACAAAACTTACGTGAACTGGGGCATATCACTCTGCGTTTTGACGGACTGAGTGAAGCGGAATTTCCCGGCACCGTACACGTTGCGGGCCCCGTACCGGACGGTATCGCACCGGGCTGTATTTTGAAGTTTATTGCTTAAGATTGAAGGAGATAAAGATGAATCAGGTTGCCGTTGTCATTGGTGGAGGCCAGACCCTGGGGGCATTCCTTTGCCGTGGGCTTGCGACAGAAGGGTACCGCGTCGCGGTGGTGGATATCCAAAGCGATAAAGCCGCCAACGTCGCGCAGGAAATTAACGCCGAGTTTGGCGAAGGCACCGCCTACGGTTTTGGCGCTGATGCCACCAGCGAACAGAGTGTGCTGGCGCTGTCGCGCGGAGTGGATGAAATATTTGGCCGCGTCGATCTGCTGGTTTACAGCGCGGGTATCGCTAAAGCCGCGTTTATCAGCGACTTTCAGCTTGGGGATTTCGACCGCTCACTGCAGGTGAATCTGGTCGGCTACTTCCTCTGCGCACGTGAATTTTCACGCCTGATGATCCGCGATGGCGTCCAGGGACGCATTATCCAGATCAACTCCAAATCAGGGAAAGTGGGCAGTAAACACAACTCAGGCTATAGCGCGGCAAAATTTGGCGGCGTAGGTTTAACCCAGTCGCTGGCGCTGGATCTGGCGGAATACGGGATCACCGTGCATTCACTGATGCTCGGCAATCTGCTGAAATCACCGATGTTTCAGTCATTATTACCGCAATATGCGACCAAGCTTGGCCTTAAGCCAGACGAAGTCGAGCAGTACTACATTGATAAGGTTCCGCTTAAGCGCGGCTGCGATTATCAGGACGTGCTGAACATGCTGCTGTTTTACGCCAGCCCGAAAGCCTCTTACTGCACCGGTCAGTCCATTAACGTGACCGGTGGTCAGGTGATGTTCTAAGAAACATGATTGCCCGGTGGCGCTGCGCTTACCGGGCCTACACACACATGGTCGGATAAGGCACAGCCACCATCCGGCAAAATCAAAGGAGCACATTATGGTTTCCGCACTGATTACCGTCGCCGCTATCGCCTGGTGCCTGCAACTGGCGCTCGGTGGCTGGCAAATATCCCGCTTTAACCGGGCGTTTGATCAACTCTGCCAGCGGGGTCGGGTTGGCGTAGGTCGTTCCGGTGGACGGTTTAAACCCCGCGTGGTGGTCGCCATCGCGCTGGATGAGCAGCAGCGGGTTACCGATTCGTTATTTATGAAAGGTCTTACTGTATTTGCCAGGCCCGGTAAAATTGCCACGATAATGGGCAAACATCTTGATGATTTACAGCCTGATGTGATCTTTCCCCATGATCCGTTAGCGCAGAATGCACTATCATTGGCGCTTAAACTGAAACATGGGTAATTTCGTTGTGAATGCTAATAGCTTGCGAAATTATCATTTTGCAACCTATACCCTAAATAATTCGAGTTGCAGGAAGGCGGCGACGCAGCGAATCCCCAGGAGCGTACATAAGTACGTGACTAGGGTGAGCGAGGAAAGCCAACACACATGCAGCTTGAAGTATGACGGGTATATATAAGTCAGGGTAATCACGCCTATGAAACCTCGTCAGCGACAGGCAGCCATACTGGAGCACCTGCAAAAGCAGGGGAAATGCTCGGTTGAAGAACTGGCCCACTACTTTGACACAACCGGCACGACCATTCGCAAAGACCTGGTCATTCTGGAGAATGCCGGAACCGTCATTCGTACCTATGGCGGCGTGGTATTAAATAAAGACGAATCCGACCCGCCAATCGATCACAAAACGCTAATCAATACGCATAAAAAAGAGCAGATTGCCGAAGCCGCCGTCCGTTTTATTCACGATGGCGACTCGATTATTCTGGATGCGGGCAGCACCGTATTGCAGATGGTGCCGATGCTCACCCGCTTTAGCAACATCACCGTCATGACCAACAGTCTGCACATTGTTAACGCCCTTTCAGAGCTGGACAACGAGCAAACTATCCTGATGCCCGGCGGGACCTTTCGCAAAAAATCTGCGTCATTTCACGGTCAGCTGGCAGAAAACGCCTTTGAGCAGTTCAGCTTTGATAAACTCTTCATGGGCACCGACGGCATTGACCTCAATGCCGGCGTGACCACCTTTAATGAGGTGTTTAGCGTCAGTAAAGCGATGTGCAATGCCGCTCGCGAAGTGATTCTGATGGCTGACTCGTCAAAATTTGGGCGCAAAAGCCCCAATGTTGTGTGCAGTCTGGAAAGCGTCGACAAGCTGATTACCGATGCGGGTATCGACCCAGCGTTTCGTCAGGCGCTGGAAGCAAAAGGGATTGAAGTGATCATAACCGGAGAAACCAATGAGTGATGCACTACTGAACGCGGGCCGTCAGACGTTAATGCTGGAGCTACAGGAAGCCAGCCGACTGCCTGAACGACTGGGCGATGATTTTGTCCGCGCCGCCAATACTATCATCCACTGCGAAGGCAAAGTGATTGTCTCCGGGATTGGCAAATCAGGCCATATTGGCAAAAAAATAGCAGCGACCCTCGCCAGTACCGGCACGCCCGCCTTTTTTGTGCATCCGGCTGAAGCGCTGCACGGCGACTTAGGGATGATTGAAAGCCGTGATGTCATGCTGTTTATTTCCTACTCCGGCGGCGCAAAAGAACTGGATCTCATCATTCCGCGCCTGGAAGACAAATCCGTCGCTCTGCTGGCAATGACCGGAAAACCGACCTCACCGCTGGGTCTGGCAGCCAAAGCCGTGCTGGATATTTCCGTTGAGCGTGAAGCCTGTCCGATGCGCCTGGCACCGACTTCCAGTACCGTGAACACTCTGATGATGGGCGACGCGTTGGCAATCGCCGTGATGCAGGCGCGCGGCTTTAACGAAGAAGATTTTGCCCGCTCGCATCCGGCGGGTGCGCTGGGCGCTCGTCTGTTAAATAAAGTGCATCATCTGATGCGCCGTGACGATGCCATTCCGCAGGTGACGCTCACCACCAGCGTCATGGACGCGATGCTGGAACTAAGCCGTACGGGTCTTGGCCTGGTGGCAGTCTGCGACGACGAGTCGCTGGTGAAAGGCGTCTTTACCGACGGCGACCTGCGCCGCTGGCTGGTTGGCGGCGGAGCGCTCACCACTCAGGTTAGCGAAGCAATGACCCATAATGGCATTACGCTGCAGGCCCAGAGCCGCGCCATTGACGCCAAAGAGATCCTGATGAAGCGCAAAATCACTGCCGCACCGGTGGTAGATGAAAACGGTAAACTCACCGGTGCTATCAACCTGCAGGATTTCTATCAGGCAGGTATTCTCTAATCCTTCAGCCCCAGACGTTTCGCCAGCCGGTGCAGGTTGGCGACGTCTGTTTCCAGCGCCCGCGCACTTGCCGCCCAACTGTGATTATTTTGCGCCAACGCCCGGCGGATCATCTCCCGCTGGAATGACTCCGTTGCCTCACGCAGGTTGCGATGCTGCGGGATCTCCGCAACAACCTCTGCCTGGGGAGCCGGGGTTTCATCCTGCAGGGCAAAATGCTGCGCCTCAAGCACCACTTCATCCCCTGCCCTGGTGGACCTTGCCAGAACAACCGCCCGGTGAATGGCATGCTCCAGCTCACGCACGTTCCCGGGCCAGCCGTAATTCAACAGATGACTACGCGCGCCGGGACTTAACACCACGCGGGAAAGTCCCAGCCGCAGCCGACATTGTTCGCAAAAATAACCGGCCAGCAGCACCACATCTTCGCCGCGTTCACGAAGGGGCGGTACGGAAAGGGGAAAGACGCTCAGACGGTGGAACAAATCCGCACGGAAATTCCCGGCCAGCACCTCTTCCCGTAAATCACGGTTCGTTGCCGCCAGCACCCGAACATCCACGCGCAGGCTGCGATCGTCACCCACACGCTGAATATCGCCGTACTGCAACACACGTAGCAACTTAGCCTGTAACGCCAGCGAGAGCTCGCCAATCTCATCGAGAAACAGCGTCCCATTGTCAGCCATTTCAAACTTACCGCTACGATTGCTGATAGCCCCGGTAAAGGCGCCTTTTACGTGACCAAACAGCTCACTTTCCGCTACGGTTTCCGGCAACGCCGCGCAGTTCAGATACACCAGCGGATTCACCGCGCGCGGCGAACCTTCATGGATAGCCTTAGCTACCAGCTCCTTCCCGGTCCCCGTTTCGCCGCTAATCAGTACGTTGAGATCGGATCCCGCCACAATCTCAATCTCTTTTTTCAACTGCAGCATATTGGGCGACAGGCCAATCATTTGGGTTTCAGTCACCTGCTCGAAGGCCGTCGACGAGCCCGGCAACATATTCTGGCTTTCCAGTTGTTCAATCAGCAGCGCATTGCTCAGCGCGCCCGCCGCCAGCGCGGCAATCAGCCTAAGCTCTTCATCGCTGAAAACATCGAATTGATCGGGCTCCATGCCATCCAGCGTTAACGCGCCAATCAGATTTTGACCGGCGAACAGCGGTAAGCCAATGCAGGCGTGTACCTTCAGGCTCTCCTGGCCCGGAATCAGCCCATCGTAAGGGTCTGGCAAATCGCTGTCGGCAGGGAAACGAACCACGTCCCCGGCGCGGGCAATCGCCTCCAGACGAGGATGCCCTTCCAGGGTAAAGCGCCTGCCGAGAACGTCCTGCGCCAGCCCATCGATCGCCAGCGGAATAAACTGTCGCGACTCATAGCGCAGCAATGCCGACGCGTCGCACTCCAACACCTGACGCAAGGTGGTTATCAGGCGTTGAAAACGGTCCTGATGTCCAATACCGCTTTGTAATTCAATGGCGATACCCGCCAGCACGTCTACGGAAAAACTCATGACGACCTCATTGTCATTTTGACAATTCATATTGTCATATTGACAATAAAATGAATAGTCATTTTGACTACCACCTTATAGGCATTAAAAAACAAAACCTTTAAAATCAACAAAATAAAAAGTTGGCACGTAACCTGCAATAAGCAAAACATCTTTTTTAGAAAAACGCTGAATTAATTACTGAGGTTGCTATGTCTATTCTGGTTAAAAATAACATTCATTGGGTTGGCCAACGTGACTGGGAAGTTCGTGATTTCCACGGGACTGAATATAAAACGCTGCGCGGTAGCAGCTACAACAGCTATCTCATCCGTGAAGAAAAAAATGTCCTGATCGATACAGTAGACCACAAGTTTAGCCGTGAATTCGTGCAGAACCTGCGCAGTGAAATTGACCTGGCAGATATCGACTACATCATCATTAACCACGCGGAAGAGGACCATGCCGGTGCGCTGACTGAGCTGATGTCCTGCATCCCTGACACGCCAATTTACTGCACAGCCAACGCTATTGACTCTATCAACGGGCACCACCATCACCCGGAGTGGAACTTCAACGTGGTGAAAACCGGCGACTCGCTGGACATTGGCAACGGTAAGCAGCTGATCTTCGTTGAAACGCCGATGCTGCACTGGCCTGACAGCATGATGACCTACATGACCGGCGATGCGGTGCTGTTCAGTAACGACGCCTTCGGCCAGCACTACTGTGATGAACGTCTGTTTAACGACGAAGTTGACCAGACCGAACTGTTCGAACAGTGCCAGCGTTACTACGCCAACATCCTGACGCCGTTCAGCCGTCTGGTTACACCGAAAATCACTGAGATTCTCGGCTTCAACCTGCCGGTGGATATGATTGCCACTTCCCACGGCGTGGTATGGCGCGACAACCCGACACAAATCGTTGAAATGTATCTGAAATGGGCGGCTGACTATCAGGAAGACCGTATCACCATTTTCTACGACACCATGTCCAACAACACCCGCATGATGGCGGACGCCATTGCCCAGGGCATCAACGAAGTTGACCCGAACGTGGCGGTGAAAATCTTTAACGTCGCCCGTAGCGACAAAAACGAAGTCCTGACTAACGTCTTCCGCTCTAAAGGCGTGCTGGTTGGTACTTCAACGATGAACAACGTAATGATGCCAAAAATCGCCGGTCTGGTAGAAGAGATGACCGGCCTGCGTTTTCGTAACAAACGCGCCAGCGCCTTTGGTTCACACGGCTGGAGCGGCGGTGCGGTAGACCGTTTGTCCACACGCTTGCAGGATGCCGGTTTCGAGATGTCGCTGAGTCTGAAAGCGAAATGGCGTCCGGATCTGGACGCGCTGGAACTGTGTCGCCAGCATGGCCGTGAAATCGCACGTCAGTGGGCGCTTGCTCCGCTGCCGGAAACAATCGTCAAAACGGCAACCAAAGAGGAAGAGTGCGCCTGTGCCGCTGCGGCTGCCGCTGATCTTGGTCCAAGCATGCAGTGCAGCGTATGCCAGTGGATTTACGACCCGGCAAAAGGTGAACCGTTGCAGGATGTCGCGCCGGGAACACCGTGGAGCGACGTGCCGGATAACTTCCTGTGCCCGGAATGTTCATTAGGTAAAGACGTCTTTGACGTACTGGCAACGGAGGCAAAATGAGCTGCGGAATTGTCATTATTGGTTCGGGCTTCGCCGCCCGCCAGTTAGTCAAAAATATCCGTAAGCAGGATGCAAATGTCCCGCTGACCCTGATTGCTGCAGACAGTATGGATGAGTACAACAAGCCCGATCTCAGCCATGTTATCAGTCAGTCGCAACGTGCAGACGACCTCACCCGCCAGTCGGCGGGGGAGTTTGCCGAACAGTTTAATTTGCGCCTCTTCCCGCACACCTGGGTAACCGACATCGATGCCGATGCTCACGTAGTGAAAAGCCAGGAGCAACAGTGGCCATACGACAAACTGGTGCTGGCGACGGGAGCATCTGCCTTCGTACCGCCGATTACCGGACGTGAGTTAATGCTCACACTGAACAGCCAACAAGAGTATCGCGCCTGTGAAACACAACTGCGTGACGCCCAACGGGTGCTGATTGTCGGCGGCGGCTTGATTGGCAGCGAACTGGCGATGGATTTTTGTCGTGCTGGTAAAGCGGTGACGCTTATCGACAACGCCGCCAGCATTCTGGCTTCGCTGATGCCGCCAGAAGTAAGCAGTCGCTTACAGCATCGTCTGACCGATATGGGCGTACACCTGCTGCTGAAATCGCAGCTTCAGGGGCTGGAGAAAACGGAGTCGGGGATTCGCGCCACGCTCGATCGTAGCCGCAGCGTAGAAGTCGATGCGGTGATCGCCGCTACGGGTCTGCGCCCTGAAACCGCGCTGGCGCGTCGCGCCGGATTGAACATCAATCGTGGAGTCTGCGTCGACAGCTACCTGCAAACCAGCCACCCGGACATTTATGCCCTCGGCGACTGTGCAGAAATTAACGGTCAGGTACTCCCATTCCTGCAACCGATTCAGCTGAGCGCCATGTATCTGGCGAAAAACCTGCTCGGCGGCAATGCGCCATTGAAGTTGCCTGCCATGCTGGTAAAAGTCAAAACGCCGGAATTACCCTTGCATCTGGCTGGGGAAACCCAGCGCCGCGATCTGAACTGGCATATTGCCGCCGAAGCGCAAGGGATGGTGGCCAGAGGGATGAACGACGCAGGCCAGCTATGTGCCTTTGTCGTCAGCGAAGACCGCATGAAAGAGGCCTTTGCGCTGCTGAAAACGCTGCCCGTGTAAGTACAGAATACCGTTGCTTGATTTATTAACCTCACGCACATGGATGTGCGTTGCCACTTGTCGGTATGCCCCGACCTGTTGTTCTTGCCCCGCCAGTCCCGGGGCTTTTTTTATTTTTGCGCCAACGCCCGCGCCGCGGCAATCACGCCCTGCCCCAACGACAACCCGCCGTCGCCCGCCGGTAAACGCTGTGGGAACAGTAAGGTAAAATCATGCAGATAAAACGCCAGCCGGGCTGACAATAAGCGGTTATGCATCACACCTCCGCTGAATACCAGCGTCTTAATCCCCCGCTCTTCGGCCTGCAAACGCATCAGGGTAGCAAACCCACGCGCCAGCGCGTCGTGAAACGCCCACGCTCTTTCGGCAGGTTTGGCCTGCCAGGTCAGCCATTGCTGCCAAAAAACCGCTAAGTCCAGCTGATTGCCATCAAGCGGCACCGTGACAGGGTGCTCAACGCCAGCACATTGCGATGCCATCGCCTCCAGCGCGCAGGCCGCCTCACCTTCATAACTCAGCGATTCCGGCGCACATTGAAGCGCGGCGGCAACGGCATCAAACAGCCGTCCGCACGATGACGCCAGCGGTGCGTTAATCCCCCGCTCAATGGCGCGCGCCAGCACGTTCCAGTTTTGATGTTGCAGCACCGATGTTTCCGGGTAGCGCTGCCAGTCAGGAACAAAGCGCAGGCACTGCGCGAGCAAATTGCGCCACGGCTGTTTTGCCGCCAGATCGCCCCCCGCCAGCGCTACCGCCGGTAAGCCGCCAAGGTGCTCGCATTCACGATAGTTGACCCGCAAACACTCTCCCCCCCACAGCGCGCCGTTTTCCCCCATGCCGATACCGTCTAACGTCAGGGCAATCACGTCACCACCGTCGAGCGACCAGCCGTGCTCGGCCAGACACGCAGCGGCATGCGCATGGTGATGCAGCACCGTTTCGGTTGGCAGATTCATTTCGCTGGCCCACTGGCTGGAAACATAACCAGGGTGTGCATCATGCACGATACGCTGCGGCGTAAAGTCATAAATGTTCTGGATAAGGCGCAGCGCATCACGCCACTGCTGCTGAATGCCGTCATCGCTGAGATCGCCCAAATGCTGGCTAATAACCGCCTGTTCACCACGCACCAGGCAGAAGGTATTTTTCAGATCTGCGCCCAGGCAAAGCATCGGCGGCACGTCGTGAAATCCTGGCGGCAGCGCCACCGCATCCGGCACGTAACCCCGTGAACGACGCAGCATCTCCCCACTGTCGCGTACCACAGAGTCATCCATCCGCTGCACAATTTCGCGGTTATGCAGCAGGAAACCATCGGCAATTTCGTGTAAATCTTCCAGCGCCTGCGCGTTGGTAATAGCGGGCGGTCTGCCGCTGAGATTGCCGGAGGTCATTACCAACGGACAATTCATCTCTTGTAAGAGCAAATGCTGCAACGGATTCGCTGGCAGCATGACGCCCACTTCCGTTAACCCTGGCGCAATGCCCTCGCTCAATGCTGCGACATAGCGTTTCTGCACCAACACGATCGGCGCGGCTGGGGTTGTCAGCAAACGACGAGCGGGTTCAGGCAGTCCGTCATCACCGGGCAGCATCACTGCCAGAGGTTTTGCCGGACGGTGTTTGCGCAGCCTGAGCAGCGCTACGGCGTCATCATTTCGTGCATCGCACACCAGATGAAACCCACCAATCCCTTTAACGGCCACAATACCGCCCGCTTTCAGGCGCGATACTGCCGCCTGCAACGCCTCTTCTTTCTCCGCCCGCTCACCCGCGCTAAACCATTCGAGGTGGGGACCGCATGCCGGACAGGCAACGGGCTGGGCATGGAAGCGACGGTCGTACGGATCACGATACTCTTTATCGCATTGCGCACAGAGTGGGAATGACGCCATCACGGTAAACGGGCGATCGTAGGGCATGGCGCGGATAATCGTAAAGCGCGGGCCACAGTGGGTGCAGTTGATAAAGGGATAACGATAGCGGCGTTCACCGGGGGTGTTCATTTCAACCAGACATTCTGGACAGGTCGCGGCATCCGGAACGATTTGCGTATTCATCGTGCCGCCAGCACTTTGCCGAATCGAGAAATCGGCAGGCGGCTGCGTCCAGGCGAACGGTTCGCTCTCAACGCTGTCAATGCGCGCCAGCGGCGGGCAGTGTTGATGCAACTGCGCAATAAACTCTGCCGGATCTTCCTGTATACGCACAACCACACCGTCACCGTCGTTACACACATCGCCATGTAACTGTAACCGCTGCGCCAGTTGCCAGACGTAGGGGCGAAATCCGACGCCCTGTACCTTACCGCGAATACGCAGCTGTACGCCGGAGTGGTTGTTTATTGTCATGATGAATTCCCGCGGTATTGTATCCCTGAAATGTCCGTTTGCCGGATGGCGGCTTCGCCTTATCCGGCACGTATTTTACGCGGATTTTCAGATATCAGAACAGCAAAGATGCCGTGGAATCCAGCGCCGCGCGACGGCGTTTTTCAGCGCTCAGTTGCTCAAGCTTATTGCGATCCACATAAATTAGCGCGTGAGTCGGGCAGACTTCCATACAGGCAGGGCCGGCCTCACGATGGTGGCACAGGTCGCACTTATTGGCTTCGGCTTTTTCTGCCCGGACGTTCAGACCTGCCCCGCTGTTACGAACAACCGGACGCACGACCACTTCCATTGCGCCATAAGGGCAAGCCACAACGCAGGTTTTACACCCAATGCAGCGCTCCTGCATCACGTGGACAAAGCCTTTATCACGGCTGATTGCACCGTTCGGACAGACGTTAGCGCACGGCGCGTCTTCACACTGGCGGCACAGCGTCGCCGTGGAGACATTAACGCCTTTGATGACGTGAATGCGGGGTAAAAAGGTTTCAGGGGTCAGCGATGCGCAGTCCTGGTTATCCTGATGGGATACCACGCAGGCCACTTCACAGGTACGGCAACCAATGCATTTATTGGCGTCTGCAATGATGAAACGGTTCATCAATTTCTCCAGCAATGACAGATTATCTGCCGAAGCATTCATAAATCGTGCCAGAATTTAATTGACTGTTATTAAAGGTTTTTTATTTTGCTGAATGCAGAGAAACCGTGTCATCGTCACTAGTGACGATGACAAATGACAGCCGTCAGCGCAAAACGAGCGGCGCAACAGAGTCGCGTTGAATGAGTTCACCGGTGAAGGTTTTTGGCGGCGTAAACGCCCCGTCATCCAGCATAAAGATCAGGCGACCTATCGTTTCCTGAATCATTTCCGTTACCGGGATTTTGACGCTGGAAAGCGCCGGAATAGTGTATGGCGCGATAGCGATATCATCGAAGCCAATCACCGACACCTGAGCAGGGACGCGCACGCCATGCGCGTGCAACTGCTTCATCGCACCGATCGCCATATCATCATTGCTGGCCACCAGCGCGGTAAAATTGACCTGACGCGAAAGCAAAGTATCGACTCCCGCTGCGCCGCAGGCTGGCGTCCATTTCCCTTTAACAATCAAATCATTATTAAGCGGAATGCCATGATGTGCCAGCGCGTCTTTATAGCCTGAAAGTCGCTCCACGCCGGTAGGCGAATCCATCGAGCCAGTAATAAAGCCAATCTCTTTGTGCCCGGCGGCAATGAGCTGAGTAACGGCGTTAAAACTGGTTTGCTTTTGATCGCACCACACGCAGTGGCTGGTATTTTTCCGCAGCCGCCGATTAAGCACCATAATCGGCTGGGCGTGGGCGTCGATGATATCGTCTATCTCATCCACACTAAGAAAACGCGGATAGATCATAATCGCGTCACAGCGCAGGTCGAGCAGGTACTGGATCGCCTGACGCTCTTCCTCTGCGCTGTGCTTACCGTCAGCCAGCAACAACTGGCGTCCCTTATCTTCCGCCATCCGCGCGGTATGAAACAGCAGTTCGCTGAAATAGACGCCGTGATAAAGGGTGTTAGTTACCACCAGACCCAGCGTCTGCGTAGTTTTCGCTGCCAGACTGCGTGCCAGCAAGTTAGGGCGGTACCCACTCTCTTCAATGGCCTGAAACACGCGGTCTTTGGTTTCCTGGCTGACATAGCCATTCCCGGAAAGCACCCGGGAAACCGTCGCTTTTGACACCCCGGCACGCTTCGCCACCTCCAGCATCGTGGTCATATTACTCATCCCTTTTCTCTCAATGTGACGCAGTGTACTGCACCGTTTCGCCGCTGTCCTTGCTGCTCAATTGCAAACGCTGACATCTGGTGATCGGAGTCACAATTATAAAAAACGATCAAAATTAAACCTTGCCCATTACGTGTAATTTAAACATGATTTTGTGGAACCGGTTTCCTATCTGCGTTTCATCAACCCAGAAAAGCGACCAACGTGAACGGATAAAACATAACGTACTCTACTGATAAAACAGGATTAAATCCGATGTCCAAAAATTATGCAGCGCTGGCGCGCTCGGTTGTGACGGCTCTGGGAGGCGTGGACAACATCACAGCAGTGACCCACTGTATGACCCGTTTGCGTTTCGTTATCAAAGATGACTCGCAGGTCGACAGCACGACGCTGAAGACGCTCCCTGGCGTGCTCGGCGTGGTGCGCAGCGATAACCAGTGCCAGGTGATCATCGGCAACACCGTTTCGCAGGCGTATCGCGAGGTAGTCAGCCTGTTACCTGCCAATATGCAACCTGCAGAGCCGCAAACCAAACCTCGGCTGACGCTGAAACGGATTGGCGCGGGGATCCTCGACGCGCTGATCGGCACAATGTCCCCGTTGATCCCGGCTATTATCGGCGGATCAATGCTCAAGCTGCTGGCAATGATCCTCGAAATGACCGGCGTGCTGGTGAAAGGATCGTCCACGCTCACTATTCTGACCGTAATCGGCGACGGCGCCTTCTTCTTCCTGCCACTGATGGTCGCCGCCTCAGCAGCCATAAAATTCAAAACCAACATGTCGCTGGCAATCGCCATCGCTGGCGTACTGGTGCATCCCAGCTTCATCGAACTGATGGCGAAGGCCGCGCAGGGTGAGCACGTTGAGTTTGCCCTGATCCCGGTGACGGCGGTGAAATACACCTACACGGTGATCCCGGCGCTGGTCATGACCTGGTGTCTGTCCTACATCGAACGCTGGGTCGATCGCATCACTCCGGCGGTAACCAAAAACTTCCTTAAACCGATGCTAATCGTGCTGATCGCCGCCCCACTCGCCATCGTCATCATTGGCCCGATCGGTATCTGGATCGGTAGTGCAATTTCAGCGCTGGTTTATACCATTCACGGCTATCTCGGCTGGCTGTCGGTGGCCATTATGGGCGCATTGTGGCCGCTGCTGGTGATGACCGGTATGCACCGCGTCTTCACGCCAACCATTATTCAGACCATTGCCGAAACCGGAAAAGAAGGCATGGTGATGCCGTCAGAAATTGGCGCCAATTTGTCGCTGGGCGGTTCATCGCTGGCAGTGGCATGGAAAACCAAAAACCCGGAACTGCGTCAGACGGCGTTAGCGGCAGCCGCCTCGGCCATCATGGCAGGCATTTCCGAACCCGCGCTGTATGGCGTGGCGATCCGCCTGAAACGCCCACTGATTGCGAGTCTTATCAGCGGCTTTATCTGCGGTGCCGTTGCCGGAATGGCCGGACTGGCGAGCCACTCCATGGCGGCTCCAGGGTTGTTCACCAGCGTACAGTTTTTCGATCCAGCCAATCCGATGACCATCGTTTGGGTGTTTGGCGTGATGGCGCTGGCGGTCGTGCTTTCCTTTGTATTAACACTGCTTCTCGGCTTTGAAGATATTCCCGTCGAAGATGCAGCCGCGCAGGCCAGAAAAAACCAGGCCGCGCAACCAGGCAATATCAATAGAGCCAGCATTTGACTGGTATGAACTGAGGTTAACTATGTCTGTTTTTCCGCAAGGATTTTTATGGGGCGGCGCACTGGCCGCCAACCAGTCTGAAGGGGCATACCGGGAAGGCGGCAAAGGGCTGACCACCGTCGATATGATCCCCCACGGCACAAACCGCATGGCCGTCAAACTGGGTCAGGAAAAACGCTTTACGCTGCGGGATGACGAATTTTATCCCAGCCATCAGGCAATCGACTTTTATCATCGCTATAAAGAAGATATCGCGCTGATGGCGGAAATGGGGTTTACGGTTTTTCGTACTTCCATTGCCTGGAGCCGTCTCTACCCCAACGGCGACGAGCTGACGCCTAATGAAGAGGGTATCGCGTTTTACCGGGCCGTGTTTGCCGAGTGTAAAAAATACGGTATTGAGCCGTTAGTTACGCTGTGTCACTTCGATGTGCCGATGCATCTGGTCAGCGAGTATGGCTCCTGGCGTAACCGCAAAATGGTGGAGTTCTTTACCCGCTACGCCCGTACCTGCTTCGAGGCCTTTGACGGTCTGGTGAAGTACTGGCTAACGTTCAACGAAATCAACATTATGCTGCACAGCCCTTTTTCTGGCGCCGGACTGGTGTTTGAAGAAGGTGAAAATCAGGATCAGGTGAAATATCAGTCCGCCCACCACGAACTGATTGCCAGCGCCCTGGCAACTAAAATTGCCCATGAAATTAATCCGCAAAACCAGGTCGGCTGTATGCTGGCGGGCGGTAATTTTTATCCTTATTCCTGTAAACCGGAAGATGTGTGGACCGCGCTGGAAAAAGACCGCGAAAACCTGTTCTTTATTGATGTGCAGGCGCGCGGGGCTTACCCCGCTTACTCTGCCCGTGTGTTTCGCGAAAAAGGCGTGGTGATAGAAAAAGCGGCGGGAGATGACGATATCCTGAAAAACACCGTCGATTTCGTCTCGTTTAGCTATTACGCATCGCGCTGCGCCTCCGCTGAAATGAATACTGGCAATACCAGCGCCGCTAACGTGGTGAAGTCGCTGCGTAATCCGTACATTGCCGCCAGCGAATGGGGCTGGGGCATCGACCCACTCGGTCTGCGCATCACCATGAATATGATGTATGACCGCTACCAGAAGCCGTTGTTTCTGGTGGAAAACGGGCTGGGGGCGAAAGATGAGATCGATGCTAACGGCGAAATCAATGACGACTATCGCATTAGCTATTTACGCGAGCACATTCGCGCCATGGCAGATGCTATTGAGGATGGCGTGCCGCTGCTGGGCTACACCACCTGGGGCTGTATCGATCTGGTTTCAGCCTCAACCGGTGAGATGAGCAAACGCTACGGTTTTGTGTATGTGGACCGCGATGACGCGGGCAACGGCACGTTAGCGCGTAAACGCAAAAAATCGTTCTGGTGGTATAAGAAAGTGATTGCGAGTAACGGGACCGATCTGGAATAACAATGTTGCCGGATGACGCCGCCATCCGGCAACACGTATTATTCAGAATATATATACCCGCTGTCTGTTATCATTTTTATTGTACAACTTTAGGATTTTGCAGCAGCGGCAAAGGCGCTTCGCCCAACGCGTGGACCTGACCAATAATTGTCGCGCTCCGGCCAATCTGTAATGACTCAACATTCGTACTATTATGGGAGCCAAACTGGAACTGAATCACGTTGTTCGTTTTATTATTTTCGTCTTTCAGGCTGACAAGATAAGAATAAGCATTGGAAATACCATTAACCTTACGAATATCAATGACCACGCCCCGCAGCTTCACCCATTCACCAAGATAGTCCTTATTGGCTTTAACAGGATTTAAGGTATAGGGCGCGATAAAATCAGCGACGGACAAGGTTGGCATTGACGCAGCTGATGACTCCCCCGGTTGAAATAATTGGTCTCCCGCAGAGAAGAACGCGTCAGCCGCCGTCTCGCACCCGCTAAGAAGAGAGGAAATAATAATTAAATTTACCAAACGAATACCTGAACGCATAAATAACTCCTGTATATTAATTTCCCATATATTCAAATTCTAAATAATTCGAGTATATAACCTCCCTGAACAACGCCGAAATATAATATAACTCCCGTATTAGTAAAAGAAGAGAATATTCCCCCCAACTATTATCAACTTCTCATCCTTTCATTATTTGCATTCTATTTTCTGGATCTGCCTTCCAGTTTCGGGTTTGCCCTCCCGCCTTTTTACTGGCATTTTATTCAGTAGTTTTCCATCGTTTTATTCGTAACAAGGGAGTGTTTATGTCTGGTAAAAATGGTAATGCCGAAGCGGTTATCAACAAGCCATTACGTCATTTTAAAGTCAGCTATGTCAGAGTACGGCATGAAGATCGCAAAACCGGTTTTACACGACGTATAAGCCGCCATGCTTCACTTACGATGAACGGAGACTGGCTGGAACAGGCGGGGTTCCCAACGGGCACGTCGGTAAAAGTATCGGTTACGCAGGGGAAATTAATTATTGAACAAGCAGGTGAATAGTCTGTTTCGAGGGTGTCGACGTTATCCGGATGGTGGTAATGCGACACACCATCCGGTATTCAGTGCCCTCAGGCTCAGGCTTCCGGTGCCTCTAATTCAGCGAACCCACCGTGTCCTTCCCACCCGGCTAATCGCTGATAGACGGTATCTACCGCATCTTTGATCGGCTGTGTCATCGGGTAGTAAAAACCGACAATATCCGGCTGAATGCCAAGGAAAATCACCTCGCCAACGTCGTCTTTCAGCTGATCGACCAGGTAGTTCAGCGGCATGTTGTGGGTGGTCATCATGAACATCTCGGCAATATCATCAGGATCGATAATGCGGATTTCACCAGGATTTAGCCCCATATCGGTGGCATCCACAATCAACAGACGCTGCGGACGCAACTCACGGATGGCGACGATGTCGTTTTCCGGCGCGCTACCGCCGTCGATGACAACCCATTGACCTTGAGGATTTGCAGCACACATTTCGGCCAACAGCGGCCCCGCGCCGTCATCGCCCATCATGCTGTTACCCACACATAATAAAACGTCAGTCACGATGTCTCCTCACCATCAGATAGATGGCGCTTTCCTGGTGGATATCGTGAAGCATGCTAAGCATCAGCTTGCTCCACTCCTGCTGCTGCGGGGTCTGCACGGCACGCGCATCATCGAACGCGCGCGCCAGCATCTGCACATGGTTGAAGTCGATGACGATCTCGCCGTACTTCGGCACGCCTTCCATTTTCCGGCGGGCTTCACTGCCTTCGGCAAGCGTGGCAATCCACGCCAGATATTCATCCCACGGACAGGTTAACGCCGCTTCCAGGCAATCGATGATCCCAAGGTGGTGACCAATCGCCAGGCTGTAATAGACAACCTGCTGCGCCTCAGCGGGCGTTGCATCGTTCTCATCAATAAACTTACGGCTCAGTTGACTGAACACCACCGTTTCACTCATCGGATACGCGCCTCTTCGACAACATGATTAAGATGCGTGACGATCTCGGTCAGACGCGGATCGTTTTCCGCTTCCAGCCAGCGCGCCACCTGATGCTCGCCCTGCCCTAACTGGGTCATATAGTCATCAGCAATCTGGCGACCGTAGCGGTAGCCCGCCAGACGGCGTGCTTCACGATCCACCTTCACGCGCAGCGGCTGAACCATATCCGGATGCAGAATTTCAGCCGGCTGTTCGTCCAGTTCACCTGGCGCACGCGCGTGAATTTTTTGTTCCAGCAGACCCAGCGCCATTGCAAAACCGTACAGCGTAGCCGCAGGCGTTGGCGGACAGCCAGGAATATACACATCCACCGGTACGATTTTATCCGTGCCGCCCCATACGCAGTATAAGTCGTGGAAGATACCGCCGCTGTTACCGCAGGCACCGTAAGAGATACAAATTTTCGGATCTGGCGCAGACTGCCAGGCGCGCAGCGCCGGAGAGCGCATGGCACGCGTTACCGCGCCGGTAAACAGCAGGATATCCGCATGGCGCGGTGATGGTACAACTTTGATACCAAAACGTTCGGCATCAAACAGCGGAGAAAGCGTAGCGAAGATTTCGATTTCACAGCCGTTGCAGCCGCCGCAGTCCACACGGTAAACGTACGCTGAACGCTTGATGCTTTTAAGCAGCGACGCTTTCATGCTGGCAATGGATTCATCCACCGTCATCGGTACCGGAATACCGTTGGCGTCACGTGGGCCTAATAAATTGCTCATCAGCTGGCCTCTTTCATATGGCGAGTCAGTTCAATACGGTCAGACGGCACCAGGCATTTCTGGCGCTTACAATCCGGGCAGGTCTCAAAGCTTTCACGGTGGTTTTCCGCACGGCTGTCACCGTTGTGCTTAAGCAGCGCAATGGCGTAATCGATCTCTTTTTGTACCGCAAACGGGCGGTTACATACGCGACAATTACACAGCGCAAAGCGGGACTGCTGCAGGAAATCCTCTTTCTTCCACACCGCCAGTTCATACTCCTGCGACAGCTTGATTGCCGCCGTCGGGCAGACTTCTTCGCAGCGGGCGCAGAAGATGCAACGGCCGAGGTTGAACTGCCACGCCAGCTCATGGGTGACCAGATCGGTTTCTACCGTCAGCGCGTTCGACGGGCACGCATTCACACAGGCCGCACAGCCAATGCACTGCTGCGGATTGTGTTCCGGTTTGCCACGGAAGTTTTTATCGACCGCAATCGGCTCCAGCGGATACGACGATGTCGGCGCCCCAGTTTTGATGACTTTTTTGATAAAGGTAAACATGGCGATTCCTTATTTCAGCGGCGAGTTTTTACGCTCGATGCTGTAGCGCTCAAGTTCTTTGTACGGCACGACTTTGCTCTTCTTCTTACGCACATCGACCACGGTCATACGGTCGGTACAGGAATAGCAAGGATCGAGGCTACCGATAATCAGCGGGGCATCGGAAACGGTGTTGCCACGCAGCATGTAGCGCAGCGTCGGCCAGTTGGCGTAAGTCGCCGCGCGACAGCGCCAGCGATACAGTTTCTGGTTGTCGCCAGTCATACTCCAGTGGATGTCATCCCCGCGCGGCGCTTCAGCAAAGCCCAGCGCAAAGCGGTGTGGAATGTAGGTAAAACCTTCCACAGCCAGCGGGCCGCCTGGCAGGTTGTCCAGACCAAAGTCGATCATATTCAGTGCGGTGTAGACTTCATTGATACGGACTTTCAGACGAGAAATAACGTCGCAACCCTGCTCACTGTGAACTTCCATCGGCAGCAGACCATAGCCCACAAACGGGTGATCGGCGCGGGTGTCACGCGCATGGCCGCTGGCGCGCACCATCGGGCCGACGTTACTGAAGTCACGGGCAATTTCCGGATCCAGACGACCAATACCTACGGTACGCTGTTCCATGTTCGGCGTGCTGAGCAGCATATCGACCAGTTCCTGCACGTCACGACGCATCTGCTGCGCCAGTTGACGGGTCTGGATCATATCCTCTTTCAGCAGATCACGACGAATACCGCCGATCAGGTTCAGACCGTAAGTTTTACGTGCCCCGGTGAGGATCTCCGCCATCTTCATGGAAGTTTCACGCACGCGGAAGAACTGCATAAAGCCGGAGTCAAAACCGGTAAAGTGACAGGCCAGGCCGAGGTTCAGCAGGTGCGAGTGCAGGCGTTCAACTTCCAGCAGAATGGCGCGGATCATCTGCGCACGTTCCGGCACGACGATGCCCATCGCGTTCTCGACGGAGGTGGTATAGGCGGTGCTGTGCGCAAAGCCGCAAATGCCGCACACGCGGTCGGACAAGAAGGTCACTTCGTTGTAACCCATGCGGGTTTCCGCCAGCTTCTCCATGCCGCGGTGGACATAGAACAGACGGTAGTCGGCGTCGATGATGTTCTCGCCGTCAACAAACAGACGGAAGTGACCGGGTTCATCAGAGGTGACGTGCAATGGGCCAATCGGCACCACGTTGTTTTTCTTGTCGCCCAGTTCGTTGATGAACTCGTAGGTTTCAGCATCGGTAGTCGGCGCGGGGCGCTGGCGATAATCCATGCTGTCTTTACGCAGCGGGTAGAGTTCGTCCGGCCAGTCATCCGGCAGTACCAGACGACGCTCATCGGGCAAACCAACCGGGATCAAACCGTACATATCGCGCACTTCGCGCTCGCCCCAGACCGCAGCAGGCACGCGCGGCGTGACGGACGGGAACTCCAGCTTATTGGCATCGACCTCAACGCGCACGGTAATCCAGCACTTGGTACCCTGCTCCATCGACAGCACGTAGTACACGGCATAATGACCACACAGCTGACGTTCGTCGTTACCAAACAGCACGGACAACCAGCCGCCCTGTTTGTAGTACAGGAACTCCACCACTTCCGGCAGGTAGTTCACCTTGACGGTGATCGTCAGCTGATCTTTGGTCTGCCAGGCTTCATCCAGCACGACGCCCGGGAAGGCCTGGTGCAGCGCCGCGAGATATTGTTGACCTAATTTTTCTTCAGACATGCTCAAACTCTCTTAAATCACGCCACCAGCAAGGAGACGAACGCTAAAAACGCAAACCCAAAACCGGCCCAGGTCACGCGTGAAGTGGCGCAAAAACGCAGACGCGCCATGCTGTTTTCGAACAGGGCGATGACCAGCACGCCGAGAACCAGTTTGACGACGGCAATTACCAGTGCCAGCAGCAGCCCACCCGAGGTGAAGGTTTCCATCTGTCCCCACGGCAGGAACACGCCAACGAACATTTGCAGAACGACCAGTTGCTTAAGGCTAATGCCCCATTTCAGCACCGCAAAACCGCTGCCGCTGTATTCGGTCAATGGACCTTCCTGCAGCTCCTGCTCTGCCTCTGCCAGATCGAACGGCAGTTTGCCCATTTCGATAAAGGTGGCGAAAGCACAGGCGCACAGCGCCAGAATCAACGGAATGCTGCGTGCAGCTGGCCAGTGATAAATGGTATCGGCGATATTGCTGATATGCGTTGAGCCAGCAACCTGCGCCGCAACCCACAGACCCAGCAGCAGGATAGGTTCAACCAGCACGCCGAGCATCGCTTCGCGGCTGGCGCCAATAGCGGTAAACGGGCTACCGGTATCCAGGCCAGCGATAGAGAAGAAGAAGCGGGCGATGGCGAACAGGTAAATTAAGGTGATCAGATCGCCCAGTTGCGGCAGTGGTGAGCCAACGGTCACTACCGGCAACGCGGTGGCGATAGTCAGCATCACACCCACCATCACAAACGGCGTCAGGCGGAAAACCCAACTGGAGTCCGCAGGCGCAATGCTCTGACGGCCCAGCAGTTTGATAATGTCGCGGTATTCCTGCAAAACGCCCGGACCGCGGCGATTGTGCAAACGCGCACGTGCCACGCGGGTAATACCGGACAGCAGCGGCGCAACGGCAAACAGCACCAGCGCCTGAATTAACGGATATAAAACACTCATTCTCAGGCTCCTCGTGAAACCACAATCACCACCAGTACCGCCAGCTCAATCAGCGCCAGGCGACGGAACAGCACCGGTGCAGCCGCATTCTGCCAGCCCGGAACCAGTGATACCGGATTCAGCCATTTGCGCAGTTTGAGTACCGGCGCAAAGGCTTCTTTCACCGGCATGGCAAAACCGTGTGCGGTAATGACCATTGACTGCTCGTGATCGTAACCACACACCCATGCCGCACCGCGTGAACGCGACGGCAGACGGTTGCCTTTGAAAATCGCCATGATGATGAACGGCAGCAGCGGACATGCGATCAGCAGCAGCGTGATCATTGGCTGAGAAACGGTGGTGTTCGCGGTTTCCAGCGGCAGCGGAACGGCAGCGGAGATCATCGGCAGCAGCCACGGCGCAGCAACGCCCCCAATCACGCAGCAGATAGCCAACGCGACTACGCTAACGCCCATCAGGATTGGCGCGCAGCAGGCATTTTCAGCTTCCTTCGTGCGCGGTGCGCCAAGGAACGTAACGCCATAGACTTTCGCCATACACATCACCGCCAGCGCGCCGGTAATCGCCAGTCCTACCGCCAGCAACGGTCCTAACAGACGACCGACAAAAGCACCGCTGTTGCCAAGCTTAAAGAAGGACTGGTAGATAACCCACTCACCGGCAAAACCGTTCAGCGGCGGCAGTGCGGCCATCGCCATCAGGCCAACCAGCATCGCCAGAGAGATAACCGGCATACGTTTACCGATACCGCCCAGTTTTTCGATATCACGATGACCGGTACGGAACCAGATGCTGCCTGCGCCCAGGAACAGAACGCTTTTGAACAGGCTGTGGTTTACCAGGTGGTACAGACCGCCGGTCAAACCCAGCGCAATCAGCGCAGGTTGATTCAGGGAAATTCCGGTTACGCCTGCGCCCAGACCCAGCAGAATAATGCCGATGTTTTCCAGCGTGTGGTATGCCAGCAGACGCTGAATGTTGTGTTCCATCAGCGCATACAGACCGCCGACAAACGCGGTGATCATTCCCAGCACCAGCAGCGTAATGCCCCACCACAGCGGCGCGTTACCGCCCAGCAGCGACAGGGAGAGAATACCCAGCAGACCCACCTTCATGACGACGGTAGAGAACAGCGCCGCAGCCGGTGCGCTGGCGTTGGCGTGTGCCTGTGGCACCCATCCGTGCAGCGGAATAATCCCGGCCAGCAGGCCAAAACCCGCCACGCCCAGCAGCCAGATATCAGACCCGAGCGGCAGCTCCTGTGCGCGCAGGTCAAGCAGGCGCAGCTCCAGGGTGCCGTAGCGTTGCCACACCAGGTAGCAGGCAATAGCCAGCAGTAGCGTGCCGACGCGGCCCAGCGCAAACCACAGTTTGCCCTCTTTGCTGCAGCCGGTGAGGAACACGGCACACAGCGCCATGATTTCCGCCATCACCACCAGCGTTCCGAGGTTGCTGGCAACCACCGCACATACCGCCGCGGCCATCAGCAGATTCACCAGCAGCCCGTTGGCTTTTACCTGCGGATGACGATGCCAGTCAATGTTGTACAGGCTGACAAACAGGCCGCACAGGCCCAATGTAATCAGCCAGATAGCGTTCAACGGGGTAATTTGCACACTGTGACCAATAAATGGCATCACACCGCTTATCGCCAGAGCATTAGTCAGTACGGTGAAACCCGCAGCCGCTGTACACAGGCTGCCAACCGCACCGCCAACCCCGGCAATCCAGCCGCTCAGCGGTTTATGAAATGAAAACAGAAATGCCAGAACCGCAGCCGCCGTAAACCAGGCTACGCCGCTGTTAATCAGTGAAATTGCGCTCATTTTGCATCCCCACTCTGAGCCTGCTGAAACAAGGTGAGATCGCCGAAGTCGGTATTGAAAGTCAGCTCACGCTTACGTTTGCTGGCGCGGGCAATATCCACGTTACTCACCAGGTGCAGGGCTTTGGTCGGGCACATGCGCACGCAGGCCGGACCAAGCTCGTCAAAACTGCACAGATCGCATTTCACCGCGATGGCACGAATACCCGGAACCCAGTCCAGCAACGTGCTCACGCGGGCAGGCGCTGGCGGAGCCGGAGGCGCTTTTGGCGTATTGGCGTTTGCCGGGATATGCAGCGGACGGCTACCGGAAAACTCAATCGCGCCAAACGGACAGGCAATCCCGCACAGTTTGCAGCTTACACACAGGCTTTCATTCAGCTGCACGGCACCATCAACGCGATTAATCGCATTAACCGGACAAACGGTGGCGCAAGGCGCATCTTCGCAATGGTGGCAAAGCTGCGGGGCGGATTCTTTTTCATTTAACATCACTTTCAGGCGCGGCATTGACTGCAGGCCATGCTGGCGATGTGTCTCTGAGCAGGCGGCTTCACAGGTGTGGCAGCCGATGCAAAGAGTGGAGTCAGCAATTACAAAACGATTCACCAGGCATTCCTCAGGTGATAGTCATTTTTGACGAAAACATGTCTGGAAAATGTCATTTCGACATTTTTCGACATGCCCATTCCCTAAACGTCGTGACGCAGTATGAAAGCGCATCATGACAAAAGTGGGCACACCCAAGGCTTAAGCCGGGCTATGTCCCTCAATCAGCTGGCTTAAATTCACCGGCATATTGTTTTCAACCGCGGTATAGAGGCTGTCGTAGACGGTGGCGATTTTTTCGAGATAGTGCTCCAGCACCTGCTCGCGATCGCGGTTGCTGATACGCTCATCAACCTTACCGTCGATGGTCAACTCAGCCTGTGCAATCAGTTGCTTATCATCACCATCTTTCGTTTCAACGTAGTACTCGATGGTGTGGCTGTTAAAGCCGTCCGCCAGCGTGACGTAGATAGTGAAGTGTTCAAAAAGGACGAAGCAGAGATCCTTGTCCGGTGCGCAGCTCATTGCATGATGCAAACGCGCTTTTGACAGGGTGATCCCCTGAACCAGCGAGTTGCAGTAAATACGCCACTGGTCCTGTAGGCGACGATGCCGTTCAGCGATGTAATCGGCTTTTTCGCTTATTTCCCAAATAGTCATGTCAGGTTACCCGTTTAGCAGAGATGAACAGCTTTAAGCACATTTCATGCCAAAATTAAAAACCTTAATTTTCATATAGATAAAAAATCAAAGAGCGGTGACGACATGTCATTTCGTCATCGTCGTCATTGTCACGATCGAAAAAATTCAAGCTGGCATGTTTATTGCTTTTAATACGGCAACTTCATAGGAGGCGGTATGCACGAAATAACCCTCTGCCAACGGGCACTGGAATTGATTGAACAACAGGCCACGCAATACGGTGCTCAACGAGTAACTGGGGTCTGGCTCAAAATTGGCGCATTTTCTTGCGTAGAAACCAGCGCTCTCGCCTTTTGTTTTGATCTGGTATGCCGCGGGACCCTTGCAGAAGGTTGTAAACTCCACCTCGAAGAACAAGAAGCCGAATGTTGGTGCGAATCTTGTCAGCAATACGTCACCTTACTGACGCAACGCGTGCGCAGATGTCCGCAATGCAACAGCGATATGCTGAGAATTGTGGCCGATGACGGCTTACAGATTCGACGTATTGAAATAGATGAAACTCCAGCGCCGGATGCCGACGCCTAAGCGTCATCATCCGGCAACTGAAGTATCGCAAGTAATAAATCAGGAGTGAGCGATGTGTACGACATGTGGTTGCGCTGAAGGCAACCTTTATATAGAGGGTGATGAGCATAATCCCCACTCGGCGTTTCGCAGCGCGCCATTTGCCCCAGCGGCTCGTCCGGCGCTGAATATTACCGGGGTGAAGACCTCCAATTTCACACCGAGCCAGACTGAAGAAGGCGATTTGCATTACGGTCACGGTGAAGCAGGCACCCACGCACCAGGCATGAGTCAACGCCGGATGCTGGAAGTGGAAATTGACGTGCTGGATAAAAACAACCGTCTGGCTGAGCGCAACCGCGCCCGCTTTGCTGCCCGTCAACATCTGGTATTAAACCTTGTCTCAAGCCCAGGCTCCGGTAAAACCACGCTGCTGACCGAAACACTGATGAAGCTCAAAGACAGCGTGCCTTGCGCCGTCATCGAAGGCGACCAGCAGACGGTTAACGATGCCGCCCGTATTCGCGCCACAGGTACGCCCGCCATCCAGGTCAACACCGGTAAAGGTTGCCATCTTGACGCACAAATGATTGCTGACGCCGCGCCACGTTTGCCGCTTGAAGACAACGGCATCCTGTTCATTGAAAACGTCGGGAACCTGGTTTGCCCGGCTAGCTTCGACCTCGGCGAACGCCATAAAGTGGCGGTGCTTTCCGTCACCGAAGGCGAAGACAAGCCGCTGAAATACCCGCATATGTTTGCCGCCGCGTCGCTGATGCTGCTCAACAAAGTAGACCTACTGCCGTACCTCAATTTTGACGTAGAAAAGTGCATCGCCAGCGCCCGGGAAGTGAACCCGGAAATTGAGATTATCCTGATTTCCGCCACCAGTGGCGAAGGCATGGACCAATGGCTCTCCTGGCTGGAGACGCAGCGATGTGCATAGGTGTTCCGGGTCAAATCCGCACCATTGATGGCAACCAGGCCAAAGTCGACGTTTGCGGTATTCAGCGCGACGTCGACCTGACGCTGGTCGGAAGCTGCGATGAACACGGTCAACCCCGTCTGGGCCAGTGGGTACTGGTCCACGTCGGCTTTGCCATGAGCATCATTAATGAAGCTGAAGCGCGCGACACGCTCGACGCGCTACAAAACATGTTTGACGTTGAGCCGGATGTCGGCGCGTTGTTGTATGGCGAGGAAAAATAATGCGTTTTGTTGACGAATACCGCGCACCAGAACAGGTGATGCAGTTGATAGAGCACCTGTGTGAACGTGCCGCACACCTCCCCTACACTGCTGAACGTCCGCTGCGCATCATGGAAGTGTGTGGTGGTCATACCCACGCTATCTTCAAGTTCGGTCTCGACCAATTGTTGCCCGACAACGTCGAGTTTATTCATGGCCCGGGCTGCCCGGTTTGCGTTCTGCCTATGGGCAGAATCGACAGTTGTGTGGAAATCGCCAGCCATCCGGAAGTGATTTTTTGCACCTTTGGCGATGCGATGCGCGTTCCGGGTAAACAAGGTTCTTTGCTACAAGCCAAAGCGCGCGGCGCGGATATCCGCATCGTCTATTCACCGATGGATGCGCTGAAGCTGGCGCAGGAAAACCCAACGCGTAAGGTTGTGTTCTTTGGCCTGGGTTTTGAAACCACAATGCCAACCACCGCCATCACCCTTCAGCAGGCAAAACAGCGTGACGTGCAGAACTTTTACTTTTTCTGCCAGCACATCACGCTTATCCCTACGCTGCGCAGCCTGCTGGAACAGCCGGACAACGGCATCGACGCCTTCTTAGCGCCGGGCCATGTCAGCATGGTGATTGGCACCGATGCCTATAATTTCATTGCTGCAGATTTCCATCGTCCGTTGGTGGTCGCCGGTTTCGAACCGCTCGATCTGTTGCAGGGCGTGGTGATGTTGATTGAACAGAAGATTGCCGCGCATAGCCAGGTTGAAAACCAGTATCGCCGCGTGGTGCCGGACGCCGGTAACCTGTTAGCGCAACAGGCCATCGCCGAAGTGTTCTGCGTCAATGGCGATAGCGAATGGCGCGGTCTGGGCGTCATTGAATCCTCTGGCGTTCACCTGACGCCAGACTATCAGCGCTTTGATGCCGAAGCGCATTTCCAGCCAGCGCCGCAGCAGGTGTATGACGATCCGCGCGCGCGTTGCGGCGAGGTATTGACCGGCAGATGCAAACCGCATCAGTGCCCGCTATTTGGCAAAACCTGTAACCCGGAGACCGCGTTTGGCGCCCTGATGGTCTCCTCAGAAGGCGCATGTGCCGCCTGGTATCAGTATCGTCAGCAGGAGTGTGAAGCATGAACAGCGTACAACTCGCCCACGGTAGCGGCGGTCAGGCTATGCAGCAGTTGATCAACAGTCTGTTTATGGAGGCTTTTGCTAATCCGTGGCTGGCGGAACAAGAAGATCAGGCCCGTCTGGACCTGGCGCAACTGGTTGCAGAAGGCGATCGTCTGGCGTTTTCAACCGACAGCTATGTTATCGATCCGTTGTTCTTCCCGGGTGGCAATATCGGCAAGCTGGCCATCTGCGGTACGGCTAACGACGTGGCGGTCAGCGGCGCGATCCCTCGCTACCTCTCCTGCGGTTTTATCCTCGAAGAGGGTTTGCCGATGGAGACGTTGAAAACCGTCGTCAACAGTATGGCGGCGACCGCGCGTGAAGCGGGCATCGCCATCGTGACCGGCGATACCAAAGTCGTGCAGCGCGGCGCTGCAGACAAGCTGTTCATCAACACGGCCGGAATGGGGGCGATCCCCGCCAACATTCACTGGGGCGCACAGACCCTCGGCCCAGGCGATGTGCTGCTGGTCAGCGGTACGCTTGGCGATCACGGCGCAACTATCCTTAACCTGCGCGAACAGCTGGGTCTTGATGGCGAACTGGTCAGCGACTGCGCGGTATTGACACCGCTTATCCAGACGCTGCGTGATATTCCCGGCGTGAAGGCGCTGCGTGACGCGACCCGTGGCGGCGTAAATGCGGTAACGCATGAATTTGCCGCCTCATGCGGGTTTGGTATTGAGCTGTCTGAAGCGGCCCTGCCCGTGAAGCCCGCGGTGCGTGGCGTTTGCGAACTGCTGGGTCTGGATGCGCTTAACTTTGCTAACGAAGGCAAGCTGGTGATTGCCGTTGAGCGTCAGGCTGCTGAAACGGTGCTTGCCGCGCTGCGCGCACATCCGTTAGGACGCGATGCCGCAATGATTGGTGAAGTGGTAGAACGCAAAGGTGTGCGTCTTGCCGGACTCTACGGCGTGAAACGCACTCTCGATTTACCACACGCCGAACCATTACCTCGTATATGCTAACAGCCGGTTGGCAGCAAGCTGTAGGCCGGGTAAGACGCATTTGCGTCGACATCCGGCCTTAACGCTGCAATATCACCTGATGGCGTTTTGCCGATCGGGTCTACGGTTCGAGTAGCGGGACCAGTCCGGCAATAATTTACGACTTATACCTATAATTCATTTACCGTTTTCGCACCGTTCTGCGGTGCTTTTCCTGGAAAAGCAATATGTCGTATACACCGATGAGTGACCTCGGACAGCAAGGCCTGTTCGATATTACTCGTACATTATTACAGCAGCCCGACCTGCCGTCTCTCAGCGAGGCGCTTTCGCAACTGGTCAAGCGTTCAGCGCTGGCCGACTGCGCGGCTATTGTCTTATGGCAGGCACAAACGCAGCGTGCGCGTTATTTTGCGACGCGTGAAAATGGTAACCCCATCGATTATGAAGACGAAACGGTGCTGGCGCATGGCCCGGTACGCCGTATTTTGTCTCGCCCCGATGCGCTGCACTGCAACTATCACGAGTTTAACGAAACCTGGCCACAGCTGGCCTCTGGCGGACTGTATTCTAAATTTGGTCACTACTGCCTGCTACCGCTGGCAGCAGATGGGCGAATCTTTGGCGGTTGCGAATTTATCCGTAACGAAGACCAACCGTGGAGTGAAAAAGAGTACAACCGGCTGCAGACCTTCACCCAAATAGTCGGCGTCGTTGCTGAACAAATTCAAAGCCGGGTCAGCAACAATGTCGATTACGATCTCCTGTGCCGTGAGCGTGATAACTTTCGCATCCTGGTCGCCATCACCAATGCTGTGCTCTCACGTCTGGATATTGATGAGCTGGTCAGCGAAGTCGCCAAAGAGATCCATCACTACTTCGACATTGATGCCATCAGCATCGTGTTACGCAGCGATCGCAAAAACAAGCTCAGCATTTATTCCACTCACTATCTGGATGAACATCATCCGGCACACGAACAAAGTGAAGTGGACGAAGCCGGCACGCTCTCTGAACGGGTCTTCAAAAGTAAAGAGATGCTGCTGATTAACCTGAGCGAACGCGATACTCTGGCCCCTTACGAAAGAATGTTGTTCGAAACATGGGGTAACCAGCTACAGACTCTGTGCCTGCTGCCGCTGATGTCCGGCAATAATATGCTCGGCGTACTTAAGCTGGCGCAATGCGAAGAGAAAGTATTCACCACCGCCAATCTCAAACTGCTGCGCCAAATCGCAGAACGCGTGGCGATCGCCGTGGATAACGCCCTCGCCTACCAGGAGATCCACCGCCTGAAGGAGCGACTGGTCGATGAAAACCTGGCGCTGACTGAACAACTCAACAACGTGGAAAGTGAGTTCGGAGAAATCATTGGCCGCAGCGAAGCGATGTACAGCGTACTCAAACAGGTCGAAATGGTGGCGCAAAGCGACAGCACTGTCCTGATTCTTGGTGAAACCGGGACGGGTAAGGAGCTGATTGCACGAGCAATTCACAACCTGAGCGGACGTAACGCCCGTCGGATGGTGAAAATGAACTGTGCGGCAATGCCTGCCGGATTGCTGGAAAGCGATCTGTTTGGCCATGAACGTGGCGCATTTACCGGGGCCAGCACGCAGCGGATTGGACGCTTTGAACTGGCGGACAAAAGTTCGTTATTTCTCGATGAAGTTGGCGACATGCCTCTGGAGCTTCAGCCCAAGCTGCTGCGCGTTCTGCAGGAGCAGGAGTTTGAACGTCTGGGCAGCAATAAGCTGATCCAGACCGACGTTCGCTTGATCGCTGCCACTAACCGCGATCTGAAAAAGATGGTCGCCGATCGCGAGTTTCGTAACGATCTCTACTATCGACTGAACGTCTTCCCGATCCATCTGCCACCGCTGCGCGAGCGCCCGGAAGATATTCCGCTGCTGGTGAAAGCCTTCACCTTCAAAATTGCCCGCCGGATGGGGCGCAATATCGATAGCATTCCCGCCGAAGCCCTGCGTACGCTGAGCAGCATGGAATGGCCGGGTAACGTGCGCGAGCTGGAAAACGTCGTAGAACGCGCGGTTCTGCTCACCCGGGGCAACGTGCTGCAACTTTCCTTGCCGGATGTAGTCGCTTTGGCGCCGTCTACGCCGCCGGTGGCGACCGAAGTCGCGCAGGATGGCGAAGATGAATACCAACTGATAATGCGCGTTCTGAAAGAAACCAATGGCGTTGTCGCCGGTCCTAAAGGCGCGGCACAAAGACTGGGGTTGAAACGCACAACGTTACTCTCGCGCATGAAGCGCCTGGGCATTGATAAGGACGCACTGGTTTAACGGATTATTGCCCGATAGCGTTACGCTTATCGGGCCTACGCCACTGGTGTGTTTGTCTTTGTCGGCCGGATAAGGCGCAGCCGCCATCCGGCATAGAATTGCTAAATCACTTCTTCCGCTGGTATTTCTCGGGTAACTCCGGCACCGGACGTTTGTCATCAATCAGATGACGCACGGTCAGAATCGGATGACGCCAGAGCATTCTGGGTCCAGCCCAACGCATAATTTGCTTCATCTCTTCGCGTTTAGCGGGCTGGTAACAGTGCACCGGACACTGTTTGCAGGCCGGTTTTTCCTCACCAAATACGCACTTATCCAGGCGCTTTTGCGCATAGGCAAACAACGCATCGTAATGCCCCGGTTCATCTGAAGCCTGCGGACACTGGCTCTCATACAGCGAGATCATTCTCTGGATCGTCATTTTCTCACGTGCAATACGTTTGCCGGACATGATGCCTCCACAATTAAGTTGCATAAATAATACACCTTAACTAAGCGCAGGACTATTACCTGGCGGTGATACATTCCTTAGCACCCTACGCAAATAAGAATTATTTTCATTTGTTTATGCCATGTGCTATATAACATAGCAAAGGCTATATTCGATGATAAATTAACCACTTTGTTGTGAGGGATACTATGCCGCATCTGCCCCATCTGAAGTCATTTCTCCTTGCCAACGTGTTAACGGCGCTTACGCTGTCACCTGCCTGGGCGAAAGAAAAGTTCAAAGTGATAACCACCTTTACGGTGATTGCCGATATGGCAAGCAACGTGGCAGGTGACGCGGCGGACGTCAGTTCCATCACCAAACCCGGGGCAGAAATTCACGAATATCAACCCACACCGGGGGATATTAAACGGGCGCAAGGCGCACAGCTTATTCTCTCCAACGGCCTTAATCTCGAACTATGGTTTGCCCGCTTCTACCAAAATTTGTCCGGCGTACCGGAGGTCATGGTCTCAAATGGCGTGCAGCCAATGGGTATCAGCGAAGGGCCGTACAACGGCAAACCGAATCCGCATGCCTGGATGTCAGCGGAGAACGCGCTTATCTACGTGGATAACATTCGCGATGCGCTGATGAAATACGATCCCGACCATGCCGCAACCTACCAGAAAAATGCGGAGAATTATAAAGCGAAAATCCAGCAAACTCTGGCGCCACTGCATGCAGAACTGGCGAAGCTCCCTGCCGATAAACGCTGGCTGGTCACCAGCGAAGGCGCATTCTCTTACCTCGCGCGTGATAACGGCCTGAAAGAGCTGTATCTGTGGCCGATCAATGCCGATCAGCAAGGCACGCCCAAGCAGGTACGCAAAGTGATCGATGCGATCAGAAAACATCAAATCCCTACCGTATTTAGCGAAAGCACCGTGTCCGACAAACCTGCGCGTCAGGTCGCCCGCGAGTCTGGCGCGTATTACGGCGGCGTGCTGTATGTCGATTCGCTCAGCGCTGCCGATGGTCCGGTACCGACCTATCTGGATTTACTACGCGTGACGACAGAAACCATCCTCAGCGGCATCAACGACGGGTTAAGGAGCCAAAAATGAGTCAATCTGCGATTACCGTGAATCAGGTTACGGTGACGTATCGCAACGGCCACACCGCGCTGCGGGATGCCACTTTTCAGGTTCCGGGCGGCTCAATTGCCGCTCTGGTCGGCGTAAACGGTTCGGGAAAATCAACGCTTTTTAAAGCGCTGATGGGTTTTGTCCGGTTGGCGAAAGGGGAAATATCTATTCTGCAACAACCGGTTAATAAGGCGCTCAAACAAAATCTGATCGCCTATGTCCCCCAGTCAGAAGAGGTGGACTGGTCGTTTCCGGTACTGGTGGAAGATGTAGTGATGATGGGCCGCTTTGGCCATATGGGGTGGCTGCGTCGACCAAAACAAATCGACCACGACTGCGTGGATGCGGCGCTGGCGCGGGTAGATATGCTGGACTATCGCCATCGCCAGATAGGTGAACTGTCCGGCGGGCAGAAAAAACGCGTTTTTCTGGCAAGAGCCATCGCACAGGACGGGCAGGTTATTTTACTGGATGAACCCTTCACCGGCGTGGATGTGAAAACCGAGGCCCGGATCATCGATCTGCTGCGTGAACTGCGTGATGAAGGCCGGACTATGCTGGTCTCTACCCATAATCTGGGATCCGTCACCGAATTTTGCGATTACACGGTGATGATTAAGGGCACGGTGCTGGCAAGTGGGCCAACCGAAACCACCTTTACCCACGAGAATCTCGAACTGGCATTCAGCGGCGTTCTGCGTCACGTCGCGCTAAGCGGCGGTGAACAACACGTGATTACCGATGATGAACGTCCGTTTATTTCGCGACGCGCGGCAAGCGAGGGGGAGTAATCATGAACTGGCTGACGGAGCCGTTTGGCTACCAGTACATGCTCAACGCCATGTGGGTTTCGGCGATGGTCGGCGGCCTGTGCGCATTTCTCTCCTGCTATCTGATGCTCAAAGGCTGGTCGCTGATTGGCGATGCGCTGTCGCACTCGATCGTTCCAGGCGTGGCCGGAGCCTATATGTTAGGGCTTCCCTTTGCGCTGGGCGCATTTCTTTCCGGTGGACTGGCGGCGGGCAGCATGCTGTTTCTCAATCAGCGTTCACGCCTGAAGGAAGATGCCATTATCGGGCTGATTTTTTCGTCCTTTTTCGGTATCGGGCTGTTTATGGTGTCGCTTAATCCGATGTCGGTGAACATCCAGACCATTATTCTGGGTAACATCCTGGCGATTGCGCCGGAAGATATTCTGCAACTGGCGATCATCGGCGTGGTTTCGCTGACCATTCTGTTTTTGAAGTGGAAAGATCTGATGGTGGTCTTTTTTGATGAAAACCACGCGCGGTCTATCGGTCTGAATCCGGGTCGGCTGAAGCTGTTGTTTTTTACGCTGCTCTCCGTTTCCACGATCGCCGCACTGCAAACCGTCGGCGCCTTTCTGGTGATTTGCCTGGTGGTTACGCCCGGTGCGACGGCCTGGCTGCTGACCGATCGTTTTCCTCGCCTGCTCACCATCGCCGTGGCGCTCGGCAGCCTGACCAGCTTTTTCGGCGCCTGGCTAAGCTACTGGCTGGACGGTGCAACCGGCGGAATTATCGTCGTTCTGCAAACGCTGCTGTTCCTGCTGGCATTTGTCTTCGCACCAAAACACGGTCTGCTGGCGAATCGCCGCCGCGCCCGTCTGGTGAACAAGGAGCAAGTATGATCTTAACAACGCTGCTGGAACCTTTTCAGTTTAGCTTTATGGTTAATGCGCTGGTCATCTCTACCATCGTCGCTGTGCCTTGCGCGCTGCTGTCGGTATTTTTAGTACTCAAAGGCTGGGCGTTGATGGGCGATGCCATGAGTCATGCGGTTTTCCCAGGGATTGTACTGGCGTGGATTGCGGGCATCCCGCTGGCAATTGGCGCGTTTATCGCCGGTCTGTTCTGCGCGGTGGCGACCGGATACCTCGACGATAACAGCCGCATCAAACGCGACACCATCATGGGTATTGTTTTCTCCGGGATGTTTGGTGCGGGTCTGGTGCTGTACGTCTCTATCCAGTCAGAAGTCCATCTCGATCATATTCTGTTCGGCGACATGCTGGGCGTATCGTTAAGCGATATCATGCAAACCGCGGTTATTACTCTGGGGATCGCGCTTATCATCGGACTTAAATGGAAAGATTTGCTACTGCATGCGTTCGACCCACATCAGGCAAAGGCCAGTGGGCTTAACACCGCACTGCTGCATTACGGCCTGTTGTGCATGATCGCCCTGACGATTGTCGCCACGCTAAAATCGGTAGGGATTATTTTGTCAATTTCATTACTGATTGCACCTGGCGCCATCGCGATTTTAATGACGCGGAAATTTTCCCACGCCTTATGGCTGGCGGTGGCGATGTCGGTCATTACCTCATTTATGGGCGTGTACGTGTCATTTTTCATCGACAGCGCGCCGGCTCCCACCATCGTCGTACTATTTTCCCTGCTGTTTGTGATTACCTTTATTTATGCAACCCTGCGCGATCGGCGTTTAGAGAATCAGCTTCAGCTGCAGGATCCGTAAATTATTGGTCAGCTAATGTTCTTGATATTAATATAGCCTCCGCCAGGAGGTTATATTATCGGCAGATTACAGCATCGTGATGATACGTTTAAATAAACGGATTATAGATTACTCTAACGTAAACAACGGTTGTGGCTTGCCAATGTGGTATCCCTGTAACCACCCGACATTCATGTGTTCCAGGTGCATCTGGATTTCGGCACTTTCAACAAACTCGGCGACAACCTGCATACCTTTCATTGCCGCAACCCGGCAGAAAGATTCGATGATATAGCGACTAACCTCACATTTTATAATCCTACGAACGAAAGACCCATCAATCTTCAAAATATCTGCTTCAATGTTCATCAGGCGTTCATAGCTTGCAAACCCGGCACCGAAGTCATCAATCGCGATTCGGCATCCCAATTGACGTAGTAAGCGTAGTGTATCTGCCGTGTGTTCTTTATCTGACAGGGTATCAGCCTCGGTTATCTCAAAAATAATCCGTTGCGGAATCACCGCATATTCCTGCAACAACTCAGTTATCTTTGCAACGATACCTGAACGACATAGCGTCACTGGCGCCAGGTTAATGGAAAAACAACTCAGCGGATGGTAGCGCATGTACTTCAGGGTGTTCTCAATAACCCAAAGATCGATATCGGGTGCTAACCCTGTGTCGCGTGCAACCGACAGAAAATGGTCAGGGGAAATAAACTCCCCGTGCTCATTGAGCATGCGGATCAATATCTCATGATAGGATTCATCACCACGAGTACTGACGATAGACTGGGCCAGCAGGACAAAGGTATTGTGATCCAACGCGTTTTGCAGTGCAGCGCGAACATCCGTTGTATCGGTAGTAGGGTTGCCAAACAGTCGGCTATGCTGTGCCTCAAGGTTTTCCGGCCTGCCGTTGGTCATTGGCGATATGACTTTTGTTATTATTGGAGGGAACATCATATTCATATCAAATTAATAAATAAATACTAATTTATAGATAAAAATGGACATTCCGCGTAGCTGGCATCAGCGGTGAAGAAAAAGACAAAAACCAACATACTGATAATTAACAAAAATCACAAACCCAGTTTTTGCATTATCATTCCAGCTGAGTGCAAAAAAACACGTCAGATGCTTTTAATGTTAACTTTAACATACAAAAAAAGAGAGTTTCCCTCGCTTCATAATTATTTTTCCGTCACTCACTAACTCCTGCAATACTTTGTGGATAGCACTGCGTGAGATATGATTTCGAGCGAGAATGAATGTATACACAGATGTGTTTTCACGCATCTCAGGCTCCATCGACCAAATATACTTCAGGTGTTCAATAATCAACTCACGGATAGTGCGATGCGATTGCAATTTTTCTCGCTGAAAATAGCGTTGCAGATGTAGCGTTAAAATATCAAATGCATGTTTCCAAAGATTCTTCGCAGTGAACAAAAGTTCGGCATTGGGTGCACTCATCGCCCACATTTCACAATCGGTATCACAACGTAAATAGTGTCCGGCAACTTCCGTACGCATTTGTGGCAAGCCGAGGATGGCCGGTGCAGATATACTTACCATCACCAAATCATTTTCCACACGATGAACAGAGACGGCCCCTTTCTCCAGAAACAAGATATTTCCATCACTCTTCAGATCAATACGCTGGCGTTTTTTGCGTAAGGACAGCCAGGCATTATCTGACTTTTTCATTTCATCACCAACAAGCACTACAGCATTTTCAATATCTTTCTGAAACATGGGACTCTCTACCGCAAATTATGGCTTTGTCAAAACGAGGGTGGAATTTTACTCAACACGAAAAATAAATGTCAGCTCACCAACAAGCTGACATTTATTCCCATCTACATCTACCACCGGCATCCCCTGGTGCCGTTGACGCGTTCAGACTCATGCTGTTTTCGCGTGGTGGCGCCAGGCAGTATATGACGCTGTCCATAAAGAATTAATGGCAATCATCTTTGTCGTTGTTATTTCATCTTTCTGTTCTTTTCAATGTAGCCAAAAAGATACAATACATTGATTTATATATAGTTTATTTTCATTAAAAAGTTATCATTGTTGTTATATTATGATACGAAATTGAAACACTTCGCGGTTCTCGCTGCAGGGTCGGGTCCATACTGGTGGTCTTTATGGGCTAAGTGGTATCATGACTCGCCAACCGCCTGGCGCACCAGCAAGAGTAGAAACATCATGTCTGAGACTGGCAATGTCAGTTATCTGATTGAAAAAATAATAATATTTACGCCAGCTACACAATCGCTGGCGCGGATAGATCAACCCAATCAGCGGATAAAACTCAAACACTCGGCGTCATTATGTCTTTTATTACTTATTCAACATCGCGGGCAAGTGGTTTCCCAAAACGAACTACTGGAATTCGGCTGGGGTAAAAATCACCGCCAGGTGAGCTTCAACGCCTTTTATCAAAGCATTCTCTCTTTGCGCAAAAGTTTGCTGCAGCTGGAACTGGAGCAACCGCTTATCACCACGATCCCCCGCAAAGGGCTGATCATCCAGGAAGAGTTCAATATTCAGGTGATTGAAACTCCGAAGGAGAGCGTATCTTTTACAGCAGAACCCTTAGTGCCGGATGTCGCCATCGAAGAACTGTCAGATGACACAGCGCGCCAACCTTTGATCACCACTGCTGAAATGGTAATACTTGCTATTACCCTGATGATTTGTGTGCTTATAATGTATCCGTGGCAAACCAGTGATAACTATTTCTCCGGCTATATCACCGCAGACAAAGCCCCCACTGACTGTCAGTATTATTTTAATAATGATGCCAGTAATTTCTCCCGACATACGGCATTTATCAACAAAAATCCTGGGCTGTGTCAGAGCCATAAATTTATCTATATCACCACCTACCCTGAATCCAAGAAATTATCCGTGCTTGTATGTCGCTCACCGATGAAAAACAGGCAGGAAAACGCCTGTCAGTCGGTTTATTACCCACGGTATGATAGCTAATGAATTTTTATTCCCGAACGCCCCGCATCCAGACAGGTATTATCCTGCTGCTTTGTTTTGCTGCGCTAATTGTTACCGCCGTCTACCGGTACAGTAAAAACAATGGTCAGTTACATAATCTGACCTGTCGGTCTGCCATCGAGATTGTACGCAATACAAGCTCATTCCGAGGGATCATTGATATCAAAACCGGCGGCAACAAAGGTATTGTGAATATTGATGGCATTATCAAAGATGCCGAAAATAATGAGCAGACCGTGCAACGCATGGTACTTTTTACACAATCCAGCTACGGCTCAAGCCCGGTTTGGATTTCGCAGAAAATCCAAATCTCCAATCGCGAAACAGCACCCGCCAGTCTCATTCAGGAACTCCTCCCCGACTTCTTCCTGACCAACACCAGCGTATCCAACGTCGATTTTTTTGCGCTGAATAGAGAGACGTATTTGATTACCAAAGAGGGGATCCCCTATCTGTACTGCCAGAATTATGCGTTGCCGGAAAATGAATAATCAATAAGCGAAGATTAAAAAAGAGCAAAAACGATTTGAAAGAGTCACTTGATACGGGCATCACGAACTACACGCCCAAGATGCCTTGGTGTGTTAATGCTGATTCATAAAGATTATTTTCTCTCATAATATAAAAACCCTATTCTAACCTACACTACCATAACTAACTGATTATGCGAACATTGTTACCCTGCTCGTCCAGCGTTATAACTCTCTGGTTTTCCAATAATCCCTTCCCTCTCTGACCGCCGGTAATAAATGTCACCGACAGTTGTATATTGATGCAACGATGATTTTTTAGCTCGGGCGACTTTTCAGGCGCAGAGTTAGCGGCGAAATTTGACGGTGTGCCAAGCTGATATTCTGCAATGCGGCACAATCATCCGGTCAGACAGGTATTGAGCATGTTCATAACCCGATTGATTGCCCTGCCCGGGAGTCCACTTTAGCCCAGGGCCGACACAGTAATTGTATCTAACACGTTTATTTTATTAAGTTTTTGATAACAATTAGTTAATTAATTTATTCATTCGCCTATTCCGCTGTTCTGCAAAAACGTCATTTGCAGCTTTTGTCCATCATCTAACCAGTAATTACTTTCTTAACGCTAGCCTCTTCATCCCCTCGCTCATGATATAAATTTATAAAAAACATTAAAAATAGCGTTTTAATCTTAAAAAAATAATTTAATCGATATTTACATTTACCAAATATGCAAACAATGGTCTTATATTCCAACCTTACAGCGTGACGCGAAATGTTGTTCTGCAACCGAATGCGCCACTCCAGAGAAGGTGAAATGAATCATCAACATCTGTTCAGATGCCAGGGATGATGTAGCGCGAACCAGGGAGCAGGGAAAAAGTTTCACGCTACTGACAAAAGTAAATTTGATTATGAAAATGGGATATACACAAATGTTTAACAAAACATTCATCGTAGCGGCATTGATGGTTTCCAGCTCTGCATTTGCAGCTGAATCAACCGGCGTAGCGGGTGGCACTATTACCTTTAACGGTTCAGTGTCCGATACCACCTGTAACGTAGTGACCAATAACGGTTCAGACTTCACGGTAAACCTTTCCCCTATTGCTGTGGGTGATATGGGCACCACCGCCGGTGTTGTTAAAACCAACGCCAAAGACTTCACCATGAATCTGAAAAACTGCTCTGCGGCATCGGACGAAGCTAAAACGCTTAAAATCACTTTCAGCAGCAGCAACCTGTCGGATGATGCTAAATACCTGAAAAACTACAGCGACAATGGCGCCGAGGGTGTGGGTATTGCGCTAACCAAAGACGGTAACACTGCCGTACCGTTTGATACCGCTTTCGATACTGGTCTGAGTTCCGCTGACGCTGCCACCGAAGATGGCGTCACACTGACCATGTATGCCAACTACTACAACTACGGTGGCGCGGCCGTAACAACCGGTAAAGTAGTTACTGACGCAACTTATTCCTTCAGCTACGACTAACTCATTCAGCCGGGGTCTCCCCGGCTCTCCTCTACGACATTATGAAAACTCTGATATTTTTTCTTGCGGCTACGTTCATTTCCATGAATGCCAGCGCAAGCGTTGTGATCAACGAAACGCGTGTTATTTATCCGGCCAGCGCCAAATTTGTGTCGGTGCAACTGGTAAACGACAGCGAACAAACCCATCTGGTGCAGTCCTGGATTGACGAGGGCGATGCTTCCGCCGCGCCGGAGAAAGTCAAAGTGCCGTTTTCTCTGCTGCCTCCGGTCGTAAAAATGAGCGGACACGCCGGACAGGCTCTGAAAATCTCGGCGATGAACACCCATTCGCTGCCAAAAGACCGCGAAAGTGTATTCTGGCTTAACGTTCTGGATGTCCCTCCCGTCCCTGAAGGGAGTGGAGATAGCTACCTACAAGTGGCCATTCGCAATCGTATAAAACTGTTCTATCGTCCGGATCAACTGAGCGATCTCGACAGCAGCGTGGCGGAGAAAATTACCGTTTCGACTTCTGGCGGTCACACTTGCCTGAAGAATAATTCGCCATATTACATGACCATCCCTCAGGTCGTGACCTGGCAGGGGGGCGAGCTAAAGCAAAGCCGAAAAGATAATTTACTGGCTGAGACTGCGTTTATACCGCCGTTTGGCTGCGCGCTGGTATCCAGCAAAATTCAGTCCGGTGGGCAATATCGCCTTACCTGGCTTGATGATTATGGCGCAAAGAGATTCAGCACTATCCACTGATATCCCAGATAAATGACTCCAGGTTCAATTCTGATGAAAAACAGTTCTCTGTTTCGTATAAGTTTGCTAGTTCACTCTGTCAGCCTCGCGATATTTTCATACGGCGCGTTGGCGGAGGATTTTAATAGCAGCCTGCTGGTAGGTAATTCAGCAGATATGGACTGGAGTAATTCTCGGCTGGTTATGACGCCGGGGGCTTATGATTTGGATGTTTATGTGAATAACGTCTGGCGCGGGAAATTTAATATTTCCGTCGCTAATGACGATAAAGGTACTCTGCTTATTAATAAAGACGACGCATCTCTACTGGATATTCAGGGGCTGGATGATATTGTAAATAAAAGCACCGCTGAAAAGCTCGACGTTAATACCCTGCTACACGGAGGGAAAAGCGCCCTGATACCCGGCACACTGCGTCTGGATTTAGAAGTACCTCAGGCTTTCGTAAAAGAATATAGCCGTAACTGGGTGTCACCGCAAAAATGGGATCAGGGAATTAATGGCCTGTATACCAATTACAATTTCAACTATTACAATTTTCACGGCCTGCAGAATGGCTATAGTGACAGCGATAATCTGTATTTATCGCTGAACAGCGGACTAAACATGTATGGCTGGCATTTTCTCGATAGCTCATCGTGGATGCGCTATAGCGCAATGAACAAAGGTAGCTGGATAAATACCACGCGTTTTGTTGAAAAACCAATTGCGGCAATCGATTCGGTACTGCGCATTGGTCGAAGCTATACGACGTCTGATTATTTTGACACGGTCCGTTTTCGTGGGGTGACACTGAATAAAAGTCGTCAGATGTTACCGGACAGCGAAAACGTTTATATGCCAGTGATCGAAGGTGTTGCAACCAGTTCAGCGGTGGTCAGTATCTCCCAGGATGGTCATATCATCCACCAGATCAATGTCCCACCAGGCCCCTTTGCCATCCGCGATCTGATGCCTACCGGCTCACGCAGCGATTTATCCGTCGAGGTAAAAAACACCGGCGGCAACATTGAGCGCTTCATTGTGCCATTCTCCTCGATCCCGGATATGCAGCGCCCCGGCAGCAGCGACTATCAGATTAACGTCGGGGCGGTGGACATGCGCAACGTCGACGATAGCAGCCATTTTACCCAGGTGAGCTATTCACGTGGGGTGAATAACTACCTCACCGCGTCAGCGGGCGGGATCTGGAGCCAGAATTATCAGTCTCTGCTTCTGGGAGGAGCGGTTTCCATCCCCTACGCTGGGTCACTCTCGGCTTCCGTGGAGGAGTCGCAGTATCGTCTGCCTGGCGATAGCCGTCGCCACGGAGAAAAATACGCGCTGTCCTGGAGTAAATACTTCCCGACCCGCACCAATATTTCGCTGGCTTCGTATTATTACCGTACTCAGGATTACGCTTCTTTTAGCGATTATATCCTGACCAAATCCAATATTAAGGATTATGGCGGAACGGGCACCTCAACGATCAACAGCAAACAAGCCTTTAGCGCCAATATTAATCAGCCGCTGGGGGAACAATTTGGAAGACTGTCGCTTTCAGCCTACTGGCGCGATTACTGGCGCGGTCAGAAAAGTAGCCGTCAGTACAACCTGACCTGGAGCAATGCCAGTCACGGCGTCAACTACTCGGTTTCGCTGCGCCGCTCGGAGGTTACGCAGTCCTATTACGACTATGAAACCAATTATGAAGGCGACCTGGTGAGCGCGTTGCGTTCACGCGGTAAGACGGAAAACAACCTCTATTTTTCTGTCACGATACCGATGTCGATATTCGGCAGCGGCGGCAGCCTGTCTTCTCATGCCAGCGTGCAGAACGGCAAATATTCCTCTTCTGACGTCAGCATGAGCGGGAATATGCATGATGTTGACTACAGCCTGATGCTGAGCCACGACAGTGACAACGATTCGCGGGCAGCCGATCTCTACACCAGCTGGAAAAATGACTATACCAGCATGAACAGCGGCGCGACGCTGGCCCGTGAATATCGCCAGCTAAGCCTGGGTGCCAGCGGCAATCTGCTGGCATGGAAAGGTGGGCTGCTGGCGTCTCCTCATAACGGACGTAATTTTGTCATTATTGAAGCGCCAGGAGTGGTGAACGCGGTCGTTAACGGCGATACCTCCGCACACACCAACAGCAAAGGTATCGCCCTCATCACCAGCGCGACACCGTACCGACAGAATAATTTCCATCTGGAGCAGGATGGAACCCAAAAAAGCGACGTCGACCTTGAAGGTAATTTACTCAATGTGGCGCCGTACGAAGGCAGTATCAGCTGGCTGAAGTACAAAACTGACACGCGCAGACTCTTCACTTTTGATGTGCAAACCGCTGAAGGGGGTCAGTTACCGTTTGGCGCGGTTGTCAGCGGTGCCGGGAATGAAGAAGTCGGCTATGTCGCACAGGGGAGTCAGATTTTTATTAAGTCAGAGACGCTTCCCGCCAGCCTGAAGGTGAATATCAGCAAAGGTAAGACTAAAAAATTCTGCACTATTTCCCAGCCTGCAGAGCATGCTGAAAATATTTGTCGCTAACTCAGTTTACTCAGCTAACAGAATCAATCATGAAAAAATTATTTTATTTTATGGTTACGGCCATAATACTGACCGCAATCCCAATATTATCTGCACAAGCACAGTCGCAGGCTCAGTCTCGCGGTGTAACAGGCGATACCTGCCGTAATTCCGGTATACTTTTTACCAGCGTCGCAGAATCGGATAAGTCGCTAAATCTTTCATCGGCTTTCGTGAATTCAAACGTCGTTGAATATTCCTATACCACCAGTTGGTCGGGTAGTATGACCTGTACTTACGGGAATATTGGGATCGGTGGTCTGGCGCAAGACCACTTATATTATTTTACCGGTTTCAATGGTTCTCCTGTTTATTTGAATTTCAACAGTGCGGATGGTGAAAGTAGCTACTGGATAAAATTAACGTCCACCATTAGTGGCGATACCAAAGTGACTGTCAGCGGTATCGTGGGCATTCACTCTCTGTCATATCAGACACAATATACGCTGCGAGCGGAATTAATGTCGGCTCCGCCTGTGGGCATGGAAAGCTATACCAAAACCACAACCAGCGGCGCACTGTCGGTCATACCTGCAGTGATGAGCGGTACCGGAAGCGGCTCCAGCTCACCGTTCCTTTCCAGCAAAACATATGCTTATCGCGCCTGGTCCAATATGATGTCTGAAACCGCACGCAAAAGCTGGAATACCGATTATTTTATTGCTTATGAGAAGCTGACGATTCAGTTTGAGCCAAAAGAAACAACCTGCAATATGACGCGGGACATGAGCGTGAAATTACCCCCCGCTCCGTTTAGCGTCCTGAAAAAAAATGGAAAGGCAGATGGTGCCGATTTCACGATCCCGCTGAAGTGCGGCAACCTGGCCGGAATTAAAACGTCTACCCGCAATGTTAAGGCCTGGTTATCCAGCAATGATTTAGTCAGTTCGGATACCAGCTACCAGATAATGGTCAACGATGAAACCACGGCGGGAGGGGTAGGCATTGCCATTCGTAGCCGGATGTTTATGGGTGACTATGATGAGGTGCAAATATCCAGTAGTAATAATATGGAACATGCTTCGCAAATATTAGATATCGCTAAAGATGATGATATAAGCAATACGCAATACATTTATCTTCATGCTTATTACAAAGTTTATAACGCATCAGCATTATCAACCGGTAGCGTGGTGGCGACTGCGCAGATAATGTTTGGCTACGATTAACCCCCCCTATTTTACTGTGGCCCAGACGGGCTACAGTAAGTTTTTAATTTAATTCTCTTAAAGGATTTTATGAAAATATCTGTTCAAACCGTGCTTGATCTTCTGCACAGCATTATGCACCCGCTTTCTCCTGAACTGGTGCATCATTTGCAACGCACGGGTCTCATTTGCTGGTATCTCGGGAATCGAGCCGGTTTTGACAGTGCAGCCATCAATAACGCCTGGCTTGCGGGTATGTTGCACAATATCGGGGCGCTGAGCAAAGTGCATCCCTTCAGTGGCGCCCATGGTAAAGCCTTTATTGAAGAGCATGGACGGCTTGGCGCCTCAATGATGTCCGGCGTACGTTTTTTACAGCCAGTGACCGCAATTCTTGAAACGCGCCACGCGGATGCCTTGGGTTACACGCAGAATACAATGCTAAATACCTGGCATCTGGTGCATCTGGCCGATGAGTTTGAGCTGTGGCTGCGCGGGATTGAAGGTGACTATGTGGCCCAACGGCATAATATTGTTTCCGGTTTTCTGGCCAGTAGCCCACTATGGCCATCGTGCCTGGTCGAGGCGCTACAGGATGCCAGCCATGAGGATGGCTTCTGGTTTCGCCTGAGTTCGCCCTCATTACAACAGGTGCTGCGTGTTATCAGCCCGCTCAATGATGTGGTGCTGGATCACCATGATTTTCTGGAGGTCTGCCTGCTGATTTCGAATATCGTCGATAAATACAGCAGCTTTACGCAGACTCACAGTACCAGCGTGGCTCAAGTGGCGGCGAAGCTTGCGGAGCTGTACGGCTGCGATCGCTACACCCAGGATAAAATCCGCATCGCGGGATACCTGCACGATATTGGCAAGCTGGGTATTCCACTGGAAATCCTCGAGAAGCAGGGAAAGCTGGAGCCGGACGAGTACGCGCAAATGAAGCGCCATAGCTATAAGACGCTGGAGATGCTACACCCTATTGAAGAGCTGGGTGAAATCGTACACTGGGCGGCAAGACATCATGAACGCCTCGACGGCAGCGGCTACCCTTTTCGTCTGGGTGCGGCTGCGCTGGATATCCCTTCGCGTATTATTGCTGTGGCTGATGTTTTCACCGCGATGACCGAGAACCGCCCCTATCGTCAGGGGATGTCCAGCGAAAAAGCATTGATTATTCTCGAGGAAGAGGCGTCAAATTTTCGTCTGGATCGGGACATTGTCGATCTGCTAAGCCATAATATTGCAGTGCTCAGACCTTTGGTTGCGATGTACTAAGCCAGGCATAACCCGAAATCGCAGCCGCGCAGAATGCTTATTGTATAAATTTACCGAAAGAAAACGCGAATGAAATATTTGATAGCCAATAGAGTCATTTACGATAGCGAGAGCGGGGAACTTGTGGTCAAGGAACCCGGAAACGAGCAAAGTAAAAGGCTAACAAATACCGCTAACCGTATTCTTTCGTTACTGATTGCGTCGCCAGGCCGGGTACTTGAACGCGATTATCTTCTGGATAAAGTCTGGGAGGAAGCGGGCCATCCGGGTTCCAGTTCATCGCTGAGCCAGTACATTAGTATCCTCAGAAAAACATTAACATCCTTAATATTCATTGAGGAAATTATTGTAGCCGTACCCAAGGTGGGATTTTACTTCTCACCGGAAATCGCCGTTGAACTGCAGAATGATGAAGAAATGGTGAGTACCACACCTCTTCCGGTATCCCTGCGTAAGGCGGCAACGAAGGATAAAAAAAACCTCTGGCTGATTGCGGCTATCGCGTTTTTGCTGCTGGCCAACCTTTGGATACTCAGCCAGAAACAGGGTTCACCGCGTTTTGCAGCCGAATACCGTATTGGTGAAATCGGGAACTGCAAATTTACTGCCTATGAAGATTTATCGGAGGAAGTTGACCCTCAGGTCATGAATATTATCCGTCAGCTACAGCCTGAACTTGAGCTAAAGTGCGCCCAGAAACCCGCGCAGATTATGGTTTATTTTCAACCCAGTGTTCTTTACGGTAGTCATGGTCGGTTTTTCTACTCTTATTGTCCAACAGATAAGGCAACAGCAAAAATTGTCTATTGTGAGAACTATTATGCTTTTAACTGGAAATTAAAATGAAGCTGATGACAACCTTAGTGCTGGCAGTGGTCGCGTTGATTTGTCTGTTAACATGGCAACTAAGCCTGCGATCGGGTGTTTATTTTGACAAACGCTGCTTTGCGAATATCACCTATGTTGACGCTTCAGATCACGCTCTCTTATTCAAAGGAAATATCACGTTTGAATTTAACAAGAACGAAACGGGCGTATTTAATCTGTCCGGCAACATTGACTATCAGGGGCGTCAATATCGATTGTCGCGTTATATAACATTTACCTACCATAACGTCAGCGGCAACCAGTATCGTATGAATACGACGACAAAAGATATCATGGCTCACGATAATGTGCCGGAAGACATTACCCTGCTGACAACAAAAATATTTGGGATGGAAGGGGAATACGTTATCTCCTTAGACAAAAAAGACAATAACTATATTACGATTGCAAATACCTTATCACCCTTAATGAACTGTGTGATTCAATAACAGGGATAGTGTTATACATTCACTATGAAAAGAAATAATTGTGTCAATTGTGAAGAGTGCGGTTTTGCAGAACTGTGCTCCGCCTATCTGTTCAGGCAGAAAGATCCATTGTTTATCCGCAATCTGGAGACAAAAAAGAAGATTGCCAGAGGTGAATATATTTATCGTCGGGGAGAGAAAATAGACGCGCTATATGCCCTACGTAGCGGGGCCGCTAAGGTTTACGATACGCGCGGGCAACTGATGGGGATCGTTTTGCCAGGACAGGTGATGGGCGTGGAGGAGCTGCACATCGGTTACAGTCAGCAGGATATTCAAGCCGCAACGGAAATAGAAGTTTGCGTACTGAGAAGCGAGCATTTCTACGAAATGAGCCAGCTGATGCCAGGATTTACAGATTTTATTGTCAGGATCCTGTCACGTTCGGCGCAGGAAAAACAGCAATTTATTTCAGTATTGACCAAAAGTGATACCTTGCAGAAGGTTCAATATTTCCTGCAACTGTTGTCTCGCACTTATAAAGAGTATGGCTTTGAGCATCTCAACCTTGAGTTACCGATCAGTAAGAAAGAACTGGCCCAGGTTCTGGGCATTTCGATATCCACCTTGTCGCGTGCCCTGGATAGCCTGAAGGATCAGGGGATTATTTCCATGCTAAATAAAAAAGAGATAACGCTAATGGTGTCAGACAAAAAATAGCGTCTGAATGAGGATCTTCTTGTAATTTCTTAGTTTCATCTCAAAAAATCAGTAAATCATTTATTGTCCAGTGTATCCCTTTGAGGAAAGCACCGGACTCATTTTTCTTAAAAACAAAGAGTTAAGGTTTTTCCCAATGTCGTTTGTCGTATTCTCTGATGATATTTTTTTTACCCGGTCTGCGGGAGGGCTGATGCCAATAGATAGCCTGCGCGAAGAGAACTTATGTATTATTGATATTGAATCTTTCTTCAGCTTACATGATATTAAACATCGTATTTGCAATGAACTGACCGACAGCTATTCTATCATTTTTGTAAAAGGCCGTGGAATGTTATCAAAGGTGCTTTCATCACTGGAGGGTATCTCCAGAACCGCCTCTGTAACGGAGTTTATCCAGTATATTAATGAAGGCCGAAGATATACTGTCTATCATATACTCACCATAATTGATTCTTTGCGGGAGCTACGTAACCTTACCCATACCGAGATTTCCGTAGCCTGTGCGTTACGCCGACAAATAAATATTACTGCCACATCCCAACTTCTGCACTGCTCAACGAAAGCAGTGTATCAGCGGGTATCAGCCTTGGCTCAGAAAATGAACCTCAGATACGGTACCCAAATCCAGTATTTCTTGTACCGCGAATATACCATTGAGGAACTCCAGCAGATAAATTGCATGAAACATCGTCCTGATACCGGTGTATTCCAGAATAATGGATCGACCCTACATCTGTAAGCAGATTCGATCCTCACGACGAGGCCTGTCTAATGGCCTCCTGACTGAGGTATCGCCCCGGTTGTCGTACAGGTTGAATCACTACGGATTTAACAGACACCTCAGAGTCATTTATGGACTTATCTTTGTCGCCAGGCTTCATCATTTCTACCGCTTTAAACGAAAGTAGCTTTCCCTCTTGTTTTCCTGCCATAAAGACTCCGTTATCATGCACCTTATGCAATCATGAACATCAAGGTAGGTTACTCTGTATATGCCCATATTTTACCCAGGTATAGGTTGGCAAGGCACACTTTAACCCACCTTTAAATGTAGGATTTCATGATATTCGATGAGACAACGTGAAACTTAATGATAACTACAAAAATCACTAACTCATTAAAAATTAAGAAAATGGACATCATAAACCAATGAGTACAATAGAAAACTTAGACTCCCACACCCCCATGATGCAGCAGTATCTCAAGCTGAAGGCTCAGCACCCGGAAATACTGCTGTTTTACCGCATGGGCGACTTTTACGAACTGTTTTATGACGATGCGAAACGCGCGTCTCAGCTGCTTGATATCTCCCTGACCAAACGCGGCGCATCTGCGGGCGAGCCAATCCCGATGGCAGGCATTCCTCATCATGCGGTAGAAAACTACCTCGCCAAGCTGGTCAATCAGGGTGAGTCCGTTGCTATTTGTGAACAGATTGGCGATCCGGCGACCAGCAAAGGCCCGGTTGAGCGCAAAGTGGTACGTATTGTCACACCAGGCACCATCAGTGATGAAGCGTTGTTGCAGGAACGCCAGGACAACCTGCTGGCCGCCATCTGGCAAGACAGTAAAGGGTACGGCTACGCTACGCTGGATATCAGCTCCGGGCGTTTTCGTGTCAGTGAACCCGCTGACCGCGAAACCATGGCCGCGGAATTGCAGCGCACCAACCCCGCTGAATTGCTGTATGCCGAGGATTTTGCCGAAACCTCGCTGATAGAGGGACGTCGCGGCCTGCGTCGTCGTCCGCTGTGGGAATTTGAAATTGATACCGCCCGTCAGCAGTTAAATCTGCAGTTCGGCACGCGGGATCTGATTGGCTTTGGCGTGGAAAACGCCCCACGCGGGTTATGCGCTGCCGGCTGTCTGCTGCAATACGTAAAAGATACCCAACGCACTTCGCTGCCGCATATTCGCTCCATCACCATGGAGCGTCAGCAGGACAGCATCATCATGGACGCCGCCACACGCCGCAATCTGGAAATCACCCAGAACCTGGCGGGCGGGGTGGAAAACACGCTGGCTTCAGTACTCGACTGCACCGTGACACCGATGGGTAGCCGTATGCTCAAGCGCTGGCTGCATATGCCGGTCCGCGACACCAAAATCCTCATCGAGCGCCAACAGACCATCGGCGCGCTGCAGGATACCACCAGCGAATTACAACCCGTGCTGCGTCAGGTAGGCGATCTGGAACGTATTCTGGCGCGTCTGGCCCTGCGTACTGCGCGCCCGCGCGATCTGGCCCGTATGCGTCATGCCTTCCAGCAATTACCCGAACTGCGCGCGCAACTGGAAAACGTAGACAGCGCCCCCGTGCAGATGCTGCGCGAGAAAATGGGTGAGTTTACTGAGCTGCGTGAACTGTTGGAGCGTGCCGTCGTGGAAGCTCCGCCAGTGCTCGTACGTGACGGCGGCGTCATTGCCCCAGGCTACAATGAAGAGCTTGACGAGTGGCGAGCGCTGGCTGATGGCGCCACGGACTACCTCGACAGACTGGAAATCCGCGAACGCGAACGCACCGGTCTGGACACGCTGAAAGTAGGATTTAACGCCGTGCACGGCTACTACATTCAGATCAGCCGTGGGCAAAGTCATCTGGCGCCAATTAACTACGTACGTCGCCAGACATTGAAAAACGCCGAACGCTACATTATTCCGGAACTGAAAGAGTACGAAGACAAAGTTCTGACCTCAAAAGGCAAAGCGCTGGCGCTGGAAAAACAGCTGTATGACGAACTGTTCGACATGCTGCTGCCACACCTGGCTGATTTGCAACAAAGCGCCAGCGCGCTGGCGGAGTTGGACGTGCTGGTCAACCTCGCGGAGCGTGCTTATACCCTGAATTACACCTGTCCGATCTTCACCGATAAACCCGGCATTCGTATTACCGAGGGACGTCATCCGGTGGTTGAACAGGTGCTGACCGAGCCGTTTATCGCCAACCCGCTTAACCTCTCGCCTCAGCGACGGATGCTGATCATCACCGGCCCAAACATGGGGGGTAAAAGTACCTATATGCGCCAGACTGCGTTGATTGCGCTACTGGCCTATATCGGCAGCTACGTTCCGGCACAGAAAGTCGAGATCGGGCCTATCGATCGTATCTTTACCCGCGTGGGCGCGGCGGATGATCTGGCATCAGGTCGTTCCACCTTCATGGTAGAAATGACCGAAACCGCCAACATTCTGCATAACGCCACCGAGAACAGTCTGGTGCTGATGGATGAGATTGGACGCGGCACCTCCACCTACGACGGCCTGTCGCTGGCATGGGCATGCGCAGAAAATCTGGCAAATAAAATCAAAGCATTAACTTTATTTGCGACCCATTACTTCGAACTGACGCAGTTACCGGAGAAAATGGAGGGTGTCGCTAATGTGCATCTGGATGCGTTAGAGCACGGCGATACCATCGCCTTCATGCACAGCGTGCAGGATGGCGCGGCGAGCAAGAGCTATGGTCTGGCAGTCGCTGCCCTGGCTGGCGTACCGAAAGAGGTGATCAAACGCGCGCGGCAAAAACTGCGCGAACTGGAAAGCATCGCGCCAAATGTTGCCGCAACCCAGGTCGACGGCACGCAGATGTCGCTGCTGTCAGTACCGGAAGAAACGTCACCCGCCGTTGATGCGCTGGAAAATCTCGACCCGGATTCACTAACGCCTCGCCAGGCGCTGGAGTGGATCTACCGGTTGAAAAGTCTGGTGTAGTAAAAAGAACCCGATAGCGGTAGCCCTAAAGAAAAAGGCCAGTCCCAATGAGACTGGCCTTTCTTGATAGAACTTGTGCTTACTCGCGGAAAAGCGCTTCGATATTCAGTCCCTGAGTCTGCAGAATTTCACGCAGACGACGCAGACCTTCAACCTGAATCTGGCGAACACGTTCACGAGTGAGACCAATTTCACGGCCCACATCTTCCAGTGTCGCAGCTTCGTACCCCAGCAGACCAAAACGACGTGCCAGCACTTCACGCTGCTTGGCGTTCAGTTCGAACAGCCATTTGACGATGCTCTGTTTCATATCATCGTCTTGCGTGGTGTCTTCTGGACCGTTTTCCTTTTCATCGGCCAGAATATCCAGCAACGCTTTTTCGGAATCGCCACCCAGCGGGGTGTCTACCGAGGTAATACGCTCGTTGAGTCGGAGCATACGGCTGACGTCATCAACCGGTTTATCCAGTTGTTCAGCAATCTCTTCTGCACTCGGTTCGTGGTCCAGTTTATGCGACAACTCACGCGCGGTACGCAGATAGACGTTCAGCTCTTTTACAATGTGAATCGGCAGTCGGATCGTACGGGTTTGGTTCATAATCGCCCGTTCGATCGTCTGGCGGATCCACCAGGTTGCGTATGTTGAGAAGCGGAACCCACGTTCCGGGTCAAACTTCTCGACGGCACGGATAAGCCCTAAATTGCCCTCTTCAATCAGGTCCAGCAATGCCAGACCACGATTGCCATAACGACGAGCAATTTTCACCACCAGACGCAGGTTACTTTCAATCATGCGACGGCGAGATGCGACATCTCCACGCAGTGCGCGACGCGCAAAATAAACTTCTTCTTCGGCTGTTAACAGTGGTGAATAACCAATCTCACCAAGGTAAAGCTGAGTCGCGTCCAACACACGCTGTGTGGCCCCCTGCGATAACAGCTCTTCTTCAGCCAGGTCGTTATCACTGGGTTCCTCTTCACTCAAGGCTTTTTCATCAAAAGCCTCTACTCCGTTCTCATCAAATTCCGCATCTTCATTTAAATCATGAACTTTCAGCGTATTCTGACTCATAAAGGTGGCTCCTACCCGTGATCCCTAACGGAACTAGCACGTGAAAGCCTGGTTCCGCCTAATTATCGCTGCGGTAAATAGCGCAGCGGGTTTACGGATTTCCCCTTGTAACGAATTTCAAAATGCAAGCGTGTTGAACTGGTTCCGGTGCTACCCATGGTAGCTATTTTCTGCCCCGCCTTGATTTCTTGTTGTTCCCGGACCAGCATTGTATCGTTATGGGCGTAGGCGCTCAGGTAATCATCGTTATGTTTGATGATAATAAGATTACCGTAACCACGCAGCGCATTACCGGCATAGACGACGCGTCCATCTGCGGTCGCGACAATAGCCTGTCCTTTGCTGCCTGCAATGTCGATCCCTTTATTGCCACCTTCGGTAGCCGCAAAGTTTTCGATCACTTTGCCGTCAGTCGGCCAGCGCCAGGTAGAGATTGGCGAGCTAGTCGACGTTGAGCTTGCAGTTGATTCGGTTGTGCTAACTGCTGGAGCCGTTACAGGCGCTGTGACCACAGTCCCAGCAGGCTTGTTGTTCGGCAACATTTTGTTAGCACTTTGTTCACCTGAATCCTCAGAATACGTAATTGTTGGTTTCGAAGCAACAGCAACGGTGGAATTTTGTGCAGGGTTGGTCACAACTCCTTGCTGTGCTGCATCCGCCTGGGTGATGGCATTGCCACCGGTAATCGGTGCACCAGACGCGTTGCCCACTTGCAGAGTTTGACCGACATTCAGGCCATACGGGGCCGGAACGTTATTGCGTTGTGCGAGGTCACGGAAATCGTTCCCGGTGATCCAGGCAATATAGAAAAGGGTATCGCCTTTCTTAACAGTATAGGTACTGCCGCCCGTGTAGCTACCTTTCGGAATATTCCCATACTTACGATTGTATACAATACGACCGTTTTCCATCTGCACAGGCTGTTGAGCAACAGGCTGGATTTGCGTTGGCTGTGTGGTTGGTTGCTGCACCGACTGGATCTGTGGCGTCTGCTGTACTGTCGACGTCGAGCCCATTTTAGGTGGAGGCGTAATCAGCATGCCAGAACTGGTGTTCGTTGATGCACTACCGTTAACCGAGCTGACCGGCGCTGGTGGATTCGAGGTGTTTGAACAACCTGCCAGCCATAGTGAAACCAGTGACAATGCCGCAATGCGGCGAACGGTAAATTTGTGGCTTCCCGCGCTCATTTATCCCCCAGGAAAATTGGTTAAAACCAGTGACGTAATCACCGTGCAAGGCCCCGTCACAATACGCTTACTCTTTCGAGAATAACCAGGAAAACTCCAGGTATTCAGCAGCGCTATCTACGCAAGCTCCCCTTTTACTAAGGGAACGAAACGTACGGCCTCCACGGTATCGATAATAAATTCGCCTCCCCGACGACGCACCCGCTTCAGAAACTGGTGCTCATCGCCCACGGGTAAGACGAGAATGCCGCCCTCATCCAGTTGCATCATCAATGCGGTCGGGATCTCGGGCGGCGCTGCCGTTACAATGATAGCGTCAAACGGGGCTCGCGCCTGCCAGCCTTGCCATCCATCACCATGACGGGTCGAAACATTATGTAAATCAAGCTGCTTCAGGCGGCGACGCGCCTGCCATTGCAAACCTTTAATGCGCTCAACGGAGCACACATGATGCACCAGGTGCGCCAGAATCGCCGTCTGGTAGCCAGAGCCAGTACCAATTTCCAGCACCCGAGACTGCGGCGTTAGCTCAAGCAGTTCGGTCATTCGCGCAACCATATAAGGCTGCGAAATCGTCTGCCCCTGACCAATCGGCAGGGCAATATTGTCCCAGGCCTTATGTTCAAACGCCTCATCAATGAATTTTTCACGCGGCACGGCGGCGAGCGCATCGAGGACAAGCTCATCTCTGATGCCCTGCGCACGTAATTGTTCAAGAAGAGTGTGTACGCGTCTGCTTACCATTGCGTGTCGACTCCCACGCTGTCTAACCAGTCAGAAACCACTTCATGCGCGCCGTATGCGGTTAAATCGACATGCAGCGGCGTGATAGAAACATAGCCTTCATCGACGGCGGCAAAATCCGTATCCGGCCCGGCGTCGCACTTTTCGCCCGGTGGCCCGATCCAGTACAGCGTATTACCGCGTGGGTCCTGCTGTGGAATAACCTGATCCGCCGGATGGCGACTGCCGCAGCGCGTGACGCGAATACCTTTAATCTGATCCAGCGGTAAATCCGGCACGTTGATATTCAAAATGCGACCGGTGCGCAGCGGTTCACGACTCAGCGCCCGTAAGATACGACAGGTTACTGCGGCAGCAGTATCGTAGTATTTATGGCCATCAAGTGAGACAGCCAGCGCCGGGAATCCCAGATGACGGCCTTCCATTGCCGCCGCAACGGTACCGGAATAGATAACATCATCACCCAGATTAGGACCCGCGTTGATACCAGAAACGACAATGTCCGGACGCGGACGCATTAATGCGTTCACGCCCAGATAGACGCAGTCGGTGGGCGTACCCATTTGTACGGCGATATCGCCGTTATCATAGGTAAAGGTGCGAAGTGAGGATTCCAGCGTCAGCGAGTTAGACGCGCCACTGCGGTTACGATCCGGGGCAACCACCTGTACGTCAGCAAACTCACGCAGCGCTTTCGCCAGCGTTTGTATACCGGGTGCGTGGACCCCATCATCGTTACTCAGCAATATACGCATAATCACCCATTGTGTTAATAAGTTCCCTTACAACACTGGTGGCGAAGCTACCTGCCGGTAGCCAGAAGCGTAACTCGACGGTTACGTCATCCCACCAGTTCCAGCTTAATTGTTGTGGATACAGCAACATAGCGCGACGCGACGCGTCGACTTTCTCGCGCAATAACAGAGACTGCAGCGCGGTTTCATCAGCAACAGCGGCTTTTTCAAACGCCAGTGCGTCGCGGTGAGTTCCCCACTCACCGCTGCCCGGTAATGCCGCTGTGATCATCAATTCTTTCTCATCGACGCGACGCTGTAATTCAGTGTGTTCTTCCTGTGTGGCGACAAACCAGCTTCCGCGTCCGGATAATTGTAGCGCATCGCCGTCAACAACTTGATTAAAGTCTGTTTTTTTCAAGCGTTCACTGACTATCTGATTAAACAACGCGCTACGGGCCGCCGACAACCAAAAACTGCGTTTATTGCGATCGCGCACCGGCGCATCGCTTTGTGCCCAGCGCAGCGCCCCTTGCAGGTTGCTACCGCCGATACCAAAACGCTGAGCGCCAAAATAGTTCGGTACGCCGCGTTCGCTAATCGCCTGCAAACGCGCTTCAACGTCATTTCGCTCGCTCACTTCACGCAACACCAGCGTAAATTCGTTGCCTTTCAGCGCCCCTAAACGCAGCTTACGCTTGTGGCGCGCGTACTCCAGAACTTTACAGCCTTCGAGCTCAAATTTGCTTAGATCAGGCATTGCATTGCCCGGTACACGCGCGCACAGCCACTGTTCCGTGACCGCATGCTTATCTTTCTGCCCGGCAAAGCTCACTTCACGGGCGTGAATTTTCAGGAATTTCGCCAGCGCGTCAGCCACAAAACGGGTGTTACAACCGTTTTTCAGGATGCGCACCAAAACATGCTCGCCTTCGCCATCCGGTTCGAAGCCTAAATCTTCGACGACAACAAAGTCTTCCGGATTCGCTTTCAGGACGCCATGGCCCAGTGGTTTGCCATGGAGATACGTCAGATCGTCAAACACAGTCATTTCGGTGCCTTAATGAGTAACGCCACCGCTTCACAGGCAATCCCTTCCCCACGCCCGGTAAAACCGAGTTTTTCCGTGGTGGTCGCTTTCACGTTAACATCATCCATATGGCAGCCGAGATCTTCGGCAATAAACACGCGCATTTGCGGAATGTGCGGCAGCATCTTCGGCGCCTGAGCAATAATTGTCACATCCACATTACCAAGCGTATAGCCTTTGGCCTGAATACGCCGCCAGGCTTCTCGCAATAATTCACGACTATCGGCACCTTTAAAGGTCGGGTCGGTGTCAGGGAAGAGTTTACCGATATCCCCCAGCGCAGCCGCGCCCAGCAGAGCATCGGTTAGCGCGTGTAACGCCACATCGCCATCAGAATGCGCCAGCAATCCTTTTTCATACGGGATGCGCACACCACCAATGATAATTGGGCCTTCTCCGCCAAAAGCGTGTACGTCGAAACCGTGTCCAATTCGCATTATGTCTTCTCCTGGTGGGTAGTCCGGGTCAGATAAAATTCGGCCAACGCCAAATCCTCTGGACGCGTTACTTTAATATTATCAGCCCGTCCTTCAACGAGCTGAGGATGTAAGCCGCAATATTCCAGCGCCGAGGCCTCATCCGTAATGGTTGCGCCTTCGTGGAGCGCACGGGTCAGGCAGTCGTGCAACAGCTCGCGAGGGAAAAACTGCGGTGTCAACGCGTGCCATAAATCGGTGCGATCGACCGTATGGGCAATGTCTGTTCGGCCCGGCTCCGCGCGCTTCATTGTGTCGCGTACTGGTGCCGCCAGGATCCCGCCGGTGCGGCTGGTCTCACTGATTGCCAGCAAACGGGCTAAATCATCCTGGTGCAGACACGGACGCGCGGCGTCATGCACCAGTACCCAACTGGCCTCACCTGCGGCTTGCAAACCGGCAAGGACAGAATCGGCACGCTCGTTGCCGCCATCCACTACGGTAATTTGCGGATGTGCGGCGAGTGGAAGTTGGGCAAAGCGGCTGTCGCCTGGGCTGATAGCGATAACGACTCGCGTCACCCGGGGATGAGCCAGCAGCGCATCAACCGAGTGTTCAAGAATGGTTTTATTGCCAATAGAGAGGTACTGCTTAGGACACTCTGTTTGCATTCGGCGGCCAAACCCGGCAGCCGGCACCACAGCGCAAACGTCCAATAAAGTGGCTGCCATGTTAAATCCCTGGACGGTTTATCGATTGTTTTGCCCTGCAGTCTGAGCGCGTTTAGACGCGTCAGGCACCAGACGATAAAAGGTTTCGCCCGGCTTAGTCATGCTGAGTTCGTTGCGCGCGCGCTCCTCAATAGCCTCTTGTCCGCCATTGAGATCGTCAATTTCGGCAAAGAGCTGATCGTTACGTGCTTTAAGTTTCGCGTTCGTAGCTTGCTGCGCAGCAACATCATCGTTGACGCGACTATAGTCATGTATGCCGTTCTTACCGAACCACAGCGAATACTGCAGCCAGACCAATAAAGCCAGCAACAGCAGCGTTAGTTTACCCATCCTGCCCCCTGAAAAACGGCATTAACATCCCATAACTTCCGCAGACAACTTTACATCAACGGTCGGGAATGCCGCGACAACGCGGGCAAATGTACCACATTTGCCCGTTGTTACGTATACCCCGTGTAAGGAGAACATAATCTCATTGTTGGTTACGGTTTGAATTATGACCAGAGAGTGAACAACATCAGCGATTGTTAAAAAAAGGCGTTTGCCTAACCCAACAACCACAGAAATAGCGCGCCAAACATCGCCCCAACCACCAGTAGGGTGCAGGTAATGCTCAGCAGCAACAGCCCCTTCAATAGGGAGTGCAGCGCAATACCCGCGACAATCGCCACGGGCAGCAATGCGAGGAAAAAGGGCCAGGTATAAATGAAGAAAAAGAGTGTGTTAGGGCCATAAATCAGAAACGGAATCCCCAGCGCCAACAGCCACGCGATAAAACCGACCACGGCACCCGGTAGTGACCAGGTGGTTTCATCGTCGGCGGCGAAGGTATCTGACTCTGTAATAGTAATGTTATGGCTGTTACGCATATCTAATCCTGTGACCGTGACTGACCGGGCATACAAGCTCGGGTGTCTCAGGATCTGATAATATCTTCCTGCCTCAGCAGGTCTAATAATTGGGGTACCAAATTTGTTACCAATTGTTCACCATCAAGGTGAATCTCTGGCGATTCAGGCGCTTCGTATACCGAATCAATTCCGGTGAAATTGCGCAACTCACCCGCCCGCGCTTTTTTATACAGCCCTTTTGGATCGCGTAATTCGCACGTTGCCAGCGGCGTATCGACAAAAACCTCAATAAAACGCCCTTCGCCAACGCGTTCACGGACCATTTTGCGTTCGGCGCGATGCGGAGAGATAAAGGCGGTCAACACCACAAGGCCCGCGTCCACCATCAGGTTAGCCACCTCGCCAACCCGACGAATATTCTCCTTACGATCGGCATCGCTAAACCCAAGATCGCTGCACAGGCCGTGGCGCACGTTATCGCCATCCAACAAATAGGTACTCACTCCCAGCTTGTGCAACGCCTCTTCCAGCGCCCCTGCTACCGTGGATTTACCGGAACCAGACAGCCCGGTAAACCACAGCACAACACCACGATGACCGTGGCGTTGTTCCCGCTGTTGCGGTGTAACAGGATGGGCATGCCAGACGACGTTTTCGTCATGCAGCGCCATTATTTTCCTCCCAGCAGATCGCGCGCGCCCCAGTGCGGGAAATGGCGACGCACTAACGCATTAAGCTCCAGCTCAAACGCGCTGAACTGAGAAGCCGCGGTGTGCTCCTGGACGATTGGCTCACGTACCAGCCCCGCGCCAACGGTAACGTTGGTCAGGCGGTCAATGATAATCAGCCCGCCCGTAACCGGGTTCTGCTGATAGGTATCCAGCACCAGCGGCTCATCAAAGGTCAGATTAACCAGACCGATGCCGTTTAGCGGCAACGCTTCAACATCACGTTGGGTCAGGTTATTAATATCAATCTGGTACTGCACGTTATCAACGCGTGCGCGGGTCTTCTTACCGGCGACTTTGATGTCGTAGCTCTGCCCAGGCGACAACGGTTGTTCCGCCATCCACACCACATCAACGGCAGCGCTTTGTACCGCAGGTAACGCTTCACCGGCATCAAGTAGCAGGTCGCCCCGGCTGATATCGATCTCATCTTTCAATACCAGGGTGATCGCTTCACCCGCATGTGCTTCCTGTAAATCGCCATCAAAGGTTACGATCCGTGCCACGCTCGACTCAACGCCGGATGGCAGCACTTTGACGCGTTGCCCTACCTTCACACTACCGGAGGCCAGCGTCCCGGCATAACCACGAAAATCCAGATTCGGTCGGTTCACATACTGCACCGGGAAGCGCATCGGCTGAGTATCAACTATGCGTTGGATCTCAACGGTTTCCAGTACTTCCAGTAGCGTCGGACCGCTGTACCACGACATGCTGGCGCTTTGTGAAGCCACGTTGTCGCCTTCCAGCGCAGAGAGCGGCACAAACCGGATATCCAGGTTGCCCGGCAACTGTTCAGCAAAAGTAAGATAGTCTTCGCGAATGCGGTTAAATGTCTCTTCGCTAAAGTTCACCAGATCCATTTTGTTGATCGCCACCACCAGGTGTTTGATCCCAAGTAGCGTGGAGATAAAGCTGTGACGACGGGTCTGATCCAGCACGCCTTTACGCGCATCGATCAGCAGGATCGCCAGGTCGCAGGTCGACGCACCGGTCGCCATGTTGCGAGTGTACTGCTCATGGCCGGGAGTATCCGCAATAATAAATTTACGCTTCTCGGTAGAGAAATAACGGTAAGCCACGTCGATGGTGATACCCTGCTCGCGCTCGGCTTGCAAGCCGTCAACCAATAACGCCAGATCGAGCTTTTCGCCCTGAGTACCGTGACGTTTACTGTCGTTGTGCAGCGATGAAAGCTGGTCTTCATAAATCTGACGCGTGTCGTGCAGCAGGCGACCAATCAGGGTGCTTTTCCCATCATCCACGCTACCGCAGGTTAAAAAACGCAGCAGGCTTTTGTGTTGCTGGGCGACCATCCAGGCTTCAACGCCGCCTTCATTAGCAATTTGTTGTGCAAGTGTCGTGTTCATGGCGGCTCCTTAGAAATACCCCTGACGTTTCTTCAGCTCCATGGAGCCCGCCTGGTCGCGGTCAATCACGCGGCCCTGACGTTCACTGGTGGTTGAGACCAGCATCTCTTCGATGATTTCAGGCAGCGTCTGCGCATTCGACTCCACCGCGCCTGTTAACGGCCAGCAGCCGAGCGTACGGAAACGCACCATACGTTTTTTAATCACTTCGCCCGGTTGCAGATCGATTCTGTCGTCATCAATCATCATCAGCATGCCGTCGCGTTCCAGCACCGGACGCTCCGCCGCCAGGTACAGCGGCACGATGTCGATATTTTCCAGCCAGATGTACTGCCAGATATCCTGTTCAGTCCAGTTGGAGAGCGGGAATACGCGAATGCTTTCGCCTTTGTTAATCTGTCCGTTGTAGTTATGCCACAGTTCCGGACGCTGATTTTTAGGGTCCCAGCGATGAAAACGATCGCGGAAAGAATAAATGCGCTCCTTGGCACGCGATTTCTCTTCGTCACGACGAGCGCCACCGAACGCGGCGTCGAAACCGTATTTGTTCAACGCCTGCTTCAACCCTTCGGTTTTCATAATATCGGTATGCTTGGCGCTACCGTGAACAAACGGGTTGATGCCCATCGCCACCCCTTCCGGGTTTTTATGCACCAGCAGTTCACAACCGTAGGCTTTCGCCGTGCGGTCACGAAACTCGTACATCTCGCTGAATTTCCAGCCGGTATCAACGTGCAGCAGAGGGAACGGCAACGTGCCAGGATAAAACGCTTTGCGCGCCAGATGCAGCATTACGCTGGAATCTTTGCCGATGGAATACATCATCACCGGATTCGAAAACTCGGCGGCCACCTCACGAATAATATGGATGCTTTCCGCTTCCAGTTGCCGCAGGTGGGTAAGTCGTTTTTGATCCATAACCGTTCCTATGTAATGCCGTTATTTTGCTAACGATGCTCAGATAACCTGACTATAGGGAGGGCAAGAGGGCGAATGAAATTACGAATTGGAATGAGTAGTTCCTCAAAGGAATAACGATCCGGAAAAGCAAATATCAAAAAGTGCTTAAGCTACCGAATTTCGGGCATTTAGGAGCAAATGAAATTGTTTTACCTCGATCACGGTTTCATACTAGCGGCTAAAAATTTCTGCTTGGTATTTAAGGACTCATTATGTTTTCCGCAACGCGCCCCCTTCTTGCAATCCTGGCGCTCGGCGCGTGCTTTATCCTTCCCGCACAGGCAACATCTTCCAAACCTGGAGATATCGCAAATACCCAGGCTCGATATATCGCAACGTTTTTCCCAGGCCGCGTAACGGGCTCTCCGGCAGAAATGTTGTCTGCTGATTATATTCGCCAGCAATTTCAGCAGATGGGCTACAGCAGTGATATTCGCACGTTTAATAGCCGTTATGTTTATACCGCCAAAAATAACCGTAAAAACTGGCATAACGTCACGGGAAGTACCGTTATTGCCGCACATGAGGGTAAAGCGCCACAGCAGATTATTATCATGGCGCACCTCGACACCTACGCCGCACAGAGCGACGCCGATTCCGATGCCAATCTGGGTGGATTGACCCTGCAAGGTATTGATGACAACGCCGCAGGACTTGGCGTGATGCTGGAACTGGCGGAAAAACTCAAAGACGTGCCGACGCAGTACGGCATTCGATTTATCGCCACCAGCGGCGAGGAAGAAGGCAAACTGGGCGCGGAGAACATCCTGAAGCGAATGAGCGCCGCCGAGAAGAAAAATACGCTGCTGGTTATCAACCTCGATAACCTGATCGTCGGCGATAAGCTCTATTTCAATAGCGGTAAGAAAACCCCGGAAGCGGTGCGAAAATTGACGCGTGACCGGGCGCTGGCCATCGCGCACAGCCGCGGTATCGTAGCCAGCACCAATCCGGGACTGAACAAAAACTATCCGAAAGGTACTGGATGTTGTAACGACGCAGAGGTCTTCGACAACGCAGGCATTGCCGTGCTCTCCGTTGAAGCAACCAACTGGAATCTGGGCAAGAAAGATGGCTATCAACAGCGCGCCAAAAGCGCCTCGTTCCCGGCAGGCAACAGCTGGCACGATGTGCGACTGGATAACCAGCAGCATATCGATAAAGCCTTACCGGGCAGGATAGAGCACCGTAGCCGCGACGTGGTACGCATTATGCTCCCGCTGGTAAAAGAACTGGCAAAGGCGGGTAAATCCTCGTAACCCATCCAGCTCCATAATATTTCTGCTTTCAAAGTGGATTATCCCCGCTGGCGCGGGGAACACACCAATCGAGATTAACATTGTAACGGCGCGATCGGTTTATCCCCGCTGGCGCGGGGAACACATTGTCAGCTCGTTAACACCGATAACACGCGCCGGTTTATCCCCGCTGGCGCGGGGAACACTTTGAGCTGCTCACGCCCTGATACAACGCGTACGGTTTATCCCCGCTGGCGCGGGGAACACGTCTTTATTGATTGCCCGTTTCCCCGGGTTGCCGGTTTATCCCCGCTGGCGCGGGGAACACGCCAACGTTTATCTAAATATTCCACAACTAGGCGGTTTATCCCCGCTGGCGCGGGGAACACTACCGCAATGATCCGGCGAATTACCTCGCCCTCGGTTTATCCCCGCTGGCGCGGGGAACACGCCCTCTTCCTCCCACGTTTGCGCAAGGCTAACGGTTTATCCCCGCTGGCGCGGGGAACACTATGGGAAAGGGATAAAGGACTATGCCAAAACCGGTTTATCCCCG
>NZ_JANYUK010000009.1:0-264077 GCF_025106035.1 Citrobacter sp. XY323
CTGGCGCGGGGAACACAGAGGCAACGGTAAAATCACTCAGCTGCGAACCGGTTTATCCCCGCTGGCGCGGGGAACACAGAGGCAACGGTAAAATCACTCAGCTGCGAACCGGTTTATCCCCGCTGGCGCGGGGAACACCCTACGGCGCAAGACATCAGTGATGCCACATCCCGGTTTATCCCCGCTGGCGCGGGGAACACGCATGCCCTTTAGCGACCGCCAGCAGGCGTGGCCGGTTTATCCCCGCTGGCGCGGGGAACACCCCACGATCCCCGCCTGGTTGCCAGTGACTAGCGGTTTATCCCCGCTGGCGCGGGGAACACGCCCTCTTCCTCCCACGTTTGCGCAAGGCTAACGGTTTATCCCCGCTGGCGCGGGGAACACCGGATTGCGTACCAGTTTTTGCACTGCGTACCCGGTTTATCCCCGCTGGCGCGGGGAACACTAGTTTTTCTGCCTCCAGATTAAGTCCCCTGGCGGTTTATCCCCGCTGGCGCGGGGAACACTCCCGGCAAAGTCCGTGGTATTGTCGATAAGCCGGTTTATCCCCGCTGGCGCGGGGAACACTTAAGTCGGGCATATTCCAGTTGTTGAATGATCGGTTTATCCCCGCTGGCGCGGGGAACACTTTTTGTGCGATCAATAAAGGGGCTGTCTGGGCGGTTTATCCCCGCTGGCGCGGGGAACACATCGTTTGCGAATTGTCGGCGCGCCATAATCGCGGTTTATCCCCGCTGGCGCGGGGAACACTCGTCGAATGATACAGGCTCAGCGCTATCAGCCGGTTTATCCCCGCTGGCGCGGGGAACACTGGATAAACTCGAAAAAAGTTTGTTTGTACGGCGGTTTATCCCCGCTGGCGCGGGGAACACTAATGCAGTGTACGAGGATGGTTTTTGGTGTGCGGTTTATCCCCGCTGGCGCGGGGAACACGACCTGAACGCTGATATTGATAACGAGGGGAAAGGTTTATCCCCGCTGGCGCGGGGAACACTATGGCAATTCGCAATCAATACCGGCCTGCGCCGGTTTATCCCCGCTGGCGCGGGGAACACTCTGTTGCCGCCACTGCCGCTGACTCCAGGCCCGGTTTATCCCCGCTGGCGCGGGGAACACTGCAGGCAACTCCCCACGATAAAACCCCCAAGCGGTTTATCCCCGCTGGCGCGGGGAACACCCTGCCTGGATGCCGTTACCGTCATGCGGCGACGGTTTATCCCCGCTGGCGCGGGGAACACCATAATAGCCCGTTTTTCACTATATATGCCACCGGTTTATCCCCGCTGGCGCGGGGAACACGGTCATCAATGAATTCACCGGGATTCTGCATCCGGTTTATCCCCGCTGGCGCGGGGAACACGAAAGTAGATCTCGCCAGTTGTGTCGTCACGACGGTTTATCCCCGCTGGCGCGGGGAACACGGTTAGCCGCTGACAGATAGCGCAATAAGTAGCGGTTTATCCCCGCTGGCGCGGGGAACACTGCCACCGGGAAAATCAAATCAGATGCCAGCGCGGTTTATCCCCGCTGGCGCGGGGAACACGTATTGGTGCCGCTGAAGTTGCGACAACCACGCGGTTTATCCCCGCTGGCGCGGGGAACACTTGCCGGTCATGGTCAACGGTGAGAAGCACTACGGTTTATCCCCGCTGGCGCGGGGAACACCCTGGTTCACTGATAAAGAATCGCCAGTCACCCGGTTTATCCCCGCTGGCGCGGGGAACATACTAAATATATATAACTGTTTTCTATTGCAATTTTCATCAAGTAACAATCTACCAACTTGGGAACAACAATTCCGTTTTATTAAAGAACACTCAACCTATTGATTATCAAAAGGAAGAAAAGACACTAGTCTAAGTCCATCCAAATCTACCGGAATACGGCGATTTTCTCCCCAGGTTTGAAACTCAAAACCTGACTCCGTGTTTGTCGCCCAGGCCATCACAACGTTTCCCGCTCCGCCCAACTGTATGATTTGGTGCCAAATCATTTCCCGAATTCGCTTAGAGGTATCACCAACATAAACACCCGCACGGATTTCCAGCAGCCAGACGGCGAGACGCCCTCGCAGACGCGGCGGAACGTTTTCCGTTACAACGACAACCATACTCATCCACCACGCCCCCTATGACCACCATCTCCAAACAATTCCGGTTCCGGTATTGCAGGCGGCAACATATCTGGCGCAGGCTGCGGAGGGTCTATTTCGCCAGCGTCAAGGACTTCCTCAATCAGAGGTATCAGTTTGCTCGTCAGCTTAGAACTACGAAATATATCGCGACAGGCCAATCTCACCTCTCTATCTGGCTCTACAGGATGGCGGGCAGCAATTTCAAATGCCTTCGGCACGACAGAGTCGAATTTAATGATATCGGCAATGTCATAAACAAAAGAAAGCGGTTTACCACTGTGAATGAAACCAATGGCAGGTGCATAGCCAGCCGCCAGGATAGCCGCTTCTGAAATCCCATAAAGACATGACGTCGCGGCGCTAATACATCGATTGACTACATCGCCTTTTTCCCAGTCTTTAGGATCATAGTTGCGACCATTCCATTTTACGCCGTATTGTTTTGCCAGCAGGGCATAGGGCTGCCGCACACGGGCCCCCTCAATACCGCGTAACTGTTCAACTGAACGACGCGCTGGGGGCGGCTCGCGAAAACGCAATTCATACATTTTTCGCACGACTTTCAGCCGAAAATCATCATCCAGCGCTAATTTGGCCTGATAGAGCAGCTTGTCAGCCCGTGCCCCACCGGGCTGGCCGGAAGCGTAAACGCGCACACCCGCTTCCCCAACCCACACCAGCAATGTCCCGACTATTGATGCCAGTCGCACTGCGGCATGAGAGACTCGCGTTCCCGGCTCCAGCATAATGCAGGCTACCGACCCCACCGGAATATGCGTGCGAATACCGCTTTTATCGATCAAGACAAACGCGCCATCCAGTACGTCAACCTGACCATACTGGAGGAAGATCATTGAGGTACGATCTTTTAAGGGAATCGGGCTTAGCGGGACAAACGTCACTCACCATCTCCCGGTTTGATCATCATCATGCCGCAGCCAAACGCCCGGCTTTTACCGAATCCCACCGCCAGACGTTGCAGGAATCGTTCAGGATCGTTGACCACCAGCACGCCACTATAATCCACGCTGCTGAACTGAATCATCTGGCGGGCTTTCTCGCGCCGTATCTGCTGCTGCCGATAGGCATCAACATTACTCTCACACAATGAGAATCCATGTTGCTCCCCCTGGCGAGACAGCCACGCCAGCGCCGCCTGCTGCTGACAGAGCCAGATGTCCTGACTACCCATCTGCGCTTTGACCTGGCGCTTTGCTTCCATCAGCAAATCATGACGTTTACCTGCTTTACAAATTGTCGGATTAGCACGCAGGTTAAATCGCAACGTCTGACCAACGCTTAACGCTGGGCTGAACGAGCGGCACTGCACGTCGAAAATCGCGCTTTCTGCTGGCCGTTCCTGTGACAAAACAAAAAAGCGAAAAGCACCCTGTAACTCCTCACGACGATAAAGGAACTGCCGATCCTTTCCACCAGGAAAAAGATCCCACAGCCACTGATGCATAACGTATTCGCCACGATCCACCAGATGCAGCAGTTGTGAAGGCGAAAGCTGGCTGGTATGTAACGTTATTCTTGAGAGGTACACTATTCCTCCTTGCTGAGCCATGGCCCTTGATTCACGGAACGTTCGCCAAACAACCATTGTTGGCGACTCAACGGCCTGTCACGGCGGCGCAAAATTTTATTCGCGGTTAAGCCGTCGTGATCCCCTTCCCACCAGCATTCATTCTGTAATTTCGCCAGAGGAAGTTTCAGCGCTTTGAATTTACTCTCATACTGACGATATGCCTCACGTAAGACATCCGGCGCGCTTCCTTCCAGCAGTACCGGCGCGAGCGGCAACCCCAGCGGATAGCTTTTTCGCCCCAAATACAGAGGAAATACCGGATGTTGCAATCCTTCCCGGATCTGCTTCAGCGAATAAGGCGCGTCCGGCGTCATTGCAACGCCAACCATCCACCAGGCATCGGTGTAATAGTCTCGCCGGGAAATCAGCGCACTGAGCAACTCAGGATCGCGCAGCTCTTCCCGGCGGCTAAAATAGCGCGCTTTACGCACCTCTCTTGGCATCTGGACTGTGTGATAATCTCGTGCCCAGCGGGGTTCCTGGCTGGCACACAACAGAAAAGCATAATGCTGATTGAAATCGTTTAACCGCTCCTCTTCATCACGACAAATACCGAGCGCTGCCGCGAGCAGCCCCAGTAATGCCGAACGAGAGGGAAGCTCGTGACTATGGCGAACTTCGCCGGGCGCATCGACGCCCCAGGAAGCCATTGGCCCATGAAGCTGAAAAACCAGATATTGGCTCATAGCCGCCCCTTACGCGCAGATAAAGTCCAGGACGTCTTTCATGCTTCCCTGTTGCTGCATAACATCAAAGTGGGTTGATTTGGTTTGCTCACCATAGACTTTCTTCATATTTTCACGCAGTTCGGTAATGCGTTTTACCGCCACATCCAGTTGGTTGGTGCCGTTGATCGGATTATAAAATGCCGCAGCCAGGGAACGAGGCTGATCGGTTCCCGTTTCCGCCAACGCCCAAGAGGCATAAGCGCGACTGGCAAAGCTGTTTTGTTTGCCGGTTGGCGAGACTTTCAGCGCCGCTTCGGTAAAGGCCCGCAACGTTTTATTAGCCAGCTCTTCATTACTGTGGAGATTTTTCACCAGCAGATCTTTGTCGATGCAGATATAGGTATAAAACAGCGCTGAACCAAAACCGGTTTCTCCCAAGTGACCTGCGCCCGCATCATCTGAAGAAGCGCGTAAATCGTCGACGGCAGTAAAGAAATCGTCTTCGACGATCGTTTCGCTGACGCCGAAGGCATGCGCAACCTGGCAGGCTGCTTCTATATTGAACTCTGGTTTATTGGCCAGCATGCGGCCAAACATCGCGATATCGACGGCCATGCGATCTTTACGTAGCAGCGCCAGCTCTTCCTCTTTTGGCGCACGTTTTTCTTCTGCCAGACGATGAGCCAGGGTAATTACCGCATCAAACTCTGCCGGGCTAATGTGCACCAGTTGCTCGGTTTCGGCGTTGGTCAGCACATCTTTCGCTTTCTTATCTGCTTTTACTTTGCCAAAGCAGTTTGCGATACCCTCTACCCATTCAACCGCTTTTTTCGGATCAATACCTTTTTCTATCAAGATATTCGCCGCCTCACGCGCAATACGCCCACTGCGAATACCAATATTCCCGGCCAGCGCCTGCTCAAACAATTCAGAAGTGCGCCATGCGCGTTTCAGACTCTGGGAAGAAATACGCAAACGTGTTGCTCCGCCAAGCACTACCGTTTTCGGCGCACCGGTATCGTCACGGTTCAGATTGGCAGCAGGATAAGCGGTCAGTAAATGGAGCTGAATAAACGTTGTCATTTGGAGTCCCTATTAATTTTCTTCGTTATCGGTTTCGCCAGCCTGATAGTATTCCAGCGCCCAGCGGATATGGATAAATTCGGTGGGTCGCTGCTGACGGCGATGATGGTTTTGCAAATCGTCGTTTTCCTGACACCAGCGGAAAATATCTTCCGCCAGCGAAATCAGGTTTACAGAGCCTTTTAACAGCTTCACCGCACGTCGCAGCTGACGCAGCAGTTCATCCGGCGTTTTTACCGCAGACAATATCGCAAACCGCTTCTCCGACATGACCGGGTTATTGCCCGTCATCTGCCCAAGCTGCGCGGCAAAACACAGGCGTTCATCAATCGTTTTCACATTTGCGCCCAGTGCAGCAACCAGCGCCAGCGCGGTAACCCGCCACTCCTGCCCTTCAATTTTCCACAGCGTATGGGTCTGCATCAGCAGGGAGCGAAATCCTTCAGACAGACAGGCATCGTTTACCGTTATGCTGCGCCGCAGACTGGCACGCGCGCCGCGCTTCTCCTGCAACTCCTCATGCCATTTGCGCAGCCTGGCTTTGTGATCTTCTTTCACAATACTCATTCAGCAGCCTCCTGCTTTTTGTCCCTGACGGTTTTTGCGCTTTGCTTTTCCGCCGATGTCGTAAAATATTTTTTGCGTGCCATCATGCTGCGCTTCAGGTCGTTATCTTCATAGGGGTTGGTAAAGACACGATCGTCAAAGTAACGGCGAGTAAATAGCCACAGCTCCCTTTGCCATTTATTCAGCCTGTCACCCGGCTCATGGCCATTTTCAAGATCGTGAATCAGGGTCAAAAAACGTCCCTGCGTCAGATTCCAGAAATCAATATCAATAAAACTGAAGTCGCCGCGCGCGCCTTTGGCATCGGCGAACCAGGCGTCTTTTAAGGCGTTACGTAATAGGCTGAGGAGTCGGGTAGCCGTTTGCATGGCTTTACGCAAATGAGGGATCAAATTTTCCGTCATAAGTATCGGGAAGTGATGTTCATACCAGCAGCGTATTTTCATATTGTCGAAATCCGCCCCAAAGCCCCACAAACCCGCCTTGATGTCCTTCAGGCTGCGAGCGTTAAACACTTTGACCACCAGCGCCGGATATTCTTTATTCGTGTCCGTCTGGTTGTCCTGGCTTAACCCCAGCCAGTCCCGCCAGATAAGCCCGCCAGGCTGTGGTTTCACGGAAAAGAACCCATCGCTCTCTTTTATCGGCAGACGATACGGCGTCAGCGGGTGTCGCCAGCCTTCATAGTTAACGCCGTAGTTTTTGACGGTCATCGCGCTGAGCAACTCGTCGCTGTCAGCGCCGCACATATCACAGAAACCAGACTGCGTGGTGGCAAAATTCAGACGGATACGGCGCGGCATGCCCCAGTACGCCTGGAGCTTATTAACCAGCTCCGGCGTCGTCACCCTATTCGCTGGCGGCTCGCTGGTGCGCGTAACGGCGAGCCACGGGAAAATCGACGCATCATATAAATCTGGCAGAGGAAGTTCTGCGGCGTCCTGCGGCATCACGTTAAGCCACAGCTTGCGCCACAGCGGCGTTTGCCGGGTACCCTGATATTCCTGTAACTCGATAAGCGTGGTCATCGGCCCACCACCGCGCAGACCGGTACGATAGCCTTTACCGCCGGATGGCGCGTTGAGTTGCAGTGAGAATAGCGCCAACGCCGCGCAATGCGGGCAAAAACGTTCTGTGACGCCACGTTTGATAAAATGGTCTTTATTAAATTTGGTGGTTTGCGCCCCGGGTGTTTCCGGCAACAGCGAAGCTATAGAAACTTTTTCGCCGGTTAACGGTTCAAAATCCTGCATAAAAGAGGGCGATTCAGCACCGAACTGAAAGGCATGCTCTAAGGGGGTCAGCGCCTCACGAAGCGTTTCTTCCGTTAATCCCTCCACCCAAATATCGTCCCAGCGGGCGCTATTTTTTGGCGCAATGCTGCATTGCAGCAATCCCAGCAGAAATTGCCAGGCCGCCCCCTGTAAATCAGCTCGCGTTGCGGCGATATCCACCACGTTTTCATCCGCCAGATTGGCGGGGGCCAACTTGCCCAGCGAGCCGTCATTAAAGCGCACGGGAAGCCAGGGCGTTGTTAGTAAATTTATTGGAAACATACCTTTTCCTTACGATGCGCCATCCATAGCGCTAATGTTCCCTGGAGTGTTAATGAACTGACAGTTGAAAGCTTGCTGACAGCTTATTACCTAACTGAATCTTCAACCGACAGAACAACCGTTTGCATCGGTTTGATTTTTCTTCCATGACAGATTCCTTATTTACTATTGAAACAACCAATCCCTGAAAGAACGCTATCAAGCTGAGAAACGTGATTGGGCTTCGGGGCATCTCTTCTTATGGAGAGGTAATCAACTTTACCAATCAATCCTTCACTCGCCGTATAGCCGCTGTTTGCATCCTCCGACACAACAATCACCACGGCAAACTCCATATTCTGATGTTGCTCCACACACCATTTCTGCAGCACCTCTCCCTCCAGCCGTTCAAACTCATCTTTATGCTTTTCCCACCAGCTCTGGCGCACTCGCAGCACGCTCATCTCCCAGGGATGAGCACCAGAGGCATAAGGGGTGACGTTGCCATCAACCCTTTTCGCCAGCCATAGCGTGATGGACTCTTCCGCCAGACGAGTCGACAACTTCTCCGGAAGGAAATCGCTACTTTCAGGGCTGTATCCCGGTGCAAAGTTCAGCAACATCTGCGCGGCAAACGCCCGATCGCAATAATATTTTCCTTCCTGCGCATTCTCTGTTTTCGCAAAACCGTCAGGCATTACCACATTTTCACCGTATACCGACTCAATCAACAACCGGGCAGATTGCGGCATCCGAATGGCTCCCTGCTCCCGCAGCACGCGCTGTGTCAGCCATAGGCGGCCATGATCGGGATAGACATAGGCGCTGTTACGCATGGCAGCGGAAAACCAATCTTCTTGCGGGGCGCCATCCCACTCTGGTGCGAGGATCACCAGTTCCGGCGCATCGCGTTCATCCTGACCACTACCTTTCACTCTGCCGTTGCGATAGCGGATATGGCGCTGTAACCGTCCCGCTCGCTGGATCAGGAGATCCACTGGCGCTAAATCAGAGATCATCTCGTCCATATCGATGTCGAGACTCTGCTCAATCACCTGAGTGGCGATAAGAACTTTACCGGCACGTTGCGTACTCTCCCCTTTACCAAATAGCGACAATGTCTGCGTCTCAATCCGCTGCCGGTCATAAAAAGCAAATCGGCTATGAAATAATGAGAGATGTTCGGCCTGAACACGGCCTCTGGCGAGTAGCTGGCGATAAATCCGAATGGCATCATCCACCGAATTGCGAATCCACGTGATGCATTTGCCTTTGCTTACCGCTCGTTCAATTCGCGCGATGCAGGATTCCTCGCTATAGAGCCAACCGACATTAACACTGCGCTCAACTTCTTTGCGCGTCGCCACATGCTGAGAAACCACCTCCTGCCCTATAACCTGAGTCAACCAGGGATAATCGTCATAACTCAATAAAGGCGCTTCAGCTCGGCTTCCTGCCCCGCGCGCGAATGCGGCCACCAGCCGATCGCGCTGCTGTTGTGAGAGCGTGGCAGAAAGCAGGATCGTACTGTTGCCGCTGCGGGCCTGATGCTCAATCAGACTTTCCAGAATCCGCGACATATAGGCGTCGTAAGCGTGGATCTCATCGGCCAGCAGAATTTTGTCGCTAAGGCCCAGCAACCGCAGGTTGTTATGCTTAAACGGCATCACCGCCATCATGGCCTGATCGAGCGTGCCGACGCCCACTTCAGCCAGCAGCGCTTTCTTATTACTGTCGGCAAACCAGGCGGCGCAGCCCTGGCTTAAGGGCTGCTTATCATCCAGCTCCTCCGAACCTGACGACTCAGTCGACCAAATTGATTGATTAAATTTGTCCATTAAACCGCGCGCACTGTGCGCCAGCACCAGACTGGGGCAAGAACCCGACCTGTACAGCGAAAGCCAGCTCTCCGACAGGCGATCAAACATGGCATTCGCGGTTGCCATCGTCGGCAATCCAAAATACAACCCCTGCGCTTTTCCTGCCGCCATCAATCGATGGGTGAGAATTAACGCGGCCTCGGTTTTACCTGCGCCCGTTACGTCTTCCAGAATGAATAGTTGCGGCGCGTCTTTATCAATATCCAGCTCAAGTACCTTTTGCTGTAAAGGCGTGGGCTGCTGAATAAAGGGGAAAAGCGTTTGAATACCGGAGAAAGGAGCAACCGCAGAAGGAGGCGGTATCGTAGCAAGCGCGGCCTTCGCTTTATCCAGCGCTAGCGGCCAGTATTTTTCGATGGGCATCGAACAGGCGATGCGAGGGAAAAAACGGCAGGACGAACCACACCAGTCCGCCAGAACTACCGCAGCAGAAATCGGCCATGAGAGGTGCTGGAACAACACAATACCTTCGTCTTCATCCCAGAATAGCGGAATATCAATCAGCGGAAACAGCGATTTAATACGCGTTAAAAATTCCCGGGCCGCATCTTTGTCCTGCGGCAGAAAATTATCCAGCTCGCGAATCCCCTGCGGCGGGCGCCCATGATGGCCTGTCGTCACCGATATCCACATACCGATAACCCGCTTCAACTTGCGGGAAGAAAGTGGAGAGCCCGGCAATAGTTCAGGGAACTCGCTTAACCAACTGTTCCATAACCAGTGTCCCAGCGTCGTGTGGTGGATTGATTCATAGTTTTTTCGCCGTTCGGAAGGAACGGGCAGGTTGGGATGGCTATACAGCCGTTGAAATGAACTGGCAAACTTACCGATATCATGCCAACACAATAACCAGGCAAAAAATTGTGCGGCTTGCTCAACATTCGTTATTCCCAATCTCTGGAAATAAACAGCAAGCCCGTAGAGATTATTTTTCACCATCCAGTAGCCTACTGCCGCTACGTCCAGTGAATGCCAGCACAGCAGGTGGTAATCGTCGCCACCATCTTTTTCAACTTGCCGGCTTTTTCCCCAATAAAAATATATCGACACCGCGTATCCAGCTAATCAGGAATTGTCTTCGTATCATTACGTATTTACAGAAAACAATTCGTGACACGGCTCAATATATCTTATAATTCAATTAATTAGATAATATGATGTATATTCTAACTTACATTGAATTTTAATATAATTAATAACAAACTTGGCTAAAATATAAAAAAATCCCGGCAACGCCGGGAGTAGAATTATTGATTTGGTGTCCGCTATTTATCACCCTTCGTGCAATCCGCACTCGCGCTTCAATCCAAAGAACCGCGTCTCTTCTTCCGCCATACCCGGCTCCCATTTGCGGGTGGTATGGGTATCACCCACTGACAGATAGCCCTGATCCCACAGTGGATGGTATTTCAGGCCGTACTTTTGCAGGTACTGGTAAACGGTACGGTTGTCCCAGTCGATGATCGGCAGCACTTTAAACACGCCACGCTGGATAGCCAACACCGGCAAATGCGCCCGGCTGCCCGACTGCTCGCGGCGCAGACCGGCAAACCAGGTTTGCGCATTGAGTTCTTTAAGCGCGCGGTTCATCGGCTCGACTTTGTTGATCTCATTGTATTTCTCAATGCCTTCAACGCCCTGCTCCCACAGTTTGCCGTAGCGCGCTTCCTGCCAGGCCGCGCTCTCCTTCGCCCGGTAGACTTGCAGATTAAGCTTGAGTTTGTCTGTTAACTCATCAATAAACTGGTAGGTTTCCGGGAACAAATAGCCGGTATCGGTGAGGATCACCGGGATATCCGGGTGAACCTGATTCACCAGGTGCAGGCTTACTGCAGCCTGGATACCAAAGCTTGATGACAGTACATATTCACCAGGCAGGTTTTCCAGCGCCCACGCCACGCGATCCTCTGCGCTCAATTTTTCCAGTTGGTCGTTGGTTTGTGCCAACGCCATAACGCGTTCAACCTTCGGCAGCGCGTTCAACGCGTTGAGATCGAGTTTGGACATAAATTCCTCGCTGTTTACCTTGCCTGATGGCACTGCGCTTATCAGGCCTACAGATTCAGCAGACCCGATAAGTCAATTTCACCTTATTCCCAGAAATCCCGGGCGGGATCGAGCACCGGGCGAATGATGCCCGCACGCACCGTAAAATCACCGAAGCCTTCACCCGCTTCGCGCTCTTTCGCCCAGCGCCCAACCAGTTCGTCAACGGAGTCGAGAATTTCCGATTCCGTAATATTTTCGCGATACATACGCGGAATGCGCGTGCCCATGCGGTTACCGCCAAGGTGCACGTTGTAGCGCCCCGGCGCTTTACCCACCAGGCCCAGTTCCGCCAGCATCGCGCGGCCGCAGCCGTTCGGGCAACCTGTAACGCGCATCACGATATGCTCGTCAGGAATGCCGTGTTTTTCGAGAATAGCTTCCACTTTATCAGTGAACGATGGCAGGAAACGTTCGGCCTCCGCCATCGCCAGCGGACAGGTCGGGAACGACACGCAGGCCATCGAGTTTTCACGCTGCGGCTTCACCGCATTCATCAATCCGTGATCGCGCGCCAGCTTCTCGATCTTCGCTTTTTGGCTTTCCGGCACACCAGCAATGATCAGGTTCTGGTTGGCGGTGATGCGGAAATCCCCTTTGTGGATCTTCGCGATCTCCAGCAGGCCGGTTTTCAGCGGACGGCCCGGATAATCCAGGATACGGCCGTTTTCAATAAACAGCGTCAGGTGCCAGTTATTGTCGATCCCTTTTACCCAACCAATACGATCGCCGCGACCGGTGAACTCGTACGGGCGGATCGGCTCAAATTTAATACCCGCACGACGCTCCACTTCCTCTTTGAACGTGTCGATACCAACGCGTTCAAGCGTGTATTTGGTTTTGGCGTTTTTACGATCGGTACGATTACCCCAGTCGCGCTGCGTGGTAACAACCGCTTCCGCCACCGCCAGCGTGTGCTCCAGCGGCAGATAGCCGAATTCGCTCGCGGTGCGGGCGTAGGTTTTCTTATTGCCGTGCTCAATCGATAAGCCACCGCCGACCAGCAGGTTAAAGCCCACCAGCTTGCCGTTTTCGGCAATCGCTACGAAGTTCATGTCGTTGGCGTGCAGATCGATGTCGTTCTGCGGCGGGATTACGACCGTGGTTTTAAACTTACGCGGCAGATAGGTTTGACCGAGGATCGGCTCTTCGTCGGTGGTCGCAACCTTCTCCTGATCCAGCCAAATTTCTGCATAGGCGCGAGTACGCGGCAGCAGATGTTCGGAGATCTTCTTCGCCCATTCATAGGCTTGGGCGTGCAGCTCGGACTCGTACGGGTTAGAGGTACACAGAACGTTACGGTTCATGTCGTTGGCGGTCGCCAGCGCGTCCAGCCCGACCGAATGCAGCATCTGGTGTACCGGCTTAACGTTCTTCTTCAGAATGCCGTGAAACTGGAAGGTCTGACGGTTGGTCAGACGAATGCTGCCATAAATCGTGTTGTCATGGGCGAACGTGTCGATCGCCTGCCACTGTTTGGTGGTGATCACCCCACCCGGCAGACGGCAGCGCAGCAGCATCGCGTGACGCGGCTCCAGCTTTTGCTCGGCTCGTTCGGCGCGGATATCGCGGTCATCCTGCTGGTACATACCGTGAAAACGGATCAGCAGGAAGTTGTCGCCTTTGAAGCCGCCGGTCAGGCCGTCGTTTAAATCTTCGGCAATCGTACCGCGCAGATAGTTGCTTTCCAGCTTCATACGCTCAGCGTCGGACAGCTTGCCTTCGACCACCAATGGTCCTGGGTATTTTTCGCTCATTAGTAGACATCTCGCTGATAACGGCGCTCAATGCGCAGCTCACTTAAAAATTCATCCGCCGCTTCGATATCCATAGAACCGAATTCGGCAATCACTTCCAACAAAGCCTGCTCAACGTCTTTCGCCATGCGATTGGCGTCGCCGCAGACATAAATGTGGGCACCGTCGTTTATCCAGCGCCACAGTTCCGCACCTTGTTGGCGCAGTTTATCTTGTACGTAGACTTTTTCTTTTTGATCGCGCGACCAGGCGAGATCGATGCGGCTCAGTACGCCCTCTTTGACGTAACGCTGCCATTCCACCTGGTACAGGAAATCTTCGGTAAAGTGTGGGTTGCCAAAAAACAGCCAGTTTTTGCCTTCGGCTCCGTCAGCCGCACGCTGCTGCATAAATGCACGGAATGGCGCAATCCCCGTGCCCGGTCCAATCATAATCACCGGTGTCTGCGGGTTAGCCGGCAGGCGGAAGTTATCGTTGTGTTCGATGAACACACGCACTTCGCCCTCTTCTTCCACGCGATCGGCGAGGAAACTGGACGCACCGCCAGCACGGGCCCGACCTTCAATGTCATAACGCACCACGCCCACGGTGACATGCACTTCGCTTTCCACTTCCGCCTGGGAAGAGGCAATAGAATACAAACGCGGCGTCAGCGGGCGCAGAAGATCAACCAACGTTTGGGCGTCCAGTTGCGCTGGGGAGAAGCGCACCATATCGACGATTGGCGTGGTTGCGGCGTAATGCTGCAATTGCGCTTTGTCGCCCACCAGCGGCAGCAGAGAGTCGCTACGGGTTAAAGTGGCATAGTTCTCGACGATATTGCCGGTGTTAACCGTCAGCTCGAAATGCCATTGCAGCGCTTCGGTGAGCGACAGGGTTTTGCCGTCAACCGTGACCGGTTCATCTCCTTTCAGCCACAGCAATTCAACCAGCTCTTTGACCAGCTCAGGATCGTTCTGATACCAGACTCCTAAGGCATCGCCCGGCTGGTAGCGCAGGCCGGAATCGCCGAGATCGATTTCAATATGGCGCACATCTTTTTCCGAGTCGCGACCGGTGATTTTCTGATTCACCGCAAGTGACGCCGTCAGCGGCGCTTCTTTGGTGTACGGGCTGGTGTGTACTTCGTTTACCGCACCGCTCGCAGCAACTTGCACAGACGATGCCGCAGGCGCACGCGCTTTCAGGACATCAACCAGACGGGCACGCCATTCGGCTGCCGCGCCCTGGTATTCGACGTCGGCATCCACGCGGTCAAGCAAGCGTTCACCGCCCAGCTCAGCCAGTTTTGCATCGAAGTCTTTTCCTGACTGACAGAAAAACTCGTAAGAAGTGTCACCAAGACCAAACACGGCAAAAGCGGTGTTATCGAGCTTCGGCGCTTTTTTAGAGAACAGGAATTTATGCAACGCTACGGCTTCTTCCGCCGGTTCACCTTCCCCTTGCGTCGACGCCACTACGATCAGCAATTTCTCATTGGCGATTTGTTTGAATTTATAGTCGCCAGCATTGGTGAGAGTGACGTTGAGCTTTGCAGCGATCAGATCATCGCACAGGGCTTCCGCCACACGACGCGCATTACCGGTTTGCGAGGCGGAGATAAGCGTAATGCCAGGCATTTCAGCAGCAGGCGCAGGAGTCGCCGCATTGCTGCCTGGCTGCTGATTCAGCACGCCCCAAAAATAGCCAGAAACCCACGCAAGCTGTGCGGGAGTGAAATCGGTCGTGGCCGCCTGAAGGCGTGCCAGTTGCTCCGGGTTTAGCGGTAGCAGAGCGGAAGGTGGGGCCTGTGTCGTCATGCGTTGTCATGTTCCAGTAAGCAAAGCGGATTTCAGCAATAAAACCCAAACTGAAGATAAGGTTAACGGCGGGGATAGTAACAATTAAAGAAGGGATAGAAATAACAAATAACCAAATGAACTAACCTGTTTTAGTTATAGTTATTAACAGCAAAACAGATTGGATAACTATATGATATATCAATAATTATTAAATATTACCATCATGAATAGGTCGTTCTGATACTCAGCGCCCTTTTAACTAATGATAAAATTCGCTCTTTACGGTACCCTACGGCGGTTTTTCGCATTCTTGAGAGTAAAAAATGTCCACCACCTTGTTTAAAGATTTCACCTTCGAAGCCGCTCACCGCCTGCCGCATGTACCGGAAGGGCATAAGTGTGGCCGCCTGCATGGTCACTCATTTATGGTGCGTCTTGAAATTACCGGTGAAGTCGATCCGCATACCGGTTGGATCATGGATTTTTCTGAGTTAAAAGCCGCGTTTAAGCCAACTTACAACAGACTCGATCACTACTATCTGAACGATATTCCTGGCTTAGAAAACCCAACCAGTGAAGTTCTGGCCAAATGGATTTGGGATCAGGTTAAACCAGTTGTCCCTCTGCTGAGTGCCGTAATGGTGAAAGAGACCTGCACAGCAGGCTGCGTGTATCGCGGGGAATGATTGTATCGTCTGTGGCGACGGTCAATTTTCCTTAACTAACACTCTGTTAGGGTTATGTGCTCTGGATATCTGGAGCACAACATGTCTGACGATTTCGATATTATTATTATCGGTGCAGGGATAGCGGGCACCGCTTGTGCTTTACGCTGCGTGCGAGCAGGACTGTCAGTTTTGCTTATTGAACGCGGCGAGCGTCCCGGCAGTAAAAACCTTTCCGGCGGGCGTCTGTATACTCACGCGCTCGGTGAACTTCTTCCCCACTTCCAACATTCAGCCCCACTTGAACGCCGAATTACCCAGGAAAATCTCTCGCTGTTAACTCGCGATGGCGCAACGACGTACTCCAGCCTGCAACCGGATGGAGACTCATGGAGCCTGCTGCGCGCCCGCTTCGACCCGTGGTTTGTCGCCCAGGCCGAGGACGAAGGCGTACAGTTTATCAGCGGTGTGACGGTCGAGGCGCTCCATATCGAAGAGGGCAGAGTCTGCGGCGTCATTGCCGATAACGAGACGCTGCGCGCCCGTTATGTGGTACTGGCGGAAGGGGCAAACAGCGTACTGGCCGAGCGCTACGGATTCCTGCCGCGTCCCTCGACAGCCGCAATGGCATTAGGCATTAAAGAGACTTTGGCGCTGGATAAATCGTTACTTGAGGAACGTTTCCGCTTATCCAATGACGAAGGCGCGGCAATGCTGTTTAGTGGCAATATTTGTGGCGAGCTTCCCGGCGGCGCGTTTCTCTATACCAATCAAGATACGCTCTCTCTGGGCGTGGTTTGTCCGCTCTCCTCTTTGGCACAGAGCGATATCCCGGCGGCTGAACTGCTGGAACGGCTCAAGACGCATCCGGCGTTACATCCGCTGCTCAGAGGCAGCGAAACGCTGGAATATGGCGCACATCTGGTACCAGAAGGCGGCCTGCACAGCCTGCCCGTACAGTACGCCGGAGACGGCTGGCTGCTGGTGGGCGATGCGCTGCGCAGTTGTGTGAATACCGGTTTCTCCGTTCGCGGCATGGATATGGCGCTCATTGGCGCTCAGGCGGCGGCGCAAACATTGATTAACGCCTGCCGGAAACGCGAGCCGCAAAACCTGTTTCCGGCTTATCACCACGACATCCAGCACAGCCTGCTGTGGGACGTTCTACAACGTTACCGGGATGTTCCAGCGTTGCTCCAGCGCCCCGGATGGTATCGCCAATGGCCCATGCTGATGGAGTCGGTCTCGCGCGAAATCTGGCATCAGGGTAATCATCCGGTAGCCCCACTGCGCCAGATTGTCTGGCGTCAGTTTCGTCGTCACGGCCTGCGTCATCTGGCAGGCGATATCATCAGGAGCTTACGATGTCTGTAGCCCGTAACGTCTGGCGTCCCGCCGACATTTCACATATTGTTCCTGCGACCGTTATTGACAGCAAAACGGCACAACGGCTGATCGCATCCTGCCCCGCCGGACTGTTTTCTCTTACGGCGGAAGGTGAGCTACGGGTCAACTTTCGCGGCTGCCTGGAGTGCGGCACCTGTCGACTGCTGTGTGATGAAAAAACGCTGCAACAGTGGCGCTACCCCGCGTCCGGCTTTGGCATCACTTACCGATTTGGATAATTTAATAGGATAATTTATGCCCCTGTTACACCTGCTCCGCCAGAATCCGGTCATTGCCGCGGTGAAAGACAACGCCAGTCTGCAATTAGCCATTGATTCCGAATGCCAGTTCATCTCTGTTTTGTACGGCAATATCTGCACCATCAGCCATATCGTAAAGAAAATTAAAAATGCCGGTAAGTACGCATTTATCCACGTTGATCTGCTGGAAGGCGCGTCTAATAAAGAGGTGGTGATCCAGTTTCTGAAGCTGGTCACTGAGGCCGACGGCATCATCAGTACCAAAGCGTCGATGCTGAAAGCCGCGCGGGCGGAGGGCTTTTTCTGTATTCATCGCCTGTTTATCGTCGACTCTATCTCTTTTCACAACATTGATAAGCAGGTCGCACAGTCAAACCCGGACTGTATTGAAATCCTGCCGGGATGCATGCCAAAAGTGCTGGGATGGGTGACGGAAAAAATACGCCAGCCGTTGATTGCCGGTGGTCTGGTTTGCGATGAAGAGGACGCCCGCAATGCGATGAAAGCTGGTGTGGCGGCGCTTTCAACTACCAACACCGACGTCTGGACGTTAGCGAAAAAGCTGCATTAACCCGAGGTGCCGGATAGCGGTGTAAACACCTGATCCGGCCTCCCCCTGAATTAATTTTCTGCGATGGCTGCCAATGCCTCCAGCACCGGCAGCCAGTCATCCACAATCCCGACATCCGCCTGTGAAAAGACCGGCGCGCTGGCGTCACTGTTTATCGCCACCACAAACCGGCTCTGACGAACCCCGGCCATTAGCGCCGCCGCGCCGAACGCTCCCGCCACAATGCAGACATCCGGCGCAAGCAGATGCCCCGATATCCCAATCACGCGCTCAGCGTCAAAGCCACCGTTCATCACCCGTGCACGGCTGTAGCCCACTTCGGCACCAAACTCCTTACCAAGAGCGGTAATTTTTTCGGCATCGGCGTCACTTCTTCCCTGCCCGACCACCAGCACACGCCGGGCCTGCAACAAAGGATGAGCTGTAACACGGTCGATGCTTTCTACGCTATCCAGCCAGCCCGGAGGTGTCGTGGGGGCAATTCGGCGCTCCACCATCGCTGGCAGCACGTTGCCCGACGCGCTCGTTTCCGGTTGTCGCGCCAGTGAAAGGCACAAGGGACGCGCGGTGATTTGTAGCCTGGCCGTCAGCGCATTCCCCCAGTGGGATTTCGTCACCATCCCCTGTTGCGCATCCAGCGTCTGCACCTGGCAAACGCTGCCGCCATGCAGACGCCAGGCCAGCCGCGTCGCAAGCTCATCCCCCAGCGCACCCGCCGGGAAAATCAGGATGTCGGCTGGCGTCAGCAACCACTGCGCCGCCAGCGCGTCCAGCACCTGCTCCGCCACGTCCGGCATCGGGTCTAGAGTCCAGCGTTCCAGTTCTGCTGCATTAAGCGCGTTTTCTGCAATCCAGCCTGCCAGTGCAGCGCATTCACCCGATTCCGTAATCACAACGATCTTCATGGCTGCATCCTCTGGCGCAAATAATCATTCCACAATATCCGCGCTTTTTCCTGCGCCGTCGCGCCGTCGATAAGCGTGGCGCTGCGCCGCTGCGCCGGTCGCGCCAGCTTCTGACATTGCACGTTCGGAGTTTCATCACTGGACGCTGGCTGACGTAAAATTGCCGCTTTTGCCGCCGCCAGACGCTGACGCATTCCGGGGACGGGAAGCGCCACTTCACCACATTGCCTGACGGCAATCACTGCCGGAAGCCGCACCCGGCAGCGGCGTAACCCGATTGTCGTTCGCTGTTCGACAACAACAAAAGGCGGCGTCAGCGTAAAACGCTCCACCTGGGTAAAGCAGGGCCAGGCCAGCATTTCAGCCATCAGAAATGGCGTTTGCCCGTTCTGCCCTTCGCTACTCTGACAGCCAGTGATAATCAAATCCGCGCCGTGATGACGCTGCCAGTCAGTTATTTGCCGGGCAATGAATTCCGGCGCAAAGCGCAGATCCGCCGTCGTTTCCAGCAACACCGGCTTATCAAAACCCAGCGCAGCAAAATAGCGCAACCAATGAATCGCACGCTCATCGCTAATGCTTAGCGCGGTTAACGTCATATCACAACCTTCACGACGTTGCGCCAGCAGTAATGCTGCAGCCGCCTGCTCATCGGCACCAGGAGAACAGCGCAGCAGCGCGGTGTCCGGGCCACGGGTATCTTCCGTCGCCGCCAGCCAGTCTTTTTCCGCCAACATGCCGGAGTCTGGTTCGGCCTTAAACGCGAACAGAATGTTCATGTGCTCCTCCCTGTCTTTTCTCCACACTTCCGGCCACCACCAGCGGCAATGCCTTCGTTTCCGGTGCCCATAGCCATGTCACCACAAATCCAATGAGGAGTACGCCAGCCAGCAGCAGCAACGTAACCTGCATCCCCCATTGCGCCAGCGTCCAGGGCAGCAGGCCGGTGCTGATTGCCGCGCCAAGTCTGCTCATCGACGTCGCAAAACCCACGCCCAGCGAGCGGATATCCGTCGGGAAGCTTTCAGCAGGCAGGATCCCTACCAGATTACTGACCGCAGAAATTGTGGTGCTGAACAGGACAAAAAGCAGTAGCGTTAACGAGCTACCGGACGGCAGAAAAGCCATCACCACCAGCGTGGCAGCCAACAGAAAAAAACTCCCAAGCAGAAACCGACGGTGCGCCAGCAGATGTGTCAATACCAGCCCCAGCAATGCGCCAACGATTAACAACGCATTCAGCAGCAGGCTGGCGGTGAGCGCATCCTCCAGGCCGAGGGTCCCGGCAATCGTGGGCAGCCAGGTGTAGATAACAAACCACGGGATCACCAGACAAACAAAAAACACGCTGTTAAACGCGGTTCGCCGCCAGTAGAGGGGGGAAAAGAGCGTTTTGATATGTTTCCCGGACGCCGCAGAAACCTCGTCGCCGAGCAATACGTGCGGCCCAAGATAGCGGTGAACAATGGCATGGGCTTCCGCGAAGCGCCCCTGGCGAAGCAGCCAGCGAGGCGATTCCGGCGTCCCCCAGCGAAGCAGGGTAATCAATAGTGCAGGCAGCGCCGCCGACGCCAGCAGCCAGCGCCAGGCATCCGGGCTTTCGGTAATAAAATAGTGTCCCGCCAGGCTTGCCAGCACATAGCCGATGGTCCATACCACGCTAAAAGCCCCCAGCAACACCCCCCGATGTCGTCGTGGAGAAAATTCGGCCAACAGAGTGTGCCCTACGGAATAATCGCCTCCCAGCCCAATCCCAATCAGAATACGTAAACCAATAAGCTGCTCTGGCGAAGTGGCGAAAAGCTGTAAAAAAGAGGCGATGGTGATCAGCACAAAGCTGAAAGTGAAGATCTTCTGTCGACCAATGTGGTCTGAAATCCAGCCCAACACCAGACTACCGAGAAACAACCCGAGCAGCGCCGAGCCGCCAATCATCCCGGACATAAACGGCGTGAGCTGCATGGCAGGTGTTAACTGAATAATGGCATAGCCGACAACGCCAAGAACATAGCCGTCGGTAAGGTGAGCACCAAAGGTCAAGGCGGCAATACGACAGTGAAAACCTTTAAGCGGTAAATCGTCCATTCGCACCGGTGAAGTGTTCATTTCTACCCCTGTCCGGTAAAATTGTGGCTTCCCGATCAGGAAGCCAGCTGATGTTTATTTCTCAATCGGGTAGATCGTTCCCGTGTTCATAATGCCGTTTGGATCAAACTGACGTTTCAGACCTTCCAGCAGCGGCCACGCGCTGCCATGTTCCAGCTTGCTCCAGTGAACACGATGCTTGCCGATGCCGTGGTGATGCACCATTGAGCCGCCAAGACGGATCGTCTCTTCGCAAATAATCTTGTTAAGCGGGTTGTGGTACTTATCAATCTCCTCTTCCGGCTTGCAGTCCACTACGTTGTAGTCATACACAAAGTACATGTTGGTACCGTTGATATAACTATGGGAAGAGTGACCGCCCAGCATGGTGATGTCATCCGCGTGTGGGAACTCAGTGCGGATACGATGGATCACGTTTTCGTAAATTTGATGGATGCAGCTCCAGCTGCCGGAAACTTCCGTCGTAAAGCCCATATTGCCGGTTTTCAGGATCTGCACGCGTTCAGCAGCCACTTTTTCCGGGCCCCAGTTCAGATGGTTAAACCAGTTCTCAATCAGCTTGCTGTCCACACGCTTACACTGTGGATAACGCGCGACGATCTCCGCAATGCCCTCGCCAGTGGCTTGCGCCATTCGCGGATTGCCCTCAGCCATGAAGATCAACACGCATTTCCCGTCAGCAAAATGAGTGAAGTGCTGGGTGCCATCCTCGGCGTCATACAGGCGTGCAATCGAAGGACGGTAGCCTTCCACCATCACTTCACGCAGGATGTCGAAACCGATTTTCATATCGTCCAGAATGTAGCCATAAAAAAGGTTATTTTCCGGCGTGAACTTGAAGATTTTCACCGTCACTTCAGTGATATAGCACAGCGCGCCTTCGTTCCCAATGATGATGTGGCGAATGTCCGGCCCGGCAGCCCGGCGTGGCACGTTCTTGATGCGGGTTACCGTGCCGTCCGGCAGCACCGCCTCCAGCCCCACGACCATATCTTCAATGGCACCGTAAAGAGTGGAGAACTGCCCGATGCTGCGGGTTGCAACCAGGCCGCCCATCTGCGCCAGCGGCTTAGACTGCGGCGAATGCCCGGTGGTATATCCTTTTTCGCGCAATGCATTTTCCAGAATCTCAAGCGGAACGCCGCATTGAGCGGTCGCCTGCATATTTTCAATATCAATGCTCAGGATCTGGTTCATCCCAGCCCCGTCCAGCACCACGGAGTCTTTAACCACCGTTTCCAGCCCCCCTTCCGTCGCGGATGCGCCGGTACGCGGAACCCCATTGATTTTATGTTGGTCCATAAACGCCAGAACGCGGGAAACCTGCTCTGTCGAACCGAGTTTTACCACTGCCGCCGGAATGGGCAGCGTGTAAACGCCGTGAATGTCGGCATATTTACGAAAGCGGTCAATACTGTTTTTCTTTAATACCGTTTCATCGGTAATTACGCGTTCGGACCCAACAATTTCTTTTAACTGGTCAACAATCGCTTCGCGAGATAAAGGCATAGCTATTCCTTCCTGATAATTAGCAGAACAATTAATAATACAGAAACTATAGGTAGATATTAGCGAACTAAATAACCGCCATCGACGACCAGTAAATGACCGTTAACATAATTAGAAGCCTGACTGGCAAGGAATATCGCAGCCCCCATTAAATCCTGGGTATCGCCCCAACGATTAGCCGGGATATGATCCAATACGCGCTGATTCGTTTCCGGATTGCTGCGCGTAGCCAGCGTAATATCCGTTGCATAATATCCCGGTGCGATACCGTTAACCTGAATATTATATTGCCCCAATTCATCGCAATACGCCTTGGTAAAACCAGCAAGCGCATGTTTTGTCGCTGAATAAGCCGGAGACCACTGTCCGCCAAGATAAGAGAACAAAGAACAGATATTTATAATTTTACCGCTGTTTTGCGGAATCATAATTTTTGCCGCTTCGTAGCTCAGTTCAAACGCTGCCGTCAGGTTGACGTCAATCATCGGATCCCAGTCCGCACGACCAAAGTCCAGTACCTTATTCAGCTTACAAATTCCGGCGTTGTTCACCAGAATATCAACGGTGCCAAAACGCTCGCAGCAGGCGGCAATAATCTTCTGCGGGGCACCTTTCTCGGTGATATCCACCTGCATAAACTCGACTTCAACACCTTGTTTCTCAATGATTTCCTTTGTTTCACCGTTATCTTTTACAAAACTTGGGATAAACAGATTCGCCCCGGCTTTCGCCAGCGCCATCGCAAAAGCCTGACCCAGACCGCTGTTGCCACCCGTTACGATCGCCGTTTTCCCTTTCAGGGAGAAAAAATTCATTGAGAATGCATTGAGAGATTCGATTGACATAGCTGGCTCCAAATTCCTTTAGGCAAAAAAAAAGAAAGGCAACTTCCCCCGCTAGAGGGAAGTCACCTTTCTCATTATCTCTGGTAACTGGAATGAATTTTTAGCATAACGAGAAAATATCTAACGTGATCAAAATCACAGATGCTTTGTTCATTCTGTATTGATGACTAAAAACAAGAAGCGTGATTATTCTCACACTATAACCCACACTTCCATGTTATTTCTAAGCGCAATTACTAGAGACCTGAGAAAAGTAATCCACCTGAAAGGGCGGTTTACTTTTCTCTTTTTTTTGTCTGCATAAAATGAGAGCCCGATATGCAACAATCCTCATATCGCCGTTGGATAACACTCGCAATTATTAGTTTCAGCGGTGGCGTTAGTTTTGATTTAGCCTATTTACGTTATATCTATCAAATTCCCATGGCAAAATTCATGGGATTTAGCAATACCGAAATTGGATTAATAATGAGTACCTTTGGCGTTGCCGCTATTATTCTGTATGCGCCCAGCGGCGTTATTGCCGATAAATTCTCCCATCGCAAAATGATCACCTCAGCCATGATAATTACTGGCTTGCTCGGTCTGCTGATGATGACCTATCCACCGCTGTGGGTCATGCTCTGTATTCAGGTCGCATTTGCCATCACGACAATCCTGATGCTGTGGTCGGTATCAATTAAAGCCGCCTCGCTGCTGGGGGATCACAGTGAACAAGGGAAAATCATGGGCTGGATGGAAGGCCTGCGCGGCGTCGGCGTCATGTCGCTGGCGGTATTTACCATGTGGGTCTTTTCTCGCTTCGCACCGGACGACAGCAACAGCCTGAAGGCCGTGATCCTGATTTATAGCGTGGTTTACATCCTGTTGGGAATTTTGTGCTGGTTCTTCGTGAACGATGGCAACAGCCGCAGCCACGGTGCGAAAGAGGATAAGCAGGCGTTTCAGCTCAAAGATATCATCGCCGTGCTGCGTATCAGCACCACCTGGTATTGCAGCATGGTTATTTTTGGCGTCTTTACGATCTACGCCATTCTCAGCTACTCCACCAACTATCTGACTGAAATGTACGGCATGTCGCTGGTCGCGGCGAGCTACATGGGGATCGTCATCAACAAGATCTTCCGGGCTATCTGTGGGCCGCTGGGCGGCATCATCACCACCTACAGCAAAATTAAGTCGCCAACGCGCGTGGTGCAACTGCTTTCAATTGTCGGCGCCGCTGCGCTGATTGCCCTGCTGGTGACGAACTCAAATCCGCAGTCCGTGGTTATGGGGATCGGCCTGATTCTGCTGCTGGGCTTCACCTGCTACGCCTCGCGCGGGCTTTACTGGGCCTGTCCCGGCGAGGCCAGAACACCTTCTTACATCATGGGAACCACCGTAGGGATCTGCTCGGTGATCGGTTTTCTGCCCGACGTGTTCGTCTATCCGATTGTCGGCCACTGGCAGGATACGCTCCCGGCGGCACAAGCCTATCGCAATATGTGGCTGATGGGACTGGCGGCGCTGTGCATGGTCATCCTCTTCACGTTCTTATTGTTTCGCAAAATTCGCACCAACAATGCCGAACCGGAAAAGATAACCTCACTGGCCGCAGAAACCTCCGGCGAGTGAAGATGGAAAATTAAAGGAGAATGACAATGTCAAAGAAATACATCATTGGAATTGATGGCGGAAGTCAGAGTACCAAGGTAGTGATGTACGATCTGGAAGGTAACGTGGTGTGTGAAGGAAAAGGTCTCCTGCAACCGATGTTTACTCCCGACGCCGATACGGCAGAGCATCCCGACGACGATTTATGGGCTTCATTGTGTTTTGCTGGCAAAGACTTAATGAGCCAGTTCGCGGGAGATCCAAAAGACATTGTCGGGATTGGTCTGGGCTCTATTCGCTGCTGTCGCGCATTGCTCAAAGCAGACGGCACGCCCGCTGCGCCATTGATCAGCTGGCAGGACGCGCGCGTCACCCGCCCCTATGAGCACGCCAATCATGATGTGGCTTACGTCACCTCATTTTCAGGTTATTTGTCACATCGCTTAACCGGTGAATTTAAAGACAATATCGCCAACTACTTTGGTCAGTGGCCGGTGGATTACAAAACCTGGACATGGAGCGACGACCCGGAGGTGGTGAAGAAATTCAATATCCCGCGCAGGATGCTGTTCGAGGTGCAGATGCCGGGAACCGTGATCGGGCACTTGACCGACGCAGCCGCGAAGGCGACCAGCTTCCCTGCCGGATTACCGGTGGTTTGCACCACCAGCGACAAACCGGTAGAGGCCCTGGGCGCAGGATTGCTGGACGACGAAACCGCGGTGATCTCATTAGGCACCTATATCGCCCTGATGATGAACGGCAAAGCCCTGCCCAAAGATCCCGTCGCTTATTGGCCAATTATGTCTTCGATTCCGCAAACGCTACTCTACGAAGGCTATGGCATTCGCAAAGGAATGTGGACGGTCAGTTGGCTGCGGGATATGTTGGGGGAATCACTAATCCAGGATGCGAAAGCGCAGGATCTGTCGCCGGAAGATTTGCTGAACAAGAAAGCGGCCAGCGTACCACCCGGTTGTAATGGCCTGATGACCGTCCTGGACTGGCTGACCAACCCGTGGGAACCGTTCAAACGTGGGATCATGATTGGCTTTGACTCCAGCATGGACTACGCCTGGATTTACCGCTCTATTCTGGAGAGCGTTGCGCTGACGCTGAAAAACAATTACGACAATATGTGTAATGAAATGAACCACTTCGCTAAACAGGTTATCATCACGGGCGGCGGTTCAAACAGCGATCTATTCATGCAAATCTTTGCCGACGTGTTCAATCTTCCAGCAAGACGGAATGCCATTAACGGTTGCGCCAGCCTGGGCGCGGCAATTAACACGGCGGTAGGGCTTGGTCTCTATCCGAACTATGAGACCGCGATAGAAAAAATGGTTCGGGTGAAAGATGTATTCATGCCAATAGAAAGCAACGCCAGACGCTATGACGCGCTGAACAAAGGGATTTTCCGCGATTTAACCCAGCACACCGATGTGATCCTGAAAAAGTCGTATGAAGTACTGCACGGCGGCCTGGATAACGTTAATTCGATTCAGAGCTGGTCTAACGCATAAGGTTATCCGGCCTGCATGTAGCACTCAATGCAGGCCGATAAACCCATTATCATCAGGCAATATTCAGATACTTATGTGTCTGCATCGACAGACGCCAGTTCCGCGCGATACAGGTATCAATACACAAACGCGTGGCATCTTCTTTCTGGCTGATTGGCTGTAAGGCGATGATGCGCGGTTTGTCGTCGCTCAACGTAGCCAGCAGTTCATCCAGCGCTTCAATATCGCGAACGCGACCAACCGGATGTTTGATTTCATTCGCACGCTCCAACGCCTGCGACAGCACATCATAACCGCCGCGCATATTCACCTTCGGCGATACGGTCACCCAGGTATTCGGCGTACAGCGCACTTCGTGGGTACCGCTGGTTTCAATCTGGCAGCTAAAGCCGTTCTTTTCCAGCAGGTCTGTCAGCGGCATCAGGTCATGAATGCAGGGCTCGCCACCGGTTATCACCACGTGACGGGCGGTATAGCCCTGACGCACAATGACCGCCAGCAGATCCTCGCTGCTTGCCGCGCCCCATTTATCGCTCTCTTTGGTCTTAGCCAGGATGCTGTACAGGGAGACTTCCCGATCCTCAAGCTTATCCCAGGTGTGTTTGGTATCGCACCAGGCACAGCCAACCGGGCATCCCTGTAAACGAATAAAAATGGCGGGGACGCCGGTAAAGTAACCCTCACCTTGCAGGGTCTGGAACATCTCGTTAATCGGGTACTGCATAGTCATCTCTGTGAGGGGGATAAAGCATAAGTATCGCAGATTTCGGTCATCAGGTCATGTACGGGAGCCGCCGCGCCTCTGTGGCTTCAGGTGCTGTCGCCAGCGGTGATGATTTAATATTTTGAAGGTATGTTGTTTATCGCTCTGAGCAGGCCTTTTTCAGTCTCGATATAATTTCCAGTCTTCAGCTGAGCCAGTATCTTCATGATGCTGCTGCGTGACAGAAAGGTACGGCTTAAAATATAAGAAACAATGCTGACATTATTTCTCACTTCTTCTGTTTCATCCATCAGTTCATAGAGCTGATAGCATATAATCTCATAAGAAGATAATGCCGAGATCTTCGTGCAGTGATCGAACATTCTTGTCGCACTATAAATTAATAGCGCGGCTACGCCTTTCCACAGGTTACTCCTGTCGATAATCCGGTTAGCATCGGCAATAGAAAGCACGCTAATATCACAAGTCTCATTCGTTTTGATATAGAAATAATCATGCTCCAGCAACTGCGTACTTAAGCCAAATATGTAGGGAGCTGATTCTGAATTTAAGGCAATACCGTCGGCATGGCGATAAAGCGTAATGTTACCGTGATGAAGTAAAAAACATTTATGTTCCCCTTCCACTCTAAAGTTAAGTGACTGCTTATTGGCGAGCGTCAACTTATTGGCTGAAGGTGTAAGGATGCTTATCAGTTGATTGATATCAGCCAGAGGCTTTTTGTGTCTGATGCTGTAACTTATTGAGGTAGCTCTTTTTTTATTATTCACAAATAAATCCCTCCATAGGCTTATGAACATCCCCCTAACGCACTCCCCTCACATAAACGATAATTATGATAATTGTTTTAGATTTTTAAAAGTTATTTATGGGTGTAATTTTACACCCATAAATAACTTGCATAAATATCCATAATACTATTATGGGTACTGAATTCATTCTTCTTAAAAATCATCCAATTTGATATTACAGCCATTTTAGTAAAAGGAAATAAGTAATAAAACCATAAATTACTTATCAGAATTATTTTGTTATATAAACAAGATTAAATATTACTTTGAAGATATTGATTTAAAAAGAAATAAGATTAAGATCTATCGGATAATTCTGAGTCAAATTTTAAGTGAGCGTCAATCAACATGAGGAGTATGTTATGGATACCGAACATCCGGATCGCAGTCTGAACCTCTCCGCTACCGCCGAACTGCTGGAAAGCCTGGCTCCTCTGGCGACTTTTGCTATGTATCCTCCCAACACCCGGTTATATCTTTATAATAATGGCGTTGCGTACTGCTATCTGGTACGAAGCGGCGTGTGCAACGTCTATCATCAGACGAGTGAAATTCTGCTGGGCACGCTGTATGTGCCAGGGATCATGGGTCTCAGTGGAACACTTTACGCCGAGGCGGGGATGTTTATTCAGACCCACAGTACCTCTGAGATCGCCATTACCCGTACCGATAAGGTCAACCAGTTCGTCACCGAACACAATCTCTGGAGGCTGCTGGCCTGCCATAGCCTCAGAGTCACCTCACGACTGTATACGATAAATACCAGGCTCATGGCCACCTGTGCCTATGAAATTGTCCGCGTTCAGTTACAGGAGTTGATGAGTGAACCAGCGGAATACAGACATGATGTTTCTGCCGCGCAGTATATCCAGCAGAAAACCAGCCTTTCACGTAGCAGCATTATGAAAATCCTCGCCCAGCTAAAAAAGGGGGGCTATATCAGCATTGAAAACGGCATCCTTTTGACAATCGAGCATCTTCCGTTAAAGTACTAACCTATTGTATCAACGAAGAAAAATAACGTACTCTCTTCGATGAAATGTTTACCCTTATAATATGTTCTTGTTTTGTTAACTGACAGTCGCTATTTTCCCAAGACTTACCACCCCTCTGGCATAACCCTTTTATCGCGGAAAACACACAGGGTGTAAAATTACACCCAAAAAAGTGTTGCCGGATATTTTGAAATGTACAAGAATAATCTCATACAAATTATAACGTTTGACAAACCCGTTTTAAATATAAAAGCAGGGAACTGTCATTCTTATTAATATTATCATTAGAGATCTGTGAGCCTGGAAACGGGACGATATTCTATTGATAAATTTCAAAAAGCTGCCGTTTGCCTGGCAATACATTAATACTAATAAATTGAATATACTCAAGGAATAGATCATGAAAAGCAAATTACTGCCACTGGGAGTGCTGATTTCGTCTCTGGCTGGAGTTTCAGCGATGGCAGCTGATGGGGAGGTGAATTTTAACGGCGAGATTATTGATGCCGCCTGTAAAGTCACCAATAGTCCGGCCAGTCCGCTGACGGTGACACTAGGTCAGGTCAGTAAGAGCGCCTTTACCAACGCAGGCTCTACTGCTGCACCGACCAAATTCACGTTGCAGCTCACGGATTGCCCGGTAAGCGCAACCAAGGCGGCCGTGAAGTTTGACGGCTCCCCGGTGACAGGGAGTCCTGGCGTGCTGGCCCTGACCGCAGAAACTGGCGTGGCAGGCGGCGTGGGGATTCAATTATACGACGATGCCAATACCGCGATTCCGCTGTATAACGCATCCAAACAATACCCTCTGACGTCAGGTACCGGCGTGGTGAATAATCTGGATTTTATTGCGCGCTATATCGCCACATCGACAACGGTGACTGCAGGCAAGGCTAATTCAATGGCAAGTTTCACCATTGTTTATAATTAATAGCCCGTCATACCTGCATAACGAAATTGTTATTCGGACCGATGGATTATTGTCGGTCCGTCCTCACTCTTTTAATGAATGACTAATGATGAAACTTATTCCTCTCACCTTGCTGACTGCACTAATAATAACCTCCGGGTTAGCCCAGGCTGGCCTGATTGTGGGTGGCACCCGCTTAATTTACGATGGGAGTAAGAAAGAGTCTTCAATTAATGTGAGCAACCCGGACCATGCACCTTATCTGGTGCAAAGCTGGGTCGAACCGGAAATTAATCGCGCAGAGAAAACGCCGTTTGTGATCACCCCGCCGTTATTTCGTCTGGACGGCGGGCAGGAAAATGTCTTGCGCGTCGTGCGGGCGGGCGGGAATCTACCGCAGGATAGGGAATCGCTGTACTGGCTGAATATTAAGAGTATCCCCTCGATAGAAAAAGATCAGGGTAAAAACCTGCTGCAGATCGCGGTCAAGACGCGCATCAAACTGATCTATCGCCCTGAAGGTTTAACAGGCTCCGCGGAAGTGTTAACCCATAAGCTTTCCTGGCAGCGCCGCGGCAACCGGCTGGAGGTGAGTAACCCGACCTCATTTTATATGAATTTTCAGAGCGTTACCGTTGCAGGTAAAGAGCTGGAAGATGCCCGGTATATTGCGCCGCAGAGTAGCGCCATTTTTGAATTACCCAGCGGTGCGGGTAATAGCGTGAGCTGGAAAATTATTAATGATTACGGCGGAATCGGCGAGCTTCATCGTGCTTCGTTCTGATAAATAACAGCACAGGAATCCGGCGTTAATTATTTACCCTTCAGGGAAGGACTACACAGATGGGGAGCCCAAAAAACCTGCGCGAATATCCACAAACCAATAATATCCGCAGGCTGATTTATCTTTTTTCGACACCCTTTTTACTATTAAATTTAACGACTTTTGCCTCACACGCCAGGGAATATTTTAATCCGCTGATGCTGGAAATTGACAACCCGCATCAGGAAAAGACCGATCTTAGCGTATTTGAAGAGGAAAACGGCCAGGCGCCGGGCGTTTACCGGGTCGATATCTCTGTTAACAACCAGTTTCAGGAAACCCGGGAAGTGGAATTCAGCATGCAGCCCGGCCCGGACGGGAAAGCGCTTCTATCGCCATGCCTGAGCGTGAGCCAGCTTAACGCGATGGGAGTCAAAACCGACCTGTTCCCGGATCTGGGCGATGCCGCCGCGCCGTGTGCCAGGCTGGACGCGATCCCCCAGGCTCGCGCAGAGTTTCGCTTTAGCGCGCAGCAACTGCTGTTGAGCATTCCGCAGGCCGCCATTGTGATGAATCCACGCGATTACGTTCCTGAAACGCAGTGGGATGATGGGATCACCGCCCTGCTGCTTAATTACAGCGTGAACGGCGCCAGTACCCGGGCACGGGATCGTAGCGGCACGGACAGTACGACCCAGTACGCCAACCTGCGTCCCGGCATGAATATCGGTCCCTGGCGGCTGCGTAATTACACGACTTTTCAGCGGGATAATAACGGTCGCGACAGCTGGGACACCGTCTATACCTATTTGTCCCGTGATATTCGCGTCCTGAAGAGCCAACTGGTGCTGGGAGACAGTGCCTCCCCGTCCGATATTTTCGACAGCGTTCCTTTTCGCGGCGCGCAGCTGGCGTCCGACGAGGAGATGATCCCCGACAGCATGAAGGGCTATGCACCGGCGATCAAAGGCATCGCGCGAACCAATGCGCAGGTGATTATCCGCCAGAATGGGTATGTTATTTATCAGAGCTATGTGGCACCAGGCGCATTTGAAATCAACGACATGTACGCCACCGGCGGCAGCGGGGATCTCTATGTGACGATTAAAGAAGATAACGGCAGCGAGCAGAATCTCGTCGTACCGTTTGCCTCGCTGCCGGTGCTCCAGCGTGAACAGCGGCTGAAATATTCACTGACCAGCGGCCAGTATCGTTCGTATGACCGCAGCGTGGAAAAGACGCCGTTTAGCCAGGCGACGCTGATCTACGGCCTGCCCCGGGGTTTTACCCTCTATGGCGGCGGCCAGTTCGCGGACCACTATCAGTCGCTGGCGCTGGGCGTCGGTAAAAATCTGGGGGAAATTGGCGCGCTTTCGCTGGACGTCACCCAGGGCTGGTCGAAGATACAGAGCCAGCCGAAGGAGAAAGGCCAGTCATGGCGGATCCGCTACAGCAAAAATATTGTCGAAACCGGGACTAACTTCGCCATTGCCGGTTATCGCTACTCGACCGACGGCTATTACACGCTGGTAGAAGTCATGGATACCTTGCGCGGCGGGAATACCCCGACGTTTTTCGAGCGCAGACGAAACCGTACTGAACTGTCGCTGAGCCAGAATTTGTGGGAAAGAGCGGGTTCGCTGTCGCTGAGCCTGATAAACGAAGACTACTGGAACAGCGGCCGGACCCTGCGGTCGATGAGCGCCGGTTACAACAATAGCTGGAACGGCATCAGCTACGGGCTTAATTACAGCTATAACATTAACTCGACGTCGCGCAGCGGGGGCTCCGGCAAAGAAAAGGTCTATGAGCGCGACCAGGTGTTCTCACTGAACGTCAGCATTCCACTGAATCGCTGGTTGAGTAATACCCACGCGTCGTGGAACGTCAGCAGCAGCCAGAAAGGGAGCACCAATCACACCGTGGGACTCAATGGTACGACGCTTGAGGGCAATAACCTGAGCTGGAGCATCCAGCAGAGTTACGGCAGCCAGGGGACGGGCAACGGCGGCAATCTGAACGCCGACTATCGCGGAACCTATGCTGAAGTCACTGCGGGATATGCTTACGACAAAAACAGCCAGCGGCTGAACTACGGGCTACAGGGCGGGATAGTCGCGCACGCCAGCGGCGTCACCTTCGGCCAACCGCTGGGTGAAACCATGGCACTGGTTCAGGCACCGGGAGCCTCCGGGGTTGGCGTGAGCAATCAGAGCGGGGTGAAAACCGACTGGCGCGGCTATGCCATCGTGCCTTATACCTCGCCCTACCGTAAAAACCAGGTGCAGCTGAATACGCTGACGCTGCCCGATAACGTAGAGCTGACGCAGACCACCCGCAACGTGGTGCCGACGCGGGGAGCCGTGGTGCAGGCCAGCTTTAACGCCAGCGTGGGCCAGCGCGTGATGATGACGCTATTGCGACAGGGTGGAATGCCGGTGCCATTTGGCGCGACGGTCAGCGATACCGCGCAGAAAAGCGCCCAGGCATTTATCGTTGGCGATGGCGGACAGGTGTATCTGACCGGTCTGGCCGACAGCGGCGAACTAAGAGTGAAATGGGGGAACGGTGCAGAGCAGCAGTGTCAGGTGAATTATTCCCTGGATAAAGCGCCGCCGGAAAATAGCGATATTCTGATCATTAGCGAGCGATGTCATTAAGTAAATAACTTAGCCGTTCAAAAAAATAATTTTTTATCTGATATCTGCTGCATATTGAGGTATACCAATGAACAAAATGCAATTTCAGAAAATTATCTGGAGCGCTGCTTTTCTGATATGCAGCTCATTTCCTGCGCTTGCCACCTGCAATATCGAACAACAAAAGGGGGTTATAGCCTGGGATAATATAGATATTGGTACAATCTATGCGCAACGTGATATTCCTGTGGGTCAGAAGATCGGTACGATAAAATTATTTCCGTCCTTTACTGGCTCATGGTTCGGTTGTCAGGGGGGAGAATTAATTTCAGTATCCATGTTTCGCGATGCAATTAGCGGTTTTCCCCATATCTATAGTACAGGCATCCCCGGCGTCGGGATAAAGGTCTATTATACGGCGTTCACGCAAGATACATTTGATAACCCACCCAGGACAGGAACAATGGGACAGGGTGCGGTCGGTGTCGAGAACTCCGGGATGGATAAGGGTGTAACGGTGGAGCTATATAAGACGGGACCGATAACATCCAAAAATATTGATAGCGGATTGTATTTTCAAAAAACCTACGGTGACCTTGAGGTTATCAGGGGAAGTATCGTCGCAGGTCAGGTTATTCAGTTAGCCTGTTCGCTAAACAGTTCAACGATTACCGTACCGTTGCCTGATGCTTTAGGCAGTGAGTTCACCGCAATAGGTACAACCAAAGGCGAGCGGACCTTCACGATAGATCTTAACTGCGATGCAGGTGCCCGCATTAACGCATCGTTAAGCGGGACACAAAGTGCAGAGACCTCCAATGACAGTATCCTGGCGTTATCAGGGGCCGGAACGTCAGGGGTTGCGAAAGGGATCGGGATCCAGCTGCTTTATGACGGCACGCCCCTGAAGCTGAATAACAACATCGTGCTGAAAACCTCAGCAGGCGGTCAGGAATTCCCTCCGGGAGCCTTCACCGCACGCTATTTTCAGACGAAAGACAACGTGACCGCGGGCAGCGCTAACGCCACAGCGACGCTCAATATTACTTATCAGTAGACGGCTCCGCCATCAGAGTTATACAAGGAGAGGAATAAAATGAATATTCATAAAAGATTCATTCATCTGGCGCTGGCGGGGCTGTATTTAGCGGCAACAATCAATATTGCCGGGGCCAATCCGGTCAATATTAATATTACCGGCAAAGTCGTCGCCTCACCTTGTACCGTTGACACCACCAAATCACAGCTCAATGTTAATTTGGGTGATGATATTCAGGCCACCGCCCTGGCACAGCCTGGTAACGTCACAACATTCAAAATCTTTTATTTAATCTTAAAAGATTGTCCTTTCGGCACAACATCGGTAACGGCGGCCTTTTCCGGAACGCCAGCAGCGAACAGCCCCGGGGAGTATGCCAATACCGGGACGGCAACCAATGTTAACGTACAGCTTAAAGAGAGTCTGGGTTCCGGTAACGGTAAGTTTTTAGGTCCGGGAACCACATTAAAGCGTAATGTTGCAACCGACCGCACAGTCTCCTTCCCGATAGGCGCGCGTGCCATTGCCGCAGCGGCAGACGTTATGCCCGGCACGATAGTGACTGTTTCACAAGTCACCTTCACCTATCAGTAAACCTGACTTCTCTGCTCAACGGGTGTTTATCATGCAGCAACAAATGAAATATGTTCTCCCGGCGCTTTGTCTGGCGTGCCCTGCATATGCTGCGGAGATCAATATCGGTGGTCATGTTGTGGCTTCTCCCTGCGTAGTCGATATCGCCTCACAAAACCAGAGCGTTAATTTCGGCCAGCTCCGCTTAAATGAAATGCGCGCCGACGGAAATGCTTCCGCGTGGAAATCGTTTGAGGTAAGGCTTTTCAAATGCCCGGCAGGAACGACATCGGTGGACGTGACGTTCAACGGACAACCGGCAGCAGAAGATCCCACGTTGTATGCCAATACGGGGACCGCCGCCAACGCCGCCGTGCAAATGGCCCGGGACACGAACAAGGCGCAGGTGCAGGGAAACGGCAGCAGCATGAGCGTCCCCGTTGACGCTCAGCGCAAGGCAACCTTTTTACTGGCTGGTCGGGTGATCGTCTCTGACACTACCCTCCCCGGTACGTTTAATTCCCTGGTACAAATGAATTTTACTTACCGATAAAAAACCACCCTGCTTAGAGCCAGGCTCTGAATGAGTTGCTGAGAATAGTCACCTGAAATAGCGGTGAGGGTATGCGTTATGTTACAGATACAGAAGAATCATATATTCGTCCTGGTACTTGGGTTAACCGGTGCGTTTACTGCCTCTGTTGAAGCGGCCAGCTGTAATAATTCCGGCGGGTATTACACGTTCTCAGGAAAGTTAAATTATCAACGTGACGACGCCACCATGAATGTCTTCAGTGATAAATTTGGATCTATTGGCAGCGAAGTATGGGGGTTGGGTTGCTTTGGGGATCCTGACGCCGACAGAGATGTGTACTTGCGTTTACAGGTTAATTCAGCCCCTGTTGCAGGTTATACCGATGTCTATCCCACGAATATCGACGGAATTGGCGTTCGTTATAATTTTGCCCTGAATACAGGCTCATTGTCTTTTTGCCCGGTGCAGTTTGACGATCATATTTCAAACTCAACCCGGACTTACACAATAGACCTGAACTGTGATGCGGGCGTCCGCATTAACGCATCGTTAAGTGGGACGCAAAGTGCAGAGACCGCCAATGACAGTATCCTGGCGTTATCGGGAGCAGGAATGTCAGGAGTTGCGAGCGGAATCGGGATCCAACTGCTATATGGCAATACGCCCCTGAAGCTGAATAACAACATCGTGCTGAAAACCTCAACAGGCGGTCAGGAATTTCCTCCGGGAGCCTTTACCGCACGCTATTTTCAGACGAAAAACAACGTGACCGCAGGCAGCGCTAACGCCACTGCGACGCTCAATATTACTTATCAGTAGGCAACTTCGCCATCAGAGTTATACAAGGAGAGAATTAAAATGAATATTCATAAAAAGTACATTCATCTGGCGCTGGCAGGACTGTATCTGGGGACGACAATCAGTATTGCCGGGGCCGAACCCACCAATATTAATATTACCGGGAAAGTTATTGCGTCCCCGTGTGTCGTAGCCAGTGGCAGCAATATCAATGTTAATTTAGGAGACATCCCGGCTGCAGATATTGCAGTGGCAGGTACAACATCTACCCCGGTTAATTTTACCATTAACCTTGCCAGTTGCCCGGTGGGAACCACCAGCGTAGTCGTGACGTTTACCGGAACGGAAGATCCCGACTTTCCGGTACGCTATAAAAATAGCGGAACGGCGAACGTTGCGATAGAACTGATCCAGGCCAGCACCGGTTACCTGAAAGGAAATAATAAAAATATTACTCAATCGGTACTGGCCGATCGTACCGTTACATACAATTTACGTGCCCGGGCCTATTCCAAAGGCAATGTGATGCCGGGCACGATCTCTGGTATCGTTCAGGCCAACTTTACTTACAATTAAGTTACTATTTTGCAATTCACAATGACTCATCAGTAAACCGAACTATTTCTGTGTAAAGGATATTTATCATGGTGCAACAAATGAATTATTCTATCCTGGCACTTTGTCCCCTGTGTCCAGCGACCTTTTTACTGGCTGGTATCTGCCCCCTTCCCAATACGTTTAACTCTTTGGTACAAATGAATTTTAATCAATAAAAAATACCCTTATTATTAATAAATGCCTCTGCTGGCTTCTGGTATATTAAATATGAAAATACTTATACAGGACCCTTACGAATTTTATTGCGATGGATTGAAACATTTTTTTATAGAGATATTCTTTGGAATAACCGCCAATAACATTATTTTTTTAACATCTTACTCCCAACAAAACTTTGATAAGGCAGATATCGTCGTTATTTCTCTGGCTCCAGGAGAGCATCTCATGTGTTTTCCTGAACTGCAAAACAGGACAACAGGCATTATTATTGGCTTAACCGATGAGGTGATTGACTCCCCTTCCGATCTGCCCTTTTGCATTGCCCGGATCATTTTTATTCACCGACAGGACTCACTGTCGACAGTCAAAGAGAAAGTATTAACCGCCTGGCGGGAATCAAGAAAAAAGCAAAGACAACCTGGGAAAACATTATGTCTTCATTGTCCACATAAAGTCCTGACCAGGCAGCAAAGGCGTATTATGTCCTTTATCTATCAGGGGATAACGACATCTGAGATTGCCCACAACATGTCAATCTCAGAGAAAACGCTCTATGTGCATAAATACATCATCCGCAAAAAGTTTAATCTGCGAACTAATCATGCGCTATTTTGCTTCCTTCAGAAACTTGCCGATAAAAACAGCCAGCAGATTTATCTGCTTCAAGTTCCGCTGAACGCATAAAAAAACCCGCCGCAGCGGGTTTTTACGTTAAGAGTTAAAGAACAGGATTACGCCTGACCTTTGATCTCTTTACGACCGTTGTACGGCGCTTGTTCACCCAGAGCTTCTTCGATACGAATCAGCTGGTTGTACTTAGCAACGCGGTCAGAACGGCTCATAGAACCGGTTTTGATCTGGCCTGCAGCGGTACCCACAGCCAGGTCAGCGATGGTAGCGTCTTCAGTTTCGCCAGAACGGTGAGAGATGACAGCGGTGTAGCCAGCGTCTTTCGCCATTTTGATCGCAGCCAGAGTTTCGGTCAGAGAACCGATCTGGTTGAATTTGATCAGGATGGAGTTAACGATGCCTTTTTCGATGCCTTCTTTCAGGATCTTGGTGTTGGTTACGAACAGATCGTCACCAACCAGCTGGATTTTGTCGCCCAGAACTTTAGTCTGGTATGCGAAACCGTCCCAGTCAGACTCGTCCAGACCATCTTCGATGGACACGATCGGGTACTGTTTGGTCAGTTCTTCCAGGAAGTGAGTGAATTCTTCGGAGGTGAATGCTTTGTTGCCTTCGCCAGCCAGAACGTATTTACCGTCTTTGTAGAATTCAGAAGCTGCACAGTCCATCGCCAGGGTGATGTCTTTGCCCAGCTCGTAGCCAGCTGCTTTAACCGCTTCAGCGATTACAGCCAGAGCTTCAGCGTTGGAACCCAGGTTCGGCGCGTAGCCGCCTTCGTCACCCACTGCAGTGTTCATACCTTTAGCTTTCAGAACTTTAGCCAGGTTATGGAACACTTCAGAACCCATACGTACGGCTTCTTTCAGGGTTTTAGCGCCAACCGGCTGAATCATGAACTCCTGGATGTCAACGTTGTTGTCAGCGTGCTCACCACCGTTGATGATGTTCATCATCGGAACCGGCATGGAGTATTTGCCCGGAGTACCGTTCAGTTCAGCGATGTGTGCATACAGCGGCAGGCCTTTAGCAGCAGCTGCTGCTTTGGCGTTCGCCAGGGACACAGCCAGGATGGCGTTTGCACCGAAGTTGGATTTGTTTTCAGTACCGTCCAGATCGATCATGATCTTGTCGATGCCAGCCTGATCTTTAGCATCTTTACCCAGCAGAGCCTGAGCAATTGGGCCGTTAACAGCTGCAACAGCTTTCAGTACGCCTTTACCCATGAAACGGGATTTGTCGCCGTCGCGCAGTTCCAGTGCTTCGCGGGAACCAGTAGAAGCACCTGACGGAGCTGCTGCCATACCAACGAAACCACCTTCCAGGTGTACTTCGGCTTCAACAGTCGGGTTACCACGGGAGTCGATGATTTCACGACCGATGATTTTAACGATTTTGGACATTAGATTTTCCTCAGTACAAGTTAAACTAAAACTCCAGACAAACAATGCACCCGGATGGGTGCATTGCCGTTCTAACTTTTTTACTTCTTACTTCGCCTGACGCTTCTGATGTTCACTGGCGGCTTTCACAAAGCCGGCAAACAGCGGGTGCCCATCACGTGGCGTGGAAGTAAATTCCGGGTGGAACTGACAGGCCACGAACCACGGATGATTCGGTACCTCAATGATCTCGACCAACTGATCATCACCGGAACGGCCTGCAATACGCAGACCCGCAGCTTCAATCTGTTTCAACAGCATATTGTTGACTTCGTAACGGTGGCGATGGCGTTCAACAATTGTCGGCGCGCCGTACAGCTGACGAACCAGGCTATCGTCGCTCAACTGACACTGCTGGGCGCCAAGGCGCATTGTGCCGCCCAGATCGCTCTTCTCGGTACGGACTTCAACGTTGCCGTCTTCATCGCGCCATTCGGTAATCAGGGCCACCACCGGGTACTTACAGTCTGGCACAAATTCCGTGGAGTTGGCGTTATCCATACCCACTACGTTACGTGCAAACTCAATCAACGCAACCTGCATACCCAGGCAAATACCCAGATAAGGAACATTGTTTTCACGCGCAAAGCGCGCTGTCGCGATCTTACCTTCAACACCACGGTAGCCGAAGCCGCCAGGGATCAGGATTGCATCAAGACCTTTCAGGATCTCAACGCCGCGCGTTTCGACATCTTGCGAATCGATCAGCTTAATGTTGACGGTGACACGATTCTTCAGACCACCGTGCTTCAATGCTTCGATAACTGACTTATAAGCATCCGGCAGTTCAATATACTTGCCGACCATACCGATAGTCACTTCGCCAGCCGGATTCGCTTCTTCGTAGATAACCTGTTCCCATTCTGACAGATTAGCTTCCGGACAGTTCAAGCTGAATCGTTTACAAATATAATCGTCAAGGCCCTGGGATTTCAACAGGCCTGGAATTTTATAGATGGAATCGACATCTTTCATTGAAATAACGGCTTTTTCTGGCACGTTACAGAACAATGCAATTTTTGCACGTTCGTTGGCCGGAACCGCGCGATCGGAACGACAGATCAGAATGTCAGGCTGGATACCGATAGACAGCAACTCTTTTACCGAGTGCTGAGTCGGTTTAGTTTTGACTTCACCGGCAGCGGCCAGGTAAGGAACCAGAGTCAGGTGCATGAACAGCGCGTGTTCACGACCGATATCTACCGCTAATTGGCGAATCGCTTCCAGGAATGGCAGGGATTCGATATCACCGACCGTACCGCCGATTTCAACCAGAACGACGTCATGACCTTCGCCACCGGCAAGGACACGCTCTTTAATCGCGTTGGTGATGTGCGGGATAACCTGTACGGTTGCACCCAGATAGTCGCCACGGCGCTCTTTGCGCAGGACATCGGAGTAAATTCGACCGGTAGTGAAGTTATTGCGGCGAGTCATTTTGGTACGAATGAAACGCTCATAGTGACCCAGGTCCAGGTCGGTTTCAGCGCCGTCTTCAGTAACGAACACTTCCCCGTGTTGGATTGGACTCATAGTACCTGGATCGACGTTGATATACGGATCCAGTTTCATCATGGTCACGTTGAGGCCACGAGCCTCAAGAATGGCTGCCAGGGAGGCTGCGGCAATGCCTTTACCCAGAGAGGATACGACCCCGCCGGTCACAAAAATATAGTTCGTTGTCATGCTGGACCTGAGAAGTTAGGGTGAAACGATGGAATTACCAAGACGGGAAAGTAGTATACCCGAACATGACGAGCGCCACAAACTTTCATTATTCCTCCTCTTCACCAGGCTCACATAAACATCGGGAGTGAGAAAATAGCCCCTTTGGGGTAAATGTTTTTGACGTAAATCAAGCGCTTGTTATTTAAAAAATCACACAAATCGCCCTTGACCGACGAAATCCCTTAGAGATCAATTTCCTGCCGTTTTACCTGTTGCCAGACTTCTTCCATAGTTTCCAGATCAACACCAGTCATTTCCAGACCCCGAGCCGCTACAATTCGCTCAACCTCACGAAAACGGCGCTCAAATTTCTCGTTCGCTTTTTGCAATGCGGTCTCAGCTTTAGTGCCTAAATGCCGAGCCATATTGACCGTCGCAAACAGCAGGTCGCCAATTTCCTCCTCCAGTTTAGCCTGGTCGACAACAGCCTGCTTCGCCTCAAACATGACTTCATCGATCTCTTCGTAAACCTTGTCGACAACCGGTCCTAATGTTTTCCAGTCGAAGCCAACATTAGAGCAGCGTTTCTGGATTTTTTGGGCGCGCATTAACGCCGGTAAGCTACGGGGAATATCGTCGAGTGCGGAATGCTGCGCCTTCTGGGCGCGTTCTTCGCTTTTGATTTGCTCCCAGCGGGTCAACACCTCAGTGCTGTTACTGGCAGAAACATCAGCAAAAACATGTGGGTGGCGACGCTCAAGCTTATCGCTGATGGCGGCGCAAATATCATTGAAATCGAAACGTCCTTCTTCCTGCGCCATCTGGGCGTAAAACACCACCTGGAACAGCAAGTCACCCAGCTCTCCACGCAGGTCGTCGAAGTCTTCCCGCGCAATTGCGTCCAGCACTTCATAGGTTTCTTCGAGGGTGTAAGGGGCAATAGTGGCGAATGTCTGCTCTTTGTCCCAGGGACAACCGTTTTCCGGGTCGCGCAGGCGCTGCATAATACCGAGCAGTCGGTCGATTTGGTTCATGTGAGTAACACCATCTCTACTGTCTATACATTTAATTCTATACTATCGTATCAAATGGGGTTGTCACTATCTTATTCTAAAACCGCCAGATTAATAGCATGCCATATAAGAAACAAAATATGACAGCCCCATAATTTATAGAATCATAATCAGAAGTATGCCATATATTTAAATATTCATAACCGGGGCCTCTATAACCAATCAAGTCATAGTAACCCAATATAACCTGCGCAGCACACAGGCAAGTAACAATAAATATAACAACAAACCTAGGAAATACGTTTGACTTTACAAAAAGTCCTGTGAGTAAAAACAACAAAACAAAAACCAACATCGATACTAAAAAATAAATAAAAACAGGAAACCAAGGTTTTGATAGAGAAATATCCATGTATTCCATTACTACATCTCCAAATCATCTATATCATAAGCTGGCATTAATGATAACACAGTGATTTCATCACTAATAATGTCAAGCATAAAAACAGGTTTCGTCATATCGACAATACCTCGAGTATAATCCGTTTGATGTAATTTTATACCGAAGAGACTCCAGGATTTATCGCGAGGCGTAGGGATTTTACGCGCCACTCCATACCCGGAAAGAGCTAGATCTATAGTACTATAGGCCATATCCCCAAACTTTCTATCATACCCAGCTTTACTCGCGGTATATCGATAAGCTTCCCTTAATGGCCCTGAAACTTCTTCATAAGCAACAAGGTAGTAGCCGTTTTCATAAATATTATTTAGCCCCTGGACTATCATTGAAACACCTGGTATTGCAGCACTTCCGGCGGTCGAAACACATATTCCAACACCTGTACCTACTTGACCAAAACCAGATAAAAACCCAATTATTTTACTAAAAAGCCTGTATAACTCAACAGAGCGTTCATTTCTATACTGATTTTCTCCCAACCATGTAGAATAAATTTTGTTATTTGATATTACTGCTTGTTGATATTTCATCACTCCGTTTTTATACTTTAATATTTCTTCTCCCCCTTTCCAGGTCAAACAATTCATCTTAATTTGAATTTCAAGGTGAGTAACCGTTCTGATTACTCGATTATAATAATCAGAACTCTTGAAGTAAAATGGTTCAACCATCCACAAACGCTGCGCCGTGATTAAATATTCGCGTTTCTGTTTTTCAAATGAATCTTTAGTTCCATAAAACATAATGTTTCCGAGTAATAAGCTAGTATTTAAAAATAAAAATGCTTAACACCGGGGAAATTATATCAATGCGAAGATTTGAAGTTAATCAGGAAAAATAAAAATCAGAATTGTGCCTGCATAAACAGCAGCTCCAGCGGAGATACTGTTTATGCAGACATCAAATAAGAGCTACTGATAAAACTCAGCAACTCTGAACACTAAACTAACCGCCGTGCAGACGACGTGCGTCGATCACATCCGGCACCTGGTTCAGCTTGCCAAGCACGCGCCCGAGCACCTGCAGGTTATAGATTTCGATGGTCATATCGATGGTAGCCAGTTGCTGTTTGATATCACTCCGGCTGGCAACCCCCAGCACGTTCACCTTCTCGTTGGCAAGAATCGTGGTGATATCACGTAATAAGCCGCTGCGATCGTTAGCCTGGACGCGAACCACCAGCGAATATCCTGCCGAGTAGCTTTCGCCCCAAACCGCATCAACAATACGTTCCGGCGCATGGGAGCGCAGCTCGGTCAACTGTTCGCAATCCGCCCGGTGCACGGAAATACCGCGGCCCTGAGTGATAAACCCGACAATTTCATCGCCTGGAATCGGCTGGCAGCAGCGCGCGATGTGGTGCATCAGGTTACCCACCCCTTCCACCACCACGCGACCGTTGTCTTTACGGCGACTCTGCGGCGCCTGCGTTTTCTGCTGAAGCTGTTTCAGCGCGGCGGCATCCTGTTCGGCTGCGCTTGGCTTATTAAACTGCGCCTGCAGGAAGTTCACCATCTGGTTGAGGCGAATGTCCCCCCCACCAATCGCCGCCAGCAGCTCATCCAGCTCATTGAAGCTGTAGCGCGGCAGCAGGTGCTTTTCCGCTTCTTTCAGGCTAATGCCTAAATGCGCCAGCTCATCGTCGAGGATCTGGCGGCCAGCAAGGATGTTTTTGTCGCGGTCCTGTTTACGGAACCAGGCGTGGATCTTCGAACGCCCCCGACTGGTGGTTACGTAACCGAGGTTAGGGTTCAGCCAGTCGCGGCTTGGGTTAGGCTGTTTCTGGGTGATAATTTCAATTTGATCGCCCATCTGCAGCTGGTAGGTAAACGGTACGATGCGCCCGCCAATTTTCGCGCCAATGCAACGGTGCCCCACATCACTGTGAATATGATAAGCAAAATCGAGCGGTGTGGAGCCCGCAGGTAAGTCCACAACGTCGCCTTTTGGCGTAAAGACGTACACTCGGTCATCAAAGACCTGGCTACGGACTTCATCCAGCATTTCGCCAGAGTCCGCCATCTCTTCCTGCCAGGCGATCAGCTTACGCAGCCATGCAATACGATCTTCATGACCAGAACGCGCTACGCCTGAAGCGGTGCCCTCTTTGTACTTCCAGTGTGCCGCAACGCCCAGTTCGGCATCTTCGTGCATCTGTTTTGTACGGATCTGAATTTCAATGGTTTTCCCGCCCGGTCCCAGCACAACCGTATGAATTGACTGATAGCCGTTGGGTTTCGGGTTAGCGACATAGTCATCGAACTCATCCGGCAGATGGCGATAGTGAGTATGCACTATCCCGAGCGCGGCATAGCAGTCCTGTAAACGCTCCGCCACGATACGCACCGCGCGCACGTCGAAAAGTTCATCGAAGGCCAGCTGCTTTTTCTGCATTTTGCGCCAGATGCTGTAGATGTGTTTCGGACGTCCGTACACTTCGGCTTTGACGCCTTCCGTTTTCATCTCTGAGCGCAAATGACCGACGAACTCATCAATGTAATGCTCGCGATCGATGCGACGTTCGTGCAGCAGCTTGGCAATACGTTTGTATTCAGCCGGGTGCAGGTAACGGAAGCAGTAATCTTCCAGTTCCCATTTTAATTGCCCGATACCCAAACGGTTGGCCAGCGGCGCATAGATATTGGTGCACTCTTTTGCCGCCAGAACGCGTTCATCTTCTGGAGCGTCCTTCACTTCACGCAGATGTGCAATTCGTTCGGCCAGCTTGATGACCACACAGCGGAAATCGTCCACCATAGCCAGCAGCATGCGGCGAACGTTATCGACCTGTTCGGATGAGACTGAATCGGTATGAGTGGCCTTAAGCTGGCGTATTGCCGCCATATCCCGCACGCCGTGGATAAGATGAACAATGGATTTGCCCACGCTCTCGCGCAGGATGTCTTCACTGACCACGTTGGCATCTGCCAGAGGGAACAGCATTGCTGCACGCAGCGTGTCGATATCCATACTCAACATGGAGAGTATTTCAACCATCTCTACGCCACGCCACAGCAGCAGTTCCGCATCCGGATGCCCCTGTGTCTGCTGCTGGCAGTACGCCCAGGTTTCGGCTAAGCGTTCACACGACTGCTGGCTGGAGATCCCCAGACTCGCGATCCATTTCTTTGGATCAAACTCACCAGCTTTATTTATATGTGCACTTCTTACCGCAACCATTGTCCTCTCCTTAAGGGGCCTGGCCTGTCGAAGTCGACAAGCCATACCCATTGTCTTTCACGCTGCATTACCACCCGAAATCCAATGGGTACAAAATTTATTACATACGCTCAAACAGGACCATTGATTCCAGGTGTCCAGTGTGCGGGAACATATCGAGCATCGCCAGTCGCCGTATGACATATCCCGCGTTGAGCAAAGCGTCGCTGTCACGAGCCAGCGTTGCCGGGTTACAGGATACATAAACAACGCGTATAGGTTCTAATTTTATAATATGTTGCATCACACCTGCAGCCCCCGCACGCGCAGGATCGAGCAATACTTTGTCGAATCCGTTTTTCGCCCACGGCTGCCGGGTAACATCTTCCTCAAGGTTTTCATGAAAAAATGTCACATTGTGTAATCCGTTATTCAGCGCGTTTTCCCGGCCTTTTTCCACCAGCGCCGGTACCCCTTCCACCCCCACCACGTTTGCAGCCCGGGTTGCCAACGGCAGGGTAAAATTACCCATTCCACAGAACAGATCGAGTACGCGATCTTCAGGTTGCACATCCAGCCATTCGAGCGCACGGGCCACCATTTGTTGGTTTACCCCTTCATTGACCTGAATAAAATCACGCGGGCTGAAGGTTAACCGTAGTCCATTTGAGTCATACCAGGGCGACTCTTCTGATATTGATTCCAGTATCTCGCTTTGCGGGGCCAGAAACAAAGACAGCCCCTGAGAATGCGAAAAGCATTCCAGTTTTTCTTTGTCCTGAACACTTAATGGCGCCGTGTGGCGCAAAATCATCAGGGTTCCGCTCCCCGCCTGCACCAGCTCGACATGACCAAGATGGCGTAACCCTTGCAGACTTTCCAGACACGCCCGGATGTGGGGCAAGAGCGCTTCAAGCTGGGGCACCAAAATAGGGCATTGTTTAACATCGATAATGTCGCTGGATGCAGATTTGCGAAACCCCATCTGCAATTTTTGTTCTTTTGGCCGATAGTTCAGGCTCAACCTGGCGCGACGACGATAGCCCCACGGGGTATCAGCTATAACATCCGACACTTCACATTTCATTAAACGCGACAACGCCGCGCTTTTGCTACGCTGCTGCAACATGATGCTGGCATGCTGCTGCTGGCAGCCGCCGCACACGCCAAAATGCGGGCAACGTGGCACTTCACGCTGCGGACTGTCGTTTAAACGTCGTTTTACTTGCGCGCGGGCGAACTGTTTTTTATCTTCGGTAATCACCACCTCGGCGCTTTCCTGAGGTAGCAATTCCGGTATAAACAACGCCTTTCCGTTATGGCGAGCAACGCCCTGGCCGAAAGGATCAAGGTCATTGACGGTAACGGTTATGATCTGACGCGTCGTCACGCGTCGTTTTGCAGAGTAGAATTGCGCCATCGACGAGATATTTCTCTATTTAACAGTGTGACCCTAATTGTCCCATAACGGAACTCCATGACCAACTACAGCCTGCGCGCACGCATGATGATTCTGATCCTGGCCCCGACCGTCCTGATTGGTTTGCTGCTCAGTATCTTTTTTGTTGTGCATCGCTATAACGACTTGCAGCGTCAACTGGAAGATGCTGGCGCCAGCATCATTGAGCCACTCGCAGTCTCCAGCGAATATGGCATGAATCTGCAAAACAGAGAATCCATCGGCCAACTTATCAGCGTGCTGCATCGTCGCCATTCCGATATCGTGCGGGCAATTTCTGTCTATGACGAGAATAATCGGCTGTTTGTCACATCCAATTTTCATCTCGATCCGTCTGAAATGCAGCTGGCAACCGGTTCACCATTTCCCCGAAAGCTGAGCGTCACCCGGCTCGGGGATATCATGATCCTGCGAACGCCAATTATATCGGAAAGCTATTCGCCGGATGAATCTGCCGTCAGCGACGCCAAAAATACGGAAAATATGCTGGGGTATGTGGCGCTTGAGCTGGACCTCAAGTCAGTACGATTGCAGCAGTATAAAGAGATCTTTATCTCCAGCGTAATGATGCTGTTTTGTATCGGTATTGCGTTAATTTTTGGCTGGCGTCTGATGCGCGACGTGACTGGCCCGATTCGCAATATGGTAAATACCGTTGACCGAATACGTAGAGGACAGCTCGACAGCCGCGTCGAAGGTTTCATGTTGGGCGAGCTGGATATGCTCAAAAATGGCATCAACTCGATGGCGATGTCACTTGCGGCCTACCATGAAGAGATGCAGCACAACATCGACCAGGCCACCTCTGACCTGCGCGAAACGTTGGAGCAGATGGAAATCCAGAACGTCGAACTGGATCTGGCGAAGAAACGCGCCCAGGAAGCGGCGCGTATTAAGTCTGAGTTTCTGGCTAACATGTCGCATGAGCTGCGTACGCCGCTGAATGGCGTGATTGGCTTCACCCGCCTGACGCTTAAAACCGAGCTCAACACGACGCAGCGCGATCACCTGAATACGATTGAACGCTCGGCCAACAATCTGTTGGCCATCATCAATGATGTGCTCGACTTCTCCAAACTTGAGGCGGGCAAACTGATTCTGGAAAGCATCCCATTCCCGCTGCGTAGCACGCTGGATGACGTCGTCACGCTGTTAGCGCACTCATCCCATGATAAAGGGCTTGAGCTGACGCTAAATATTAAGAATGACGTGCCGGACAACGTCATCGGGGACCCGCTGCGCTTACAGCAGGTAATCACTAATCTGGTTGGCAATGCCATCAAATTTACCGAAGGCGGCAATATCGACATTCTGGTCGAGAAACGCGCCCTCAGTAACACGAAAGTGCAAATTGAAGTGCAAATCCGCGATACCGGAATTGGCATCCCTGAGCGCGATCAGTCACGCCTGTTCCAGGCCTTCCGCCAGGCCGATGCCAGTATTTCCCGCCGCCACGGCGGGACAGGACTGGGCCTGGTCATTACGCAAAAGCTGGTCAATGAAATGGGCGGGGATATCTCCTTCCACAGCCAGCCGAACCGGGGCTCCACGTTCTGGTTCCATATCAGCCTCGATCTCAACCCTAACGTTCTCGTGGATCGCTCAACCACGCACTGTCTGGCCGGAAAGCGGCTGGCCTACGTTGAACCTAACGCCACAGCCGCGCAATGCACGTTAGATATCTTGAGTGAAACGCCGCTGGAAGTGATTTACAGCCCTTCATTCTCCGGGCTGCCGAAGGATCACTACGATATTCTGCTGCTTGGCATACCGGTCACTTTACGCGAACCGCTCACTATGCAGCATGAGCGGCTGGCAAGCGCAGCGGCGATGACCGACTTTTTGTTACTGGCTCTGCCTTGCCATGCGCAGATCAACGCTGAGAAATTAAAGCAGGGCGGCGCGGCGGCGTGCCTGTTGAAACCTCTTACCTCAACCCGCTTACTGCCAGCGTTGACAGAGTATTGTCAACTGAACCACAGCGCGGCTCCGCTACTGTTAGACGAGAGCAAAATTGCGATGACCGTCATGGCGGTGGACGACAACCCGGCGAACCTCAAGCTGATTGGTGCTCTGCTGGAAGATAAAGTGCAGCACGTCGTGCTCTGCGACAGCGGACATCAGGCTGTGGATCGCGCCAAACAGATGCAGTTTGATCTCATCCTGATGGATATTCAGATGCCAGACATGGACGGTATTCGCGCCTGCGAACTGATCCACCAGCTTCCTCATCAACAACAGACGCCGGTCATTGCGGTCACCGCGCATGCCATGGCCGGGCAAAAAGAGAAGCTGCTCAGCGCCGGGATGAACGATTACCTGGCGAAGCCTATCGAAGAAGATAAGCTGCATAATCTGCTGTTACGCTACAAACCCGGCGCGAGCACATCGCTGAGGGCGCTCGCTGTTGAACCGGTCGTCAATCCGAATACCACACTCGACTGGCAACTGGCGTTAAGGCAAGCCGCCGGTAAAAACGATCTGGCGCGGGATATGCTGCAAATGCTGCTCGATTTTCTGCCCGAAGTGCGTAACAAAATTGAAGAACAGCTGGTAGGTGAAAACCCTGAAGGACTGGTGGATATGATCCATAAACTGCATGGCAGTTGCGGTTATAGCGGCGTTCCCCGCATGAAAAACCTGTGTCAGCTGATTGAGCAGCAATTACGTAGCGGGAGCAAAGAAGAAGAGCTGGAGCCTGAGTTTTTAGAGCTTCTGGATGAAATGGATAACGTTGCGCGCGAAGCGAAGAAGTTGTTAGGGTAAAGATCTGATTGCCGGATGACGACGCTCACGCGTCTTATCCGGCCTTCATGCCACATCATTCAACGTAATTGCTGACCAGCTTTCAGGGCCGCGGCCACGTTTCGCGCCGTCATTCGCACATTCTCACTCGCGTTCTTCAGCGCCTCATCCAGCGTGCAAACGGTATAAATAACGCTAAAAACCGCATCCAGCCCATGCTCGTGTACAACACCGACATCAGCCGTCAGGCTGCCGGCAATGCCAATAACCGGTTTGTTGTAACGCTTTGCCACCTTCGCCACGCCAACCGGAACCTTACCGTGAATGGTCTGGCTGTCGATACGTCCTTCACCCGTGACCACTAAATCCGCATCCGCAACGCAGTCGTCGAGGTGTAACGCATCCGTCACGACCTCAATACCGCAGCGTAACTGCGCACCGCAAAACGCATACAGTGCCGCCCCCATACCGCCAGCCGCGCCACCACCCGCCAATTCCAGCACGTTGACGTCCAGATCGCGGGCAATGAGTTGCGCATAATGCGTGAGCGCCCGATCAAGACGAAGAATCATCTCCGGCGTCGCCCCCTTTTGCGGACCGAAGACCGCAGAGGCCCCCTCTTCACCGGTCAACGGATTAGTCACATCGCAGGCCACTTCAATACGGCACGCGGCAAGGCGCGGGTCTAGCTGAGAAATATCAATCCGGGCGAGTGATTCAAGGCCAGTCCCGCTATGAGCAATATCGTTATTTTGCGCATCCAGTAATTTTGCTCCCAGCGCTTGCACCATCCCGGCACCGCCATCATTGGTGGCGCTGCCGCCAATGCCGATAATGATATGTTCAACGCCCGCGTCCAGCGCATGACGGATTAGCTCCCCGGTTCCCCAGGAGGTCGTTTTCAGCGGATCGCGTAAACCTGCGGGAACCTGCTCCAGTCCGCTGGCGGCCGCCATTTCGATAAACGCCGAACGCTCATCCCCGGATAAACCATAAAATGCCTGAATCGTTTTACCCAGAGGGCCGGTAACATCAACATGCACAAGGTGGCCTTGCGTTGCGGCAACCATCGCTTCGACCGTTCCCTCACCGCCATCCGCGACCGGGATCTTCACGTAATTCGCCTCAGGCCAGATCTCACGAAATCCCAGCTCAATAGCCGTTGCCACTTCAAGCGCACTCAAACTTTCCTTATAGGAATCCGGTGCGATTACTATTTTCATAAAGCATCCTTACGCATGTTGACTGTGTTAAGCATACACCAGGAGAAAAACCGCCCCTTCGTGGGAGCGGTCCCAGTTCGCTTAGCGTACCATGCACGGACGCTTATTATCAAACGTCCAGTTCGGGATCAGATACTGCATTCCCATGGCATCATCGCGCGCTCCCAGTCCATGTTGCTGATACAGCTCATGAGCTTTCATAACCTGATCCATATCCAGCTCCACGCCCAGACCCGGCTTCGCCGGTACCTGCACCATGCCACCTTTGATTTCAAACGGCTCTTTGGTCAGGCGTTGATTGCCTTCCTGCCAGATCCAGTGGGTATCGATAGCGGTAATTTTGCCCGGCGCCGCCGCCGCAACATGAGTAAACATCGCCAGCGAAATATCAAAGTGGTTGTTAGAGTGCGAGCCCCAGGTCAGCCCAAACTCATGACACATCTGCGCAACGCGGACAGAACCCTGCATAGTCCAGAAGTGCGGATCCGCCAGCGGGATATCCACGGACTGCAACGACAGCGTATGTCCCATCTGACGCCAGTCGGTGGCGATCATGTTGGTGGCGGTCGGCAAACCGGTAGCACGACGGAATTCCGCCATGACTTCACGGCCTGAGAACCCCTGCTCGGCACCGCACGGATCTTCCGCATAAGCCAGCGATCCTTTCAGGTACTTACCAATTTTAATCGCTTCATTCAGCGACCACGCGCCATTGGGATCGAGCGTGACACGTGCCTGTGGAAAGCGTTTCGCCAGCGCCACAATAGATTCCGCTTCTTCTTCCCCGGCCAACACCCCGCCTTTCAGTTTGAAATCGTTAAAACCATATTTCTCATATGCGGCTTCCGCCAGGCGCACCACTGCATCCGGGGTCATCGCCTCTTCATGACGCAGGCGATACCAGTCGCATTTCTCATCCGGCTGGCTCTGATACGGCAGCGGCGTCGCGTTACGGTTACCGACGAAGAACAGATAACCCAGCATTTCAACTTCGCTACGCTGCTGACCGTCGCCCAGCAGAGATGCGACGTTAACGCCCAGATGCTGACCCAGCAGATCCAACATGGCTGCCTCGATCCCGGTAACCACATGAATAGTGGTACGTAAATCGAAGGTCTGCAAACCGCGTCCACCGGCATCACGCTCGGCAAAGGTATTGCGGACCGCATTCAGTACGTTTTTGTATTCACCTAACGTTTTGCCCACCACCAGCGGAATGGCATCTTCCAGGGTCTGACGAATTTTTTCGCCGCCGGGAATCTCACCCACGCCGGTATGACCGGAGTTATCTTTGATAATCACAATATTACGCGTGAAGAACGGGGCATGTGCGCCGCTCAGATTCATCAGCATGCTGTCATGGCCCGCAACCGGGATCACCTGCATCGCGGTTACGACTGGAGTAGTAAATTGTGCGCTCATAATTAAGTCCTTATTCAAAATTAGTGGCGGCCGAAAACGGGACGTTTACGGTCAAAAGTCCATCCAGGGATCAGATACTGCATCGGGCCTGCGTCATTACGCGCGCCGCCGGGCAGCGCCTTATAGGCTTCATGCGCTTTCTGTACCTGATCCCAGTCCAGTTCCACGCCCAGGCCGGGCGCGTCGGGTACCGCAATTTTTCCGTGTTTAATCTCCAGCGGATTTTTGGTCAGGCGGCAATCGCCCTCCTGCCAGATCCAGTGGGTGTCGATCGCCGTTGGGTTGCCCGGCGCAGCGGCACCGACGTGGGTGAACATCGCCAGGGAAATATCAAAATGATTGTTAGAGTGGCAGCCCCAGGTCAGTCCCCAGTCATCGCATAACTGTGCCACGCGCACCGCGCCGGAAAGGGTCCAGAAGTGCGGATCGGCCAGTGGAATATCTACCGAGTTGAGCATCACCGCATGGCCCATCTCACGCCAGTTGGTGGCTATCATATTCGTTGCTACCGGCAGACCGGTTGCACGGCGGAACTCGGCCATCACTTCGCGGCCAGAAAAACCCTGTTCTGCGCCGCACGGATCTTCGGCGTAAGTCAGAACATCGTTCAGCCCTTTACACAAGGAGATAGCTTCATCCAGCAGCCAGGCACCGTTAGGGTCGACCGTAATACGCGCATCCGGGAAGCATTGTTTCAACGCGCGAGCGGTGTCGATTTCCTGCTCGCCAGGCAGCACACCGCCTTTGAGTTTGAAATCTTTAAAGCCGTAGCGATCCTGCGAAGCCTGAGCCAGACGTACCACCGCCTCACTGTTCATCGCCTGCTGGTGACGCAGGTGATACCACTCATGGTTACCCGGCGTGCTGTCCAGATACGGCAGATCGGTTTTGCTGCGATCTCCCACGTAGAACAGATAGCCGAGCACGGTGACCGCATCGCGCTGCTTGCCTGGCCCTAACAGTTCGCAGACCGGCACGTTCAGCGCCTTGCCCAGCAGGTCGAGCAGTGCGGCTTCCAGCGCGGCCACCGCATTAACCCGCAGTTCAAAGGTCCAGGCACCTTTGCCAAAGGTGTCAAAATCAGCGGCCTGGTTGCCTTTATGCACCTGCTGAACCACCTTATTCAGGCGCGCGACTTCCTGACCCAACACTTGTGGAATCGCGTCCACCAGCGTCTGATAAATCACTTCACCGCCCGGCGCTTCACCGACGCCGGTATTTCCGGCGTTATCGGTGAGCACGACGATATTGCGGGTAAAGTATGCGTTATGCGCCCCGCCAATATTGAGTAGCATGCTGTCATGACCGGCCACCGGGATGACCTTCATATCGGTAATAATGGGACTCGATTGTGTTGTCATCATCATTGCCCTGCGACAGGTTTCAGTTCGATACGTTTAATATCACCCACCAGCACCAGATAGCTCACTACAGCAATCAGCGCATGCACCCCGACGTAAATCAACGCACCGTTAAACGAGCCAGTGGTACCTACGATGTAGCCGATAGCAATTGGCGTAACGATACCGGAGATGTTGCCAAACATATTGAACAGACCGCCGCTCAAACCGCTGATCTCTTTTGGCGCAGTATCGGCCATCACCGCCCATCCCAACGCACCGATACCTTTGCCGAAGAAGGCCAGCGCCATAAAGCCGATGATCATCCACTCTACGTTGACGTAGTTACAGAACACCATCACCATCGACAACAGCATACCCAGTACGATTGGCGTTTTACGGGCGATATTCAGCGAACCGGTACGGCGCATCAGCCAGTCGGAAATAATGCCGCCGAGCACGCCGCCTGCGAATCCGCAAATGGCCGGGACCGAGGCAACAAAACCGGCTTTCAAAATCGACATACCGCGTGCCTGTACCAGATAAACCGGGAACCAGGTAATAAAGAAGTAGGTCAGCGCGTTTATGCAGTATTGGCCGATGTAAATACCGATCATCATCCGTGAGCCCAGCAGTTGCTTGATCTGCCCCCACTTCACGCTGAACGGCACTTTGGCTTTGGCTGCCGCCTGATCCATATTGATCAGCGCTCCGCCTTCGGCAATGTAGTCCAGCTCTTTTTGGTTTACGCCCGGATGCTGGTTCGGTTCATGAATCACCTTCAGCCAGACAAAACTGATAACAATCCCGAGACCGCCCATAAAGAAGAACACATGCGACCAGCCCACTTCGTGGGTCAACCAGCCCATGATTGGCGCGAAGATCACGGTGGCAAAGTACTGCGCCGAGTTAAAAATAGCGACCGCCGTGCCCCTTTCCTGCGCCGGGAACCACGCCGCCACAATACGACTGTTGCCAGGGAAGGATGGCGCTTCGGCTAACCCCACGAGGAAGCGCAGGGTAAACAGCGCAACGATAATGCCGAAGCCGCTGAAGATATCGACGAAGCCCTGCAGCAGGGTAAACATCGACCAGATAAAAATGGACCAGAAGTAAACACGTTTTGAACCGAAGCGGTCGAGCAGCCAGCCGCCGGGGATCTGACCGATAACATAGGCCCATGAAAAAGCGGAGAATACATACCCCATCCCTACCGCATCCAGACCAATATCTTTGGCCATCTCCGAGCCGGCAATGGATAAGGTGGCGCGATCGCCGTAGTTGAAGGATGTGACGATAAACAGCATCACCACTATCCAGTAGCGAGCGTTAGTGCGTTTTTCCGCGCTGCTCGCCGCCTGACTTAATGAACTCATTGTTGCACTCCTGAATCTTGGCTTTCGCCAGTTCATTCTGTACAGCACCTGTAGGGTGATCAGAATGAGAGGTTAGTGTGTGGCAGTTTTGGTACAGCTCAGGGCCGTTTTATTCTGACTCGCTGCCTTTTCGGGAACTGACGGGAAAAGTATATGAAGGAGTGCCTCTTACCCTCACCGTGCAAAAACACAACATTGCGGGAGGTGAATGAGGTTGTTTATGGCATAAGCCTAAGGGAATGGAAGATGCTTCACGAAATTGGCGTTTGGTGGGCGTTTTGTTGCCGGGTAGCAACGCCTTACCCGGCCTACGATCCAAAAGAGAGTAACAGGCCCGTGCAAACAAAGCGCTGCCGGGCGCAAGGTTATTTAAGCAAGGTTCCCCAGTTTTCTACCCAGGGATTGGATTCGCTTTCCGGTTCAGGATGCTCGCTGGCGTCAATCAGCAGCATTTCCCCTACACGTTGGGCGCTTTGTTCCTGCAACAGTGCATCGAACTGCTTGCCGCCATTGCAGAAATTAACATAGCTACTGTCACCCAGCGCAATTACTCCGTAATGCAGATTTGGCTGGAAACCGAGATTATCTTTGATCCCCTGAAACAGCGGCACGATGCTATCCGGCAGATCGCCCTGCCCGGTCGTTGAGGTCACCACCAGCACATATTTTTCCTGATATGCCTGCCAGTCGCTGAGCTCGGGATCTTCGAACACCGTGGCTTTATGACCCTGCGCCGTCAAAATAGCTTCGGCCTCTTCGGCAACCAGCAACGCGTTTCCGTACATCGTGCCGACAAAAATTCCAATTTCCGCCATAACCGTAATCTCCTGGGACTTAAGAATCTATCTGCTCATCCTGACCTGACAGCCCGCTGAACTCAACCCTTTCATTCTCAGGGAGAAGTCCACGCCAGCCAAACTGTGATAGCGCCTGCATCCAGACATCATCCAGCCCGGCGCGAATAACCAGCGGTTCGCCGGTGAAAGGATGAGTCAGCGCAAGCTGGCTGGCATGAAGCATCAAACGCTGACAGCCAAAGTGCTCAGCGGCGCTGCGGTTTTGCCGCAAATCACCGTGCTTACTGTCGCCGATAATTGGATGACGTAAGTGCGCCAGATGGCGTCTGAGCTGGTGTTTTCGACCGGTTTTAGGATCCAGTTCCACCAATCCGTAACGGGTCGTCGGATAACGCCCGGTCGCTACCGGCATCTCAACCGTCGCCAAACCGCGATAATGGGTGACGGCAGGCTGCGGGCCTTTATCATCACGGGCAAATTTATCGGCGATCTTATCCAGTTCTTCGACCAGCGGGTAATCCAGCACGGCATCATCCATCAGCCAGCCACGCACAATCGCATGATAGCGTTTCTGAATTTGATGATGTTCAAATTGCTGGGACAGCAGCCGCCCGGCTTCGCTGGACAGTCCCATCAGCAGTACTCCGGAAGTCGGTCTGTCGAGTCGGTGGGCGGTAAAAACGTGCTGACCAATCTGGTCGCGTACCGTTTGCATCACCACCACTTTCTCATCCCGGTCGAGCCAACTGCGGTGAACCAACCAGCCCGAAGGTTTGTTAACTGCGACCAGCCATTCGTCCTGATACAGAATCTCCAGCATCAGGCGTTATCACTTGTAAACAGTGCATCCAACTCCTGCAATGCCGTCAGCAGAATTTCGCGTTGCGGGTGATCGGCTGCCAACGCCATTTCGTAATACGGTGCGACGGCAAAAGCCTGCGGAAGCGGTTGAGCGTTATCAATCAGCGTATGCATGCGGGGAATCAATACCCATTGCAGCCACTCAACCGGCTCCATGGTATCCATACAAAAAGGCTGCGTGCTGGTAAACAGATGCTCTGCAGGCTCATCCAACCGCCAGTGATTATGTTCACGCAGTAGCGCTTCAAGCGCGTGTAACTGCTGGCGCACACGGTCATGAGTCGTCATGAAATTAACCTCAATGATGAAAAATCTGGCGCGAAGAATAGCACTAGTGAAGGGAAATAAAAAAAGGGAGCACTGTAAAAACAGTGCTCCCGGTTCGTTTCGCAGCGTTCCAGCTACTTTTAGTGCTCCCTGCTCATCCGTGACAACTTTTCCTGTGGTCTTGCGACCTTGTTCATCCTGAACTTGTGCATCCTGCTCACACCACCCCGATGTGAAAACTTCATCCTGAAGTGTCCTGGCCATCCTGACCCGCCGAACATCCTGACCGGCTCTCATTCTCCATCCTGGAGGTGTCCCTTAACGCATCCAGCGCTTTCCGCTTTGCTTCATCCTGAAGCCTGTCCTTGTAACACCGTCCTGGTGTGTCCTGCCGAAGAGCCATCATCCTGATGTTCTCTTCGTTGTGCGACTCCTTGTCGACAGATATAGAATCGCCTGTTTCGCCTTGTCTTACAAGATGCTTAGAGACACTCCCTTAAGATTATTTTCGTATGAAAGTTGACAATAAAACATTAAATTCATGAATAATAAGGAATAATTATTTTATCCGTTCATTAAGTCTTTACTTATCACCTGGCAATGTCCTACAGGGTTTGTAAGAGATCTCTCACAAGGTTCAGGGCAATCTGGATTACAGAACTGGCTTAAGCTGAGTGAGAAATTCCGCAAGTGAGTCCGCCAGCACCGTTCGTTTACGGGTTCCCAGCGTTTCTTTGCACACTTCACCGGAGAGATTGCACACCGAAATGACGTCAAGCTCATTGTCCTGGGTGGCAATAAAAAGCGTAGGCGACAGCTTGAGGCGCTTTTGCGTAACTAGGTGACCAATCAGGTTTTCCTGAACGCGCCTGAAGTCGTCTTCGCTCCAGGTTTGCAGCAGTGTTAGCTTTTCATCCGCAAACTGCGCGTGCATGTCCCCGGCAAACTGGGTGGTGTAAAAAGCGTGAACGGCTGGTTGTATCACGATATCAAAGGCGCGTTCAACCGCATTGAGGTTTTTTTCGCCGACAAAAGGCTGAGGTTGCCAGAATACCGCATCGTCTGTGGAAGAAATGATGCACGGAGAAGGTACGCCATACAGCTCTTCGCTGAGGGGCCAACTGTTGTTTTTTTCGTACCATGCGTCGCAATAACGTGTCGTAAAGGCTGTCAACGCCTGCGCTGTCAATTCGTCCACTGATTTCTCTCTTCACAAAAGCCAGGATACACTTGTCGCATAGTGTATCTGGTTTATGACGGTGAAACATGTCCTCTTATGAAAATCATCAGGCGCTTGACGGCCTGACTCTCGGTAAATCAACAGATTACCGTGACAATTACGATGCCAGCCTGCTGCAGGGCGTTCCACGCAGCCTGAACCGCGACCCGCTGGATTTACAGGCCGATAATCTGCCTTTTCACGGTGCCGATATCTGGACGCTATATGAACTGTCTTGGCTGAATGCCAACGGTTTACCGCAGGTAGCGGTCGGTCATGTAGAACTGGATTACACCAGCGTAAATCTGATCGAATCGAAAAGCTTTAAGCTTTACCTGAACAGTTTTAACCAGACGCGTTTTGATTCCTGGGATGCGGTACGCCAGACGCTGGAAAACGATCTGCGCGCCTGTGCTCAGGGTGATGTCAGCGTAGCGCTGTACCGTCTTGACGAACTGGAAGGACAACCGATAGCCCACTTTAACGGCACCTGTATCGACAATCAGGATATCGTCATCGATAACTACCAGTTCAGCACAGAGTATCTGGAAAATGCCGTTGGCGGTGAAAAAGCGGTGGAAGAGACGCTGGTCAGCCATCTGCTGAAGTCTAACTGCTTGATCACCCACCAGCCGGACTGGGGCTCCATACAGATTCAGTATCGCGGACGGAAAATCGATCGCGAGAAGCTGCTGCGTTATCTGGTCTCCTTCCGTCACCATAATGAGTTTCACGAGCAGTGCGTGGAACGCATTTTCAATGACATTCTGCGCTTCTGCCAGCCGGAGAAACTGAGCGTTTACGCACGCTACACGCGACGTGGCGGCCTGGACATTAACCCATGGCGCACCAACACCGATTTCACCCCAGCAACGGGGCGCCTGGTACGTCAGTAATCTTTTTTCTCAATTTTGCGTGCCGGATTCCGCGCGCAAGGTTGTGAAAGGTCATAAGCCAGGGCTATTGTAATCAACAGGGAATGACGTGTTGCGTCCCATAAGGAGTTTACTTGATTACACATATTAGCCCGCTTGGCTCAATGGACATGTTGTCGCAGCTGGAAGTCGATATGCTTAAACGCACGGCCAGCAGCGACCTGTATCAACTGTTTCGTAACTGTTCGCTTGCCGTTCTGAACTCCGGCAGTTTGACCGACAACAGCAAAGAGCTGCTGTCACGCTTTGAAAGTTTCGACATTAACGTGCTGCGCCGCGAACGGGGCGTGAAGCTGGAACTGATCAACCCACCTGAAGATGCGTTTGTTGATGGACGCATTATTCGCGCACTGCAGGCCAACCTGTTTGCTGTGCTGCGCGACATTCTGTTCGTCAATGGCCAGATCCATAACGCCGGTCGCTTTCAGCATCTGGATCTTGAAAGCTCGGTGCATATTACCAACCTGGTATTCTCGATCCTGCGCAATGCCCGGGCGCTACACGTGGGTGAAGCGCCGAACATGGTCGTCTGCTGGGGGGGTCACTCAATCAACGAAAATGAGTACCTGTACGCCCGTCGCGTTGGTACCCAGTTGGGCCTGCGCGAACTGAACATCTGTACCGGCTGTGGTCCGGGGGCGATGGAAGCGCCAATGAAAGGCGCTGCGGTCGGTCACGCCCAGCAACGATACAAAGACAGCCGCTTTATCGGTATGACCGAACCGTCAATCATTGCCGCTGAGCCGCCTAACCCGCTGGTTAACGAACTGATCATCATGCCGGACATTGAAAAACGTCTGGAAGCGTTCGTGCGTATCGCCCACGGTATAATCATCTTCCCAGGCGGCGTAGGGACAGCAGAAGAACTGCTGTATCTGCTGGGGATCCTGATGAACCCGGCCAACAAAGATCAGGTTTTACCGCTGATCCTGACTGGACCAAAAGAGAGCGCCGATTACTTCCGCGTGCTGGACGAATTTATCGTGCACACGCTGGGGGAAGATGCGCGTCGCCACTATCGCATTATCATAGACGATGCAGCAGAAGTGGCTCGTCTGATGAAAAAAGCGATGCCGCTGGTGAAAGAGAACCGCCGTGACACCGGTGATGCCTACAGCTTTAACTGGTCGATTCGTATCGCGCCTGATTTGCAGATGCCGTTCGAGCCGTCCCATGAAAACATGGCTAACCTGAAGCTGTACCCGGACCAACCTGTGGAAGTACTGGCGGCAGACCTGCGCCGTGCGTTCTCGGGGATTGTAGCCGGTAACGTGAAGGAAGTCGGGATCCGCGCCATTGAAGAGTTTGGCCCGTACAAAATCCACGGTGACCGCGAAATGATGCGCCGCATGGACGATCTCCTGCAGGGCTTTGTTGCACAGCATCGTATGAAGTTACCAGGCTCCGCGTATATCCCTTGCTACGAGATTTGCGCCTAACCTCCAACAGCCGCCAGCAGACGCTATCGCGGTGACAGTTTTGTCCATATCAAAGCCGGGTTTGGCGCATCAGCCTCCCGGCTTTTTTTAGTGATACCAGTCACATAGCTCAGACGATCATATAAATACCGATGATGTTTCATTAAAAATAACGCGCTACGCAAACGATTACCTTTAAAACCCAACCGTGATTTATCTTAGGAAATTATTATTAGTCGCCAAAATCCTCTAAAAACAACAGTTTTTACAGCGTAACGCTCGTATCTTCGCGCCTTCGCTTTCATGATATATGTCGTTAATGTTAGCCTTCGCGCCCGTAAATTCGCTTTGACTATTTTTTAACAGATTAATGGTCCAAATTTATCCACATAAAAGGTGGATTATTGCATTTGGGATCGCGATCACTGATACATTCATTACTAAAATGTATCTTTCCGCCCGCAAATTATTACGGCGAAAAATTATATAAAAAATCGCTCAACGAATTTCGATTTACAGTCGGGTATTTTCTCATTGGATTGATCCCAAACCCGACTTTTTAAGCTTCCTCCAGGAGAAATAGATGGAAAACACTCAAACCAGCACTATCGTTACGGGCCAGACCCGCAGCGCATGGCGCAAGACAGATACCATGTGGATGCTGGGCCTTTACGGCACGGCGATTGGCGCGGGTGTATTGTTCCTGCCGATTAACGCAGGCGTAGGCGGTATGATTCCGCTGATCATCATGGCGATCCTTGCTTTCCCAATGACCTTCTTTGCACACCGCGGCCTGACTCGCTTCGTGCTGTCCGGTAAAAATCCGGGTGAAGACATTACTGAAGTTGTAGAAGAACACTTTGGTGTAGGCGCAGGAAAACTGATTACCCTGCTCTACTTCTTCGCTATCTACCCAATTCTGTTGGTCTACAGCGTAGCAATCACCAACACCGTCGAAAGCTTCCTGACCCACCAGTTGGCAATTACGCCGCCGCCGCGCGCAATCCTGTCTCTGATCCTGATTGTCGGCATGATGACCATCGTGCGTTTCGGTGAGCAGATGATCGTGAAGGCGATGAGCATCCTGGTATTCCCGTTTGTTGCCGCCCTGATGCTGCTGGCGCTGTACCTGATCCCTCAGTGGAGCGGTGCCGTTCTGGAAACCCTGTCCTTTGACTCTGCAGCAACCACCGGCAACGGACTGCTGTTGACCCTGTGGCTGGCAATTCCGGTAATGGTATTCTCCTTCAACCACTCACCAATCATCTCCTCCTTCGCCGTGGCGAAGCGTGAAGAATACGGTGATGAAGCTGAGAAGAAATGCTCTAAGATTCTGGCATTCGCTCACATCATGATGGTGCTGACCGTTATGTTCTTCGTCTTCAGCTGCGTATTTAGCCTGACCCCAGCGGATCTGGCCGCAGCGAAAGAGCAGAACATCTCTATCCTGTCTTACCTGGCAAACCACTTTAACGCGCCGATCATTGCCTGGATGGCACCGATCATCGCGATTATCGCTATCACCAAATCCTTCCTCGGCCACTACCTGGGCGCACGTGAAGGTTTCAACGGTATGGTGATTAAGTCTCTGCGCGGCAAAGGCAAAACCATCGAAATCAACAAACTGAACAAAATCACTGCGCTGTTCATGCTGGTAACCACCTGGATTGTGGCGACGCTGAACCCAAGTATCCTCGGTATGATTGAAACCCTGGGTGGCCCTATCATCGCGATGATTCTGTTCCTGATGCCGATGTATGCAATTCAGAAAGTACCGGCAATGCGTAAATACAGCGGCCATATCAGCAACGTCTTCGTTGTGATTATGGGCCTGATCGCTATCTCCGCTATTTTCTACTCTCTGTTCAGTTAATTCCCCTGCGCCGCTCCTCGGGGCGGCGCACCTCGATACACAATGGACGCCTCATGATTAGCGTATTCGATATTTTCAAAATCGGCATTGGCCCTTCCAGCTCCCACACTGTTGGCCCGATGAAAGCAGGCAAACAATTCACGGATGACCTGATTGCACGCGGAATTCTCACTGACGTAACCCGCGTAGTGGTTGATGTCTATGGCTCTTTGTCTCTGACGGGGAAAGGTCACCATACCGACATCGCGATTATTATGGGCCTGGCGGGTAATCTGCCGGATACCGTAGACATTGATGCCATCCCGGCCTTTATCCAGGATGTGAATACTCATGGACGTTTGCTGCTGGCGGACGGTCAACATGAGGTCGAGTTCCCGGTCGACAAGTGCATGAATTTCCATGCGGACAATCTGTCCCTGCACGAAAACGGGATGCGTATTACCGCACTGGCGGGCGAAAAAGCTATTTACAGCCAGACTTACTATTCCATTGGCGGTGGGTTCATCGTTGATGAAGAACATTTTGGTTTACCGAACAACTCTCCGGTAAACGTGCCGTATCCGTATAAATCTGCGGCTGATTTGCAACGTCATTGCCAGGAAACCGGCCTGTCACTTTCCGGTCTGATGATGCAAAACGAACTGGCGCTGCACAGCAAAGAAGAGCTGGAACAACACTTCGCCAACGTCTGGGACGTCATGCGCAGCGGGATTGAGCGCGGCATCACCACCGAAGGTGTATTGCCGGGCAAACTGCGCGTTCCACGTCGCGCGGCGGCGCTGCGTCGTATGCTGGTCAGCAGCGACAAAACCACCACTGATCCGATGGCGGTTGTTGACTGGATCAACATGTTCGCGCTGGCCGTGAACGAAGAAAACGCTGCCGGTGGACGCGTGGTTACGGCGCCAACTAATGGCGCATGCGGGATTGTTCCTGCCGTGCTGGCGTACTACGACAAGTTTATCCGCGAAGTGAATGCTAACTCGCTGGCACGCTACATGCTGGTCGCGAGCGCCATTGGTTCACTGTACAAGATGAACGCCTCTATCTCTGGCGCCGAAGTGGGCTGTCAGGGTGAAGTCGGCGTTGCCTGCTCCATGGCTGCGGCCGGTCTGGCTGAACTGCTGGGCGGTAGCCCAACGCAGGTGTGCATCGCGGCGGAAATCGGTATGGAACATAACCTGGGTCTGACCTGCGATCCGGTTGCCGGCCAGGTGCAGGTACCGTGCATTGAGCGTAACGCCATTGCTTCGGTTAAAGCAGTGAACGCCGCACGTATGGCGCTGCGCCGTACCAGCGAACCGCGCGTGTGCCTTGATAAAGTCATCGAGACCATGTACGAAACCGGTAAAGACATGAACGCCAAATACCGTGAAACATCTCGCGGCGGTCTGGCGATGAAGATTGTCACCTGCGATTAAGTCCCACCACGTTTCAGGATCTGTAGGCCGGATGAGGCGCTCGCCGCCATCCGGTCTACGGATAACGCTATTTCGCAACACTCGCCTCCCCTCGCCGTGAATGTTACCCTACAAACTTATTTGTTAGGGAGAACACCGTGGCCGTCCACCTGCTCATTGTCGATGCACTGAACCTTATCCGCCGCATTCACGCCGTACAGGGCTCACCCTGCGTAGAGACGTGCCAGCACGCGCTCGATCAGCTGATTGTGCACAGTCAGCCTACGCACGCCGTGGCGGTATTCGATGATGAAGCGCGCAACAGCGGCTGGCGTCACCAACGGTTGCCTGACTACAAAGCAGGTCGCCCCCCGATGCCTGATGAATTGCACCAGGAAATGCCCGCCTTACGCGCCGCTTTTGAACAGCGCGGCGTCTGCTGTTGGGTCTCCAGCGGGAATGAAGCCGATGATTTAGCCGCAACCCTGGCGGTTAAAGTGAGCCAGGCGGGACATCAGGCTACCATCGTCTCAACCGATAAAGGCTATTGTCAGTTGCTCTCCCCGACGCTGCGTATTCGTGACTACTTCCAGAAGCGCTGGCTGGATGCACCGTTTATTGAGAAAGAGTTTGGCGTGCTGCCGCAGCAGTTGCCTGATTACTGGGGACTGGCCGGGATCAGCAGTTCGAAAGTACCGGGGGTTGCAGGTATTGGTCCCAAAAGCGCCACGCAGCTGCTCGTACAGTTTCAACATCTGGAAGGCATTTACGCGCATCTTGATGAAGTACCGGACAAGTGGCGCAAGAAACTAGAGATGCACCAGGAGATGGCGTTTCTGTGTCGCGATATCGCACGGCTGCAAACGGACTTACATATCGACGGAAACCTGCAGCAATTACGGTTGGTGCGATAGTTCTGTTGCCGAATGGCGCTGTGCTTATCTGGCCTACACGTCGAACACCCCGGTAGGCCGGATAAGGCTTTCACGCCGTCATGCTGAAAAATTACCAGGCGGTGTGGTACAGCTCAACGATATCCCCAAGATTCGCTTCACGGGGATTTCCCCCGGTACAAACATCGTCAAATGCCGCCTGCGCCAGCGCAGGAATATCCTCTTTACGTACGCCAACATCGCGTAAATGCAGCGGGATCCCTACATCGCGGTTAAGGGCGAAGACGGCATCTACTGCCGCTTTACGTGCCTCTGCCAGCGTCAGTCCTTCAACCTTAACTCCCATCACCCGGGCGATATCGCGGAATTTTTCCCCGGTGAATTCGGCGTTATAGCGCATCACGTGCGGCAGCAAAATGGCATTTGCTACGCCGTGCGGCGTGTTATAAAACGCGCCTAACGGGTGTGCCATTCCATGCACTAATCCCAGACCAACGTTGGAAAAGCCCATCCCGGCAACGTACTGGCCCAGCGCCATCGCTTCCCCCGCCAGGGTATCGCCCGCAACGGAACCACGTAATGCCCCGGCTATCATTTCAATAGCTTTAATGTGCAGCGCATCGGTAAGCGCCCACGCAGCCCGCGTAATGTACCCCTCAATAGCATGGGTCAGGGCATCCACTCCGGTGGCGGCTTTTAGCGCCGCTGGCATACCGTCCATCATGTCAGCATCAATGAACGCTACCTGTGGGATGTCATGGGGGTCGACACAAACAAACTTACGCCGATTTTCTTCGTCAGTGATCACGTAGTTAATGGTCACTTCCGCTGCCGTTCCCGCGGTGGTTGGGATAGCCATAACCGGCACACTCGGGCTGCGCGTTGGCGATAACCCTTCAAGGCTGCGTACATCCGCAAACTCAGGGTTATTATTGATAATGCCAATCGCTTTACAGGTATCCTGAGGGGAGCCTCCGCCGATGGCGATCAGATAGTCTGCGCCGCTTTGCTTAAAGACACCCAACCCTTCCTGCACCACCGCAATGGTTGGGTTAGGAATAACGCCTGAATAGATTTCCCATGCCAGACCAGCAGCATCCATTCGGGAAGTCACCTTATCGACAACGCCGCACTGCACCAGATTTTTATCAGTCACAATCAACGCCTTGCGATAACCACGACGGATGACTTCATCGGTTAATGCACCAACAGCTCCCCGGCCAAACCATGCCGTTTCGTTCAGAATCATTCTGTTCGCCATCGTATTTCTCCTTTTCGCTATGCGAAATTACTCTTCAATGCGTAATCCGTAAGATTTGAATTTCTCCAGCACAATGGCGATCTCCTCGTCATCCAGCACCGGCACCGGGTCAACAATCGCCAGCGTGCTCAGATAAAGGCGGGCCAGAACTTCCACTTCATGCGCCAACCACAGTGCTTTTTCCAAATTCGCTTCACAAGCAATCAACCCATGGTGCTGTAAAAGCGTTGCCTTACGGTTTTTCAGGGCGACGCTCACATGCTCTGACAGCTCTCGTGTACCAAACGTCGCATAAGGCGCACACGGAATAGAGTTCCCCCCTGCCGCCGCAATCATGTAGTGAATTGCCGGGATAGGGCGATTAAGAATAGAAACGGCCGTGCAATGTACGGCATGGTTATGGACAACCGCATTGGCATCCGGACGCGTCTGGTATGCCGCCAGGTGAAAACGCCATTCACTGGAGGGTAATTGTCGTTTATCATATTTCCCGTCGTTATCTACATACACGATCATATTTTCAGTAAGTCTTTCGTAAGGAATACCGCTGGGCGTGATCAGCATCCCATTTTCATAACGCGCACTCACATTTCCCGCCGTCCCCTGATTCAATCCAAGGCTGGTCATTTCAAGGCAGGTTTCAATGATTTCTCGCGACAAACGCATTCTTTCCATAATGATTCTCCGGGTACAGTTTCCCCTCGTCTTTATTGCGAAAAATGCAGCCGCAGAGTAAGACGGGTCAGGTTTCAGATACAGGCAGCCACTGAACGTATATATTCAGGTTCAGTAGGCCGATTTATTTATAGCGGCGTATTAAGGTTGTCTTACGCGCTTAATAAGTTTCATCTCAACTTTTACAGTTTCTTTAATTGGCTGGTCATTAATAGCACTCATCATCATATCGAACGCTTTTTCCGCCCAAACATTTTCATCCTGCTGCATTGACCAGACATTATTGGCGAGGAATCCCAGCATTGGGTGTTCATCGAATGTTCCAATGTTAATTTCAGGTGGAATTGTGCCAAAACGATTACGAATAGCATTAATGGCCCCCTCCAGTACGGGTAATGATGAAGCGATAAATGCCTGTGGACAGCCCTGTTCGCCGATCAACTCATCCATCAGTCGATAACCCCCCTCGGGCGTGTTGTCCGGCCCTTCGCGCACCCAATCGCTATGCAAAATACCATTATTGTTCAATGCATTAAGATAACCTTGTAAACGGTCGCCGATGCTGGGTAATCCGGTATCTCCCACCAAAAACCAGATCGGCGACTTTCCAGCGTCAAACAAACTTTGCGTCAACTTTTCGCCGCCCAAAATGTTATGGCTTTCTACCAGAGCGTTATCGGTATACTTAAAATCACGGTCAAGTAACACCATCGGTTTTCTGACCTGACGTAAATGGTGCTGCTGATTCTCTAATGTTGAGGGAACAATAAAAAGGCCATCGACATTGCGAGCTATTAACGCTTTGGTCAGTTTATTTTCGTAATCAACATCGTCATAGGTACAGCTAATCGTTAGCTGATAACCGGAACGACGACAGCGTTGCTCAAGTTTTTCTGCGAGTGTGGCAAAAAACACGTTGGAAATATTGGGCACAATCAATCCCAACGTATCCGTTTTATTCAATTTCAGGCTACGTGCTGAATGGTTAATGACGTAACCATAGCGCTCGACATATTCATTAATACGCGTTTGGGTTTTGACACTGATTCGATATTGCTCTGCTTTCCCGTTCAGCACCAGTCGTACGGTCGTAACCGATAAATTCAGATCGCTGGCTATCTGTTCTACTGTTTTAGCCATTTATATGCCCCAGTTCACATCCAAAAACGTCAATCTACAATCATAAAAGTATTTTAAACTTTTGTCTTACTGCATAAGTTGGTTAATCGCCTGCTGCTGATCCCACATCATCAGATAAGCCTGATATTTGCGGTCATAGAAGTTCCGCCGTGCCGGGTTAGCCTTAATCACCTCGCCTGATCGAACCATCGCCTGGCATGCAGATGGAATATTTTCCCACGCGCCGCAGGCAACCGCGCCGGTGATGGCCGCACCTAACGTCACCGCATCCTCTTCCTGCATCAGATGAATATCGCATCCGGTGGCATCGGCATATTCTCGCAACCACAGTGGGTTATGCGTTGCGCCGCCGCACAGCGTCAGTCGGGAAATGGTGTGACCGTTTTCGCGCATCACTTCCATAATATGCCGCGTACCGCAGGCGATCGCCTGTAATGTCGCCAGGTACAGACGAGCAACCTGCATCTCGCCTCGCTCAAGAGTCAAACCGCAAACACTCCCCCGGGCATCGGGTCGCGCGCGCGGTGAACGATTGCCGTGGTGATCGGCCAGCACATGCAAATAACGACCAGGCTCTGACTCCTGCGCCTCAAGTGCGGCAACCCATTCATTAACTAAAACGATGGGATGGCAACCCCGCGCCTCAGCCTTGTGAAATAGTGCCGCGCTGGCTCCTGACTCCTGAAGCGTCCAGTCGACTAACGCCCCAGCAGCACTTTGCCCCCCTTCTGTCAGCCAGTAGCCTGGCAGCATGGCTGACCAGTACGGCCCCCATACACCTAGTGTATGAATTTCCTGCTCGCTGCACAGCATATGGCAATTTGACGTTCCGCTGATCAACGCCAACGTCCCCTCAGGCTCAACACCGGCAAGCGCTACTCCGCCCGCATGGGCATCAATCATTCCGCTGGCGACGACCACTGCAGTCGTCAGCCCCAGCGCCTGGGCCGCATCGGTGCTAAGCGTTCCAACGGCAGCGCCTGGCGGCAGGATCCGCGACGGGATTTTTCCCAACAAATCCGTTAGCTCAACAGCGTCAAGCAGGGAGTGGCTAAAGCGTTGTTCATGTGCCAGATAGTTCCATTTACAGGTCAGCGTGCACAGACCAGCAACATCACAGGCGGTAGCTTTAGAGACCAGAAAGTCCGCCAGATCGTAGAAGCGATACGCACTCTGCCAGGTGGCTGGAAAATGGTTTTTCAGCCACAAAACTTTAGGAAGCTCCATTTCGACGCTGACTTCACCGCCAACGTAGCGCAGAGCCGGATCCTGCGTGGCGTTAATACGTTGCGTCTCCTGCGCCGCACGATGATCCATCCACATGATGATGTTATGGTCTGATGGTTCGCCAGGTGAAACCGCCAGGCCCCGCCCCTGTTCATCCAGTGCCACCAATGAACAGGTGGCATCAAATCCCAATGCGCGGATCTCCTCAATGCGAACCCCGGATGACGACACCGCCTCCTTCACTGCATGGCAAACCTGCTGCCAGATTTCTGCAGATGACTGCTCAACCCGCTCAGGACCGGGTCGAAACTGCGAGATGGCATATGTCGCAAAAGCCAGCCGTTTGCCACTGGCATCAAAGACACCAGCCCTGACGCTGGCGGAACCGACATCCACACCGAGGAAATATCCACTGCCCATAGTAACTCCCTGACGCTGGCGAATGATGGGGCGAGCACTTCGCCCCAACGGGGTTATTTTTTACCAAATGGGTGTAACAGCTTGTCAATTTCCGGGGTGTCAATGTTCTTCGCATTAACGAATTTAACCGGAATATCAATTTCTTTCGGTACAGACTGACCCGATACCGCTGCATTTAGTGTCTTGATACCCTGGTAGCCAATCTGATAAGCGTCCTGCACGACAAAGCCCTGAATGACCCCAGACTTCAGGAAAGCAATGATTGCCTCGGTGCTATCAAAACCAATCACTTTCACTTTGCCTTTCAGGTTTTGACTATCAATGGCGTTTGCTACGCCCAGCGTTGAGCCTTCATTGGTGCCATAAATCCCTGCAATATCAGGGTTGGCCTGGATCATATCGATGGTTTTATCCATCGCTTTTTGCGGATCGCCATCGCTGTACTGGACCGGTAGCACCTGGATTTCCGGGTATTTCTCCTTCATGCGGGCAATAAACCCTTCCGAACGCTCAATCGCTGAGGAGGTCCCCGCTACGTGCGCAATAATGCCCACTTTACCTTTGCTGCCCACTTCCGCAGCCAGTGCATCCGCCGCTTCAGCACCGGCTTTACGGTTATTCGTGGCGACAAAGCTCACTGGAATATCGGAATTCACGCCGGAGTCAAACGTCACAACTTTAATGCCGCGTGAATTTGCGGTCTCAACTAATGGCGCCAGCGCATTGGCATCTAACGCTGCCAGCAATAGCCCATTGGGTTTTTGCGCCATCGCGTTTTCAACTAGCTGAATCTGCTCGGCAATCTGAGTTTCATCCGCCGGGCCAACATAGCTGGTTTTATCACCCGACTCTTTTGCTGCCGCTTCCGTCCCCATTTTTACGGTTTGCCAGAATTCATGCTGGAAACCTTTACTGACCACCGGAAGGTTCATATCTTTAGCCAATACGCTGGATGTCATACAGGCCAGCAGGGATAACGCATAGACAAAATTCCTGGTTCTCATTGTTTTACTCCGTTCTGAGTGAGTCACCCTAAACGTCAGGGTTATGATGCCCCGTGACTTCCGGGAGCGTAAATCAACGAATTTTTTTGCGTAATGTATCGAGATAAACCGCAGCAATGACCACCACGCCCATGGCCACCATTTGCCAGAACTGGGAAACCCCCATCAGGTTCAGACCGTTTTTCAACACGCTCATAATGAATGCGCCGATGATAGTCCCGCCGATGGTGCCAATTCCTCCCATCAGGCTCGTACCGCCAATAACAACCGCCGCGATGGCTTCCAGTTCATAACCCACGCCAACCGTTGGCTGACCAGAGTTCAGACGTGAGGCCAGAATAACGCCGGCGATCCCGGTCAGCAGACCACAAAAGGCGTAGACGAAAATTTTGACGCGTTGAACTTTAATACCGGAAAGATGTGCGGCCACCTCATTGCTACCCACAGCGTAAACATAGCGACCAATCACCGTTTTCTTCAGGATGTAGGCGGCGATTAGCGCCACCACCACCAGGTAAAAAACGGGATAAGGCAACACATCGAACAAACGTCCCTGGGCCAGCATTTTGAAGGTGGGGTAATCAGCGAAATAAATCGCACGACCATCTGTCATCACCATATTGATGCCTCTGACGGACATCATCAGGCCCAGCGTGGCGATAAAAGGTGGGATAGTCATTTTGGTGACCAGCAGACCATTGATATAGCCGCATAATCCACCGGCCAGCACCCCGGCCAGAATACATACGGGCAGAGGCAATCCCAGCGTGGCGCTGATGCCCACCGCAACACCCGAAAAGGCCACCACCGAGCCAAGAGAAAGGTCGATTCCTGACGTGATAATGACGAAGGTAACGCCAATCGCCATAATGCCAATCACTGAAGTTTGCAGAGCGATTGTCATGATGTTTTCAGTGTTAAAGAAAAATGGCGAACCAAAGCTAAAAAATATTACTAAAATAATCAGACTCAAAAGCGGCGCAAGGCGCATTAAAAGTTCTTTGTTAATTTTTATTTTCTTATTATTGCTGTCTGAAGAGGTTACAGAGATAGTCATAAATTAGTCCTCTAACGTCGCATATTGCATGATTTTTTCTTGTGTGGCGTCATCAGAAGCTAACTCCCCGGTAATACGTCCATTACGCATCACTAAAATGCGATCGCACATACCCAGCACTTCCGGTAATTCAGAGGAGATCATGATAATTGACTTCCCTTTTGCCACCAGTCGATTCATTAATTCATAAATCTCAAGTTTGGCACCCACATCAATACCGCGAGTGGGTTCATCAAAGATGAGAATATCGGTGTCTTTACACACCCATCTGGCAATAATAATTTTCTGCTGATTACCACCACTTAAATTCAGAGCAGCCTGTTCTAAATGTGGTGTTTTAATACGTAGGGCTTTCACCTGTTCTTCGCTGGTTTTCTGACAACGTTTGCTGTCCACGTTGCCATAACGATCGGAATACTCAGGATAATTGCCCAACATAATATTGCGCTCAACGGACAGTCCTAATGCCAGCCCCTCTTTTTTCCTGTCCTCGGTTAAATAGCTGATACCCTGTTTGATAGCATCAGGAATATCTTTAATTACCGTCACGTTACCGTTCAGCTTGAGGGTTCCGCCATCAATGGGATCCGCACCAAAAATTGCCCGCGCCAGCTCAGTACGTCCTGCCCCCATCAGACCGGCGAAGCCCAAAATTTCGCCCTGATACAGAGTGAAATCAATATTGTTTAATACGCCATTGCGCGTCAGACCGCTTACTTCCAACACCGGCTTGCGTTGAGCCAAAGGTTCGCGGCGAGGATAGATATTGCCAAGATCGCGTCCAACCATCATGGCAATCAGATCGCTAATTTTAACCGCATCATAATCCACAGTGGCAATAAACTGACCATCCCGCATCACCGTCGCGCGATCGGCGATCAGCGCCAGTTCCTCTAATCTGTGCGAGATATAAACAATGCCCGTTCCCTGTTCTTTCAGCAAACGAGTTACCTGAAATAAGCTGTCAATTTCCGTTTCAGTCAGTGCTGCCGTCGGTTCATCCATAATAAGAATCTTGGCATTCACCGATATCGCTTTAGCAATCTCAACCATTTGTTGTTGCGCGACGGTCAGATCGGCCACCAGCGTTTCTGGAGAGATATTCAGGTTTAATTTTTGCAAAATATCGATAGCTGCCTGTCGCTGTTGTTTTTCATCCAGACGCCAGCGATTATTTTTGCAAAACTCCCTGCCAATAAATATATTTTCTTCCACCGTGAGTTCAGGGAAAAGGTTAAACTCCTGGTGAATGATGGTGATACCTGCACTTTGTGCACTCAACGGATTCGCAAAAGTAACAGGTTGTCCCTCAAAAATAATATCCCCTTCATCAGGCTGATAAACACCGGATAAAATCTTCATCAACGTAGACTTTCCTGCGCCATTTTCACCCAGCAGCGCATGAACCTCTCCTTTGCGTAAAGCAAAATCCACATTACTCAACGCTAATACGCCGGGAAAACGTTTCGTAATATGACTCATCTGTAAAAATGTTTCAGACATTGCTGCTTTCCTCAATATACAGAAACTGCAATCAGTGAATCAGGCGCAAAACGTTGCCAGGAAGCCATCGTCACCGTTAATGCGAATACTACCTATAAGTTCATATGCGTTTTATCAATTATGCTAACTCGAGTTAGCGAAGTGCCTTTTAAAGCTATTTTAGCTACTCAAAATAGCCAAATCATTTGGTTTAAAACTGTGACGCTGAACAGACAATTTATTACAACCAATTAATTTAAAAAGGATTTATTGAAAATACCCGTCCTGGTTTATTTGACGCAGATCGAATTTTAACCACTTCTCGTGAAGCCTCTCACAGTTCCACAACAAAAAAGTTGTGCAAAAAACTCTCTAATACCTAAGCTAACTCGAGTTAGCAAAAATGGGTTATTCAGCCAACTGCGACAGTGGTGTTCAACATCCGCTTTTGCAGCACGGCATAAAGTGAGATGAGGAACCTCGAATGAACAAAAATAGCTTACCGAAAATTGGAATTCGTCCGGTGATTGATGGGCGCCGTATGGGTGTTCGTGAATCGCTCGAAGAGCAAACCATGAATATGGCTAAAGCCACTGCTGCGCTGATCACAGAGAAACTTCGTCACGCCTGTGGCGCACAAATTGAATGTGTGATTGCCGACACTTGCATTGCCGGGATGGCTGAATCTGCCGCCTGTGAAGAAAAATTCAGCAGCCTGAACGTAGGCGTGACGATTACTGTTACCCCATGCTGGTGCTACGGTAGCGAAACCATCGACATGGATCCGATGCGCCCGAAAGCTATCTGGGGCTTTAACGGAACAGAACGTCCCGGCGCAGTTTATCTGGCCGCAGCATTGGCTGCGCATAATCAAAAAGGACTTCCCGCCTTCTCTATTTACGGCCATGACGTACAGGATGCCGGTGACACCACGATTCCTGCCGATGTTGAAGAAAAATTGCTGCGCTTTGCCCGCGCGGGCCTGGCGGTTGCCAGTATGAAAGGCAAAAGCTACCTGTCCGTAGGCGGTGTTTCAATGGGCATTGCCGGCTCGATTGTCGATCATAACTTCTTTGAATCCTGGCTGGGAATGAAGGTTCAACCCGTTGATATGACCGAACTGCGTCGTCGCATCGACCAAAAAATCTATGACGAAGCTGAACTGGAAATGGCGCTGGCGTGGGCGGATAAAAACTTCCGCTACGGTGAAGATCAGAACGCACAGCAATATAAGCGTAACGCAGAGCAGAGCCGTGCGGTGCTGAAAGAGAGCCTACTGATGGCCATGTGCATTCGCGACATGATGCAGGGTAACCAGAAACTGGCAGACAAAGGTCGGGTTGAAGAGTCGCTGGGGTACAACGCGATTGCCGCAGGCTTCCAGGGCCAGCGTCACTGGACCGATCAATACCCGAATGGCGATACCGCAGAAGCACTGCTCAACAGCTCCTTTGACTGGAACGGCATTCGCGAACCGTTCGTTGTCGCCACCGAAAACGACAGCCTGAACGGCGTGGCGATGCTGTTTGGTCATCAACTCACCGGCACAGCGCAGGTCTTTGCCGATGTGCGCACCTACTGGTCGCCAGAGGCGGTTGAACGCGTCACGGGTAAACCGCTAACCGGCCTTGCTGAGCACGGTATTATTCACCTGATTAACTCCGGCTCGGCCGCGCTGGATGGCTCCTGCAAACAGCGCGACGGCGAAGGGAAGCCGACCATGAAGCCGCACTGGGAAATCTCACAGAAAGAGGCGGATGATTGCCTGGCGGCTACCGAATGGTGTCCGGCTATTCACGAATACTTCCGCGGCGGCGGCTATTCTTCTCGCTTCCTGACCGAGGGCGGCGTGCCGTTCACCATGACCCGCATCAACATCATCAAAGGCCTGGGCCCGGTGCTGCAAATCGCGGAAGGCTGGAGCGTGGAATTGCCGAAAGAGATGCACGACCAGCTTGATGCGCGCACCAACTCCACCTGGCCAACCACCTGGTTCGCTCCGCGCTTAACCGGTAAAGGCCCGTTCAGCGATGTCTATTCCGTCATGGCTAACTGGGGCGCAAACCACGGCGTACTGACGATAGGTCACGTGGGCGCAGACTTTATTACGCTCGCCGCCATGCTGCGTATCCCGGTTTGTATGCACAACGTGGAAGACGAAAAAATTTACCGCCCTTCAGCCTGGGCAGCCCATGGTATGGATATGGAAGGCCAGGATTATCGCGCCTGCCAGAACTACGGCCCGCTGTATAAGCGTTAATGCGACTCTGGCCCGGTGGCGCAAGCTTACCGGGCCTGCGCGGTGAATTTTGTAGGCCGGGTAAGCGCTGCGCCATCCGGCTACGTTTGGGGAGCGATTATGAAACAAGACGTTATCCTGGTTCTCGACTGTGGCGCGACCAACGTGCGGGCTATCGCCGTTGACCGACAGGGAAAGATTGTCGCCCGCGCAGCAACCCCGAACGCCAGTGACATCGCAACAGAAAACAGTACCTGGCATCAATGGTCGCTGGAGGCCATTCTGCAACGCTTCGCCGACTGCTGTCAGCGCCTCTGCACGCAACTGGCCGCCTGCCATATCCGCGGGATCGCCGTCACCACTTTTGGCGTAGACGGCGCGCTGGTTGATAAGAACGGCAAGCAGCTGTATCCGGTGATTAGCTGGAAATGCCCACGCACCGCAGCGGTGATGGAGAATATTCACCGCTACATTTCACCGCAGCAATTGCAGGAAATTTCCGGCGTCGGCGCATTTAGCTTCAACACGCTGTATAAACTGGTGTGGCTGAAAGAAAACCATCCGCAATTTCTGGAGCAGGCGCACGCCTGGTTGTTTATCTCGTCGCTTATCAACCACCGTTTAACCGGCGAGTTCACTACAGATATCACCATGGCGGGCACCAGTCAGCTGCTGGACATCCGGCAGCGCGATTTTAGTCATGACATTTTGCAGGCTACGGGCATACCGCGCCGTCTGTTCCCGCGCCTGGTTGAAGCAGGCGAACAGATTGGGGTTTTGCAACCAGAGGCTGCCAGCTTGCTCGGGCTTACGGCGGGAATTCCGGTCATCTCTGCCGGACACGACACGCAGTTTGCGCTATTTGGCGCTGGAGCCCAACCAGATGAACCGGTGCTCTCTTCCGGCACATGGGAAATTCTGATGGTGCGCAGTGCGCAGGTGGATACCTCCCAGCTCAGCCAATATGCGGGTTCCACTTGTGAGCTGGATAGCCAGGCTGGACTGAATAACCCCGGCATGCAGTGGCTGGCTTCCGGTGTACTCGAGTGGGTGCGTAAGCTGTTGTGGACTGCCGACACCCCCTGGCAGACGCTGATTGACGAAGCCAGGGCCATCCCGGCAGGCGCCGAAGGCGTGAAGATGCACTGCGACCTGCTGGCCTGTCAGAATGCGGGCTGGCAAGGGGTTACGCTCAATACCACCCGTGGGCACTTTTATCGCGCCGCGCTGGAAGGACTGACAGAACAGCTGCAGCGAAACCTCCATACGCTGGAAAAAATCGGTCATTTCCAGGCCACTGAACTGCTATTGGTTGGTGGGGGAAGCCGCAACGCGTTGTGGAATCAGATCAAAGCGAATGTTCTCGGGATACCTGTCAAAGTGCTGGATGACGCCGAAACCACCGTGGCAGGTGCCGCAATGTTTGCGTGGTCGGGCATTGGGGAATTTGCCTCACCGGAACAGGCACGCGGGCAGGTACGCTACCAGTACCGTTACTTCTATCCGCAAACCGAATCCGAACTAACAGGAGTTGAGTAACATGCTCAAAACAATATCTCCCTTAATTTCGCCCGACCTGCTGAAGGTACTGGCTGAAATGGGGCACGGCGATGAGATTATATTTTCCGATGCCCACTTCCCGGCCCACAGCATGGGACCGCAGGTTATCCGCGCCGACGGTCTATTGGTCAGCGACCTGCTACAGGCGATTATTCCGCTCTTTGAACTGGACAGCTATGCCCCACCGCTGGTGATGATGGCGGCTGTTGAAGGCGATGCCCTCGATCCTGACGTCGAGGCCCGCTATCGTCAGGCGCTTTCACTGCAAACCCCCTGCCCGGACATCACGCGTATTGACCGCTATGCCTTCTATGAACGCGCGCAACAGGCGTTTGCGATCGTTATCACAGGAGAGCGGGCAAAGTACGGGAATATTCTATTAAAAAAAGGAGTAACCCCGTAATCTCTGGTCTGAATGCCCGCCAGCTACGGGCATTCATCATATGATGAGGATCAGAACATGAAAGCGGCGCGCCAGCAGGCGATCGTAGATCTGCTTACCAACCACAAAAATCTGACAACCGAAACCCTTGCTTTGCAACTTAAGGTCAGCAAAGAGACCATCCGCCGCGATCTCAGCGAGCTACAAGCCCAGGGAAAAGTGCTGCGCAATCACGGGCGGGCCAAAGTGATTCATCGGGAAAATCAGGACAGCGGCGACCCGTTTCATATGCGACTCAAAAGCCACTATGCCCACAAAGCGAATATTGCCCGCGAAGCGCTGGCATGGATCGAAGAAGGTATGGTGATAGCCCTGGACGCCAGCTCAACGTGCTGGTACCTGGCGCGACAGTTACCGGACATCAACATTCACGTCTTTACCAACAGCCAGCCCATTTGCCAGGAATTGGCTAAACGCGAACACCTTCAGCTCATCAGCTCCGGCGGTCGCCTTGAGCGTAAATACGGTTGCTATGTTAACCCCTCGCTCATCTCGCAGCTCAAACCACTCGAGATCGATCTGTTTATTTTTTCCTGCGTAGGGATCGACAGCGACGGCGCACTCTGGGACTCTAACGCGACCAATGCCGACTTCAAGTCCATTCTGCTTAAGCGCGCAGCGCAGTCATTATTGCTGATCGATAAAAGTAAATTTAATCGTTCGGGGGAGGCCCGGATTGGGCATCTGGATGATGTGACGCATATTATTTCAGATACGCCGCTGATTGAAACAATGCAGGCCGGATGAGGCATTTACGCCTTCATCCAGCCTGCAATTTTACCTTATCGCTCGTCGCGACGACCACCAACAGCAGCCCACAGGCGACGGACGTGCACGGTGACTTCTTCACGGTCATGATACAGCTGACGCGCCTGAATCTGGGCATTTACGCCATGCTCGTCAAGCTGTGCCTGAATATAAGCCAGGTTTTGCGACACCTCTTCGTAGCGTTTTTTCATCGGCAGCTTGAGGTTGAAGATAGTCTCACGACACCAGCCGTTGACCAGCCACTGCGCCATCAGGGCGGCAACCTTCGCGGGCTTTTCCACCATGTCGCAAACCATCCACGAAATGTTATTGCGATTTGGCCGGTACTTAAATCCGTCTTCGCGCAGCCAGGTAACTTGTCCGGTATCCATCAGACTTTGCGCCATCGGACCATTATCCACGGAGTAAACCCACATGTTGCGTTTAACCAGTTGATAGGTCCAACCGCCCGGGCATGCCCCTAAATCCACCGCATACATTCCGTTAGCCAGACGTTCATCCCACTCATCGGCAGGAATAAACACGTGCAGCGCTTCTTCCAGCTTCAGTGTTGAACGGCTCGGCGCATCGGCCGGGAACTTCAGACGCGGAATGCCCATGTAGAACGGGGAGTTATTGTCAGGCCAGGAATAGCCGGTATAGCAGCAGCCAGGTGCGATAAAGAACACATGAACCACCGGACGTTTTGGCGTTTCATATTTTGCCAGCACGCCCGCTTCCCGCAGCGCCGCGCGCAGTGGTACGGTAAATTTACGGCAAAATTTAACCAACTCTTTGCTTTCATTGGTATCAGCAACTTCAACGCGCAGATCGCCGCCTTTCTCTACCACGCCCTGCAACATGCCGACAATCGGCGTAATGCGGTCTTCCGGCGGTAAATATTGCAGCAGTTCGCCCACCACAAACATTTGACGGGCAAAAATCAGCGAGCTAAACGGCAACTCTTTCACTAACTTTTCGGCATCGTCCTGCTGATAGCATTCGAAGATGACGTAACCCGCATTGTCTTTCACGCGGGCAAAACCGAAGATTTCCCGGCGTCCTGCTTTATCCGTAATTTCTGCGGCGCACTCTTTTTCAAAACCTGGGCGACACAACAATACAACCTTATTCATGGCTAACGCCCTTACGTTTCAATCGAATAGCGCCCACTAACATCAGCGCCCAGCCCACAAGGAAGCTGAAACCGCCGACGGGGGTAACAAACGCCCACAGGCGTAAATGCGAGAGCGCGAGGCAATACAGGCTGCCGCTAAACAGCACCGTTCCTAATGCCAAAAACACGCTACTCCAGTAAAACCAAATGCTAATACGCCGCTGCATGGCGACAGCCAGGCCAAATATAGCCAGCGTATGGAACGCCTGATACTCGAGGCCAGTCTGGATCCACCCCATCTCAACGACACCGAGGGTTTTACTCAGAACATGTGCCCCAAAGGCGCCCAACGCCACAAAGATAAAGCCACTTACGGCGGCAAAAATCAGCATAAAACGGCTGGTCATGTGAATACCCTACGTAAATTATTGTTCATAACGAAAGCGGAATTTTTCTTGTTCCGTGGCCGCTTTCGCCAGAATCCACTGACGGAAGGCGGCTATTTTACCCAGTTCTGCCTGACTGTCATGACAAACCAGATAAAATGCGTTTTTGCTGACCAGAACATCATTAAACGGACAGACCAGACGTCCGGCTTCTATTTCGGATTGCGCCATGACGTTATTAGCCAACGCAATTCCCTGTCCATGGATAGCAGCCTGGAGCACCATGGCGCTATGGCTGAAGATGGGTCCCTGCTGTACGTTGATATGATTCAGGCCAAGCTGGCGCGTATAGGCTTGCCAGTCACGGCGCGACGCATCGTGCAATAATGTGTGTTTCGCCAGATCTTCGGGCGTCTTTAGCGGTTTATCACCGGTGAGTAATAGCGGCGAGCAGACCGGCAATAAATATTCTGCGTACAATTTTTCAACGCGCAGACCCGGCCAGTTGCCACGTCCGTAGAAAATCGCCACATCAACATCGTCAGCCAGTTTGTCTTCCTGACGGTCCACCGCCTGGATCCTGACATCGATTCCCGGATAAGCTGAGTTAAAGCTAGAGAGTCTGGGAACCATCCATTGGATTGCAAAACTGGGCAATAAACTCACAGTGAGCGCACCTTTTGCACTGCGTGCCTGAAGTTTACGCGTCGCGTCGGTTAATTGCGAAAAAATCTCTTTGATGTCGAGAAAGTAGCTTTGGCCTTCTTCCGTTAACAGCAAAGATCGATTGCGTCGACGAAACAGCTTCAGCCCCAGGAAATCCTCAAGTGACTTGATTTGATGACTTACTGCGGCCTGCGTCACAAAAAGCTCTTCTGCTGCGCGAGTAAAGCTCAAATGACGCGCTGCAGCATCAAAAACACGCAACGCATTTAGGGGTGGTAATCGTTTTGACATGACTTTTAGGCTTTGATGTTAAATGAATTTAACAATTAACCAACAGGTTGTAACCTATTAGTTTTTTTTATCTGAGCCATTATAAATTGTCCGTTGAGGTTCTACCAGCAAATACCTATAGTGGCGGCACTTCCTGAAGCCGGAACGAAAAGTTTTATCGGAATGCGTGTTCTGGTGGGCTTTTGGCTTACGGTTGTGATGTTGTGTTGTTGTGTTTGCAATTGGTCTGCGATTCAGACCATGGTAGCAAAGCTACCCTTTTTCACTTCCTGTACATTTACCCTGTCTGTCCATAGTGATTAATGTAGCACCGCCAAATTGCGGTGCTTTTTTTTGTCCGACTCTTTGTCGATGGACGACCGGTTAGTTATCCAGTTCTACCATCTCTTTCACATCGGTACGGTTAATCTGCTGTTTGTTGCCGTTAGCGTCTTTATACGAAATCATCCCCGTTTCATCGTCGGTCTGTGGCTTGCCATCAGATACGATTGATCGACCATCATTGGTGTGCATCACGTAATTCGAACCAGAACAGGCGCTCAGGGCAAAAGTCAGCATACAAGCAGAGATAATTGCGGCAGTCTTTTTCATCTTTTTCTCCTTAAAGCGATTTATGCTATTAAAAACACACTCCGTAACAGGCTAAATTGCTCGCCTAACGGTATATAGCATAAGACACTGCGTGGACTTTGCCAGGATATCCAGAGTATTCCGATGGTTAGCACCCCCCTTGTATCAGCGCCCTTTTTGCGCCACGATCGGTTTACTGAACTGAGGAATACCATGAACGCTTTTAACCCCGCGCAGTTTCGCGCGCAATTTCCCGCACTCAACGATGCTGGCGTCTATCTCGACAGCGCTGCTACAGCACTGAAGCCACAGGCAGTGATTGAGGCCACCCATCAGTTTTATAGCCTGAGCGCCGGGAACGTCCACCGCAGCCAGTTTGCCGAAGCACAGCGCCTGACCGCACGCTATGAAGCCGCGCGGGAAAAAGTCGCAAGCCTGATTAATGCGCCGGATGACAAAACAATCGTCTGGACCCGCGGTACGACGGAAGCGATCAACATGGTTGCCCAAAGCTATGCGCGACCGCGCTTACAACCGGGTGATGAGATTATCGTTAGCGCAGCAGAGCATCATGCCAACCTCGTGCCCTGGCTGATGGTGGCGGAGCAAACGGGGGCGAAGGTCGTCAGGCTGCCGCTTAACGCCCATTTATTGCCAGACGTTGAATGCCTCACGCAACTCATCACTCCACGCAGCCGCATTCTGGCGCTTGGGCAGATGTCGAACGTTACCGGCGGTTGCCCGGATCTGGCCCGCGCCATTACGCTCGCCCATGCGGCTGGAATGGTGGTGATGGTGGATGGTGCCCAGGGGATTGTCCATTTCCCCGCCGACGTACAGCAATTAGACATTGATTTCTATGCGTTCTCGGGCCACAAGCTGTATGGCCCCACCGGCATTGGCGTGCTGTACGGTAAACCGGAACTGCTGGATGCCATGTCTCCCTGGCTCGGTGGCGGTAAAATGATTAGCGAAGTCAGTTTTGACGGTTTCACCACCCAGGCTGCTCCATGGAAGCTGGAGGCCGGTACGCCTAACGTTGCTGGCGTTATCGGGCTAAGCGCGGCGCTCGAATGGCTGGCGGACGTTGACGTGGTGCAGGCCGAAAACTGGAGCCGGGGTCTGGCGACGTTGGCAGAAGATGCGCTGGCGAAACGCCCCGGCTTTCGCTCCTTCCGCTGCCAGGACTCCAGTCTGTTAGCCTTTGATTTCGCAGGCGTTCATCACAGCGACATGGTGACGTTGCTAGCCGAATATGGCATTGCACTGCGTGCAGGACAACACTGTGCGCAACCGCTGCTGGCAGAACTGGGCGTATCCGGGACGCTACGCGCCTCATTTGCACCTTATAATACGCAAAGTGATGTAGATGCGTTGGTCGCAGCCGTTGACCGCGCGCTGGAAATATTGGTGGATTAATGACAAGCCCTCTGTTCGCCGGACACCCGTTTGGCACAACCGTAACGGAAGAGACGTTACGCAATACCTTTACCCCGCTCACCCAGTGGGAAGATAAATATCGCCAGCTGATTCTGCTGGGTAAGCAGTTGCCAGCTCTTCCTGATTCGATAAAGGCACAGGCCAAAGAGATCGCGGGCTGCGAAAACCGCGTTTGGCTGGGGCATACCCTTCATGAGAATGGTACTTTGCATTTCTTCGGCGACAGCGAAGGTCGCATTGTTCGCGGGCTGCTGGCGGTATTACTCACGGCGGTCGAAGGTAAAACTGCAGCCGAGTTACTGGCGCATTCGCCAATGGCATTATTTGACGAGCTAGGTTTACGCGCGCAGCTCAGCGCCTCGCGTACCCAGGGGCTGCATGCTCTGAACGAGGCGATTCTTGAGGCTGCCCGACAGGTTTGATGGTTGCCGGATGGCGACGCGAACGCGCCTTATCCGGCACAACACACTCAACTCTGGCGCGACGCTTTCGCCATCATCTTCTTCAGCGCGTGTGAGACTGCAACAAAGCCAAAGGTGGCGGTCACCATAGTGGCCGCGCCAAAACCGGATGCGCAATCCATTCGCTTCGGCCCTTCCGCCGTCGCTTTCATCGCACATACCGAGCCATCTGCCTGCGGGTAAACCAGCGCTTCGGTCGAGAACACACAGTCCACGCCCAACTTGCCTTTGCTGTTTTTCACCACGCCAAAATCGCTTTTCAGTCGCTCGCGTAGCTTGGCTGCCAGCGGATCCTGGATAGTTTTTGCCAAATCAACGACCTGTATCTGCGTCGGGTCGATCTGCCCTCCCGCACCACCGGTGGTCACCAGCGGAATTTTGTTACGCCGACACCAGGCGATCAGTGCCGCTTTTGGGCGCACGCTATCAATCGCATCGATGACATACGAATAACCCGCACTCATATACTCAGCAACATTATCCGGCGTGACAAAATCATCGACCACGTTCACCCGGCACTCCGGGTTAATCTGGCGGATACGTTCAGCCATCACTTCAGCTTTTGCCAGGCCGACGTTATCGCGCAGAGCATGGATCTGGCGGTTAGTATTGGTGACGCACACATCATCCATATCGATGAGCGTGATGGCACCAATACCGGTACGCGCCAGCGCTTCCGCCGCCCACGACCCTACCCCGCCAATCCCGACCACACAAACGTGCGATTGGGCAAACAACTGCAGCGCATTTTCGCCATACAGACGCGCCGTACCGCCAAAACGCTGGCGCCAGGCATCACTGATAACCACAGACATAACACCTCAAATTCATTAATATCGAGCGCCATCCGGCTATTAACCGCTGAACACGTTACCCGTACCCGGCGCTGTTTTCAGTACCCACACGCGACCGTAGTGATTATACCACCCCGCACGGTGTCCGGCGTCAGCACCAATGCCCTGATAGATATCGAAGTGTTGCCCTTTAATAGCGCCACCCACATCTAACGCCACCATCAGGCGCAGTTCGTACTGGCCGGTAAACTTGCCGTTATTGTCCAGTAACGGGACTTCCGCCAGCAATGTTGTGCCCGCCGGAATGATACTGCGGTCAGAAGCCACAGACGCGCGGCCAATCAACGGTACCGCGCTGGCCCCTTTGACCGGTGCAAAAGATTGCGGTTTAAAGAAGACAAACGATGGGTTCTGCTCCAACAGCTCACGCACTTCGGCTTCGCTGTGCGTTTCCCCCCAATGGCGAATAGCCTGCATCGACATATCTTCTTTTTTCACTTCGCCACGGTCGATAAGCACCTTACCGATGCTGCGATAGGCGTGGCCGTTTTTCCCGGAATAGCTAAAGAAGTTAAGCGGACTGCCATCGCCAAAATCGATGTAACCACTACCCTGCACATCCATAATGAAGTTATCCATCAGGGAGTTGCTGTACGCCAGAATGTAGTTGTCGCTCAGCGCACCCGCGTAAATCTCGGCACGGCTTGGTAAACGGCCACGTTTTGGCGGCATGCGATAGATAGGATACTGAAACTCGCCCTGGCGCGTATGGCGCGCCTGAATAACCGGCGTGTAATAACCGGTAAACTGGACGTTACCGTAGTTGTCCGCCCCTTCCATTTGCCAGGCATCAATACCAAACTGGCGCATACTGCGCGTATCACCGCCCGCACGTAACCACTGCTGGATAGCGTTGTAAACGTTGCTCTGGTTGCCGTACAAACGTGGCGAAGCGCTGCGAATTTGATTAACCTGCTCGGCGAAATCACCGGCATTGATTGGTGCGCCAACCGCATCAGGCTGGTTCACCAGTGAGAAAGGCTGGGTAAATTTCCCGTCTTTATACTGCTGTCCACGATCGGTGGGTTTTGAGGAACACGCGGCGAGCATCGCGACGACTGCTCCCGCCAGAAGATATTTTGCCCAACGTCCTTTCATTGTTCTCGTCTTATGTTGCCTGAATGCGAGACGAAGATAACAAACCCCCGAACCTAATGAAATGCGTATACATACCCGAACGCAAATTTTGAGCAAAAAACAATCCAGAATGCGTTGTTTTTGTTCATTTTCACCTTAAAAACGTGATCAAGGTGAAAAAAGGGTTGCATGAAAATGCGAGCAGAGTATAGTGCGCATCCACGGACGCGGGGTGGAGCAGCTTGGTAGCTCGTCGGGCTCATAACCCGAAGGTCGTCAGTTCAAATCTGGCCCCCGCAACCAATTAAAATTTGATGAAATAAAAGCAGTACGGTGACGCGGGGTGGAGCAGCCTGGTAGCTCGTCGGGCTCATAACCCGAAGGTCGTCGGTTCAAATCCGGCCCCCGCAACCAACATTATAAACACCCTAAAGGGTGTTTTTTTGTATCTGCGGTCCATAAAAAAAAGCGCTTTTCAGCGCTTTTTTGTTATCCCCTTCTCGCCAGCGTCGCACCATCGGCAAAGTAGGATTTGATCCCCGCCAGAATCGACTCTGCAACTTCCTGCTGGAAGGTCGCAGTTTTGAGCTTGCGCTCTTCCTCAACGTTACTGATAAATGCGGTTTCCACCAGAATAGACGGAATATCCGGCGCTTTAAGTACCGCAAACCCGGCTTGTTCAACTTGGTTCTTATGCAGATTGTTAACTTTACCGAGCTTATTCAATACCGCTTTACCAAACTTTAGGCTGTCGGCGATGGTCAGCGATTGCACCATGTCGAACATGGTATGGTCGACGTAGCGATCGCCGCTCTTGCTGACGCCGCCAATCAAATCCGAGGCGTTCTGAGTTTGCGCCAGATATTTCGCGGCGGTGCTGGTCGCCCCTTTGGTCGAGAGCGCAAATACCGACGAACCTCTGGGCTGTCGACTGGTAAATGCATCGGCGTGAATAGAGACAAACAGGTCTGCACGCTGCTTCTGCGCTTTCGCCACGCGGACTTTAAGCGGAATGAAGATATCTTCATTTCGCGTCATAAAGACCTTCATGTTGCCCTCTTTCTCTATGAGGGCTCGCAGACGTCGGGCAATCTGCAGCACCACATCTTTTTCACGCGTCTTGTATTTCCCCACCGCACCGGAGTCCTCTCCGCCATGTCCTGGGTCGAGCATAATGACAATGGGACGATCGCGCCCCGCTTTACCCGGCTGCGGGCCACTTTGCGCAGGCGGCACCTGTTTGTCCAGATCGCCCTTGTTGTATTCTTCCAGCAACGCCAGCAGCGGATCCTGAACATCCTGGGCATTCGCAGGATAGAGATCCATCACCAGACGTTCTTTAAAGCCCGCCACCGGAGCCAGCGCAAAAAGTTGCGGCTTCACATTCTGTTTCAGCTCGAACACCATCCGCACGGTCTGTGGGTCAAACTGCCCGACGCGCGCCGATTTAATATACGGATCGTCAGGACGGATCTGCGCACCCATGCCCTTGAGCACCGAGTTCAAATTAACGCCTTCAATATCCACAACCACACGCTCAGGATTACTCAGGGCAAACTGTTTGTATTTCAGCAGACGGTTAGATTCTACCGTGACGCGGGTATAGCTGGACGCTGGCCAGACACGTACGGCAACGACCTGACTCATGGCAGCCAGACCAACCTGGCTGACGCTCAAAAGCCACATAGCACCCGCACCTTTCAGTAAACGGCGGCGACTGATTGCTGAATTGGATCCCGACATGCTTCTCCCGAGCAAAAAGAAATCTTTATTGAGGTAATACGTAAAACGTCTGAATTGACCGGAAACTTTAGCGAATGACGCATAATCTGTCATCTATAAAAGGGTAAACATTCTTTTTATATTCACGGCATTACTGAGAAAAATCTTCGGCATGGGTAAAAATTACGCTTGCGCACAGCGTTAAAACAGAATAAAAATACATAAATTACGAATAATCATGCAATGAGGGTGTGCCGTGGTGAAGGAGCGTAGAACCGAACTGGTACAGGGATTCCGCCATTCTGTTCCCTATATCAATACCCATCGGGGAAAGACGTTTGTCATTATGCTGGGCGGCGAAGCCATCGAGCATGAAAACTTTTCCAGTATCGTCAATGACATTGGCCTTCTTCATAGCCTCGGCATCCGCCTTGTCGTGGTCTATGGCGCACGACCGCAGATTGATGCCAATCTTGCGGCATATCATCATGAACCGGTGTACCACAAGAATACGCGCGTTACCGACGCTAAAACCCTGGAGCTGGTCAAACAGGCGGCAGGGTTACTTCAGCTTGATATTACCGCCCGCCTGTCAATGAGCCTGAATAATACGCCATTGCAGGGGGCGCACATCAATGTGGTCAGCGGTAATTTTATTATCTCCCAGCCGCTGGGCGTTGATGACGGCGTGGATTACTGCCATAGCGGACGTATTCGTCGTATTGATGAAGATGCCATTCACCGGCAGTTAGACAGTGGCGCGATTGTGCTGATGGGTCCGGTCGCCGTTTCCGTCACCGGTGAGAGCTTTAACCTGACTTCAGAAGAGGTCGCCACGCAGTTGGCTATCAAACTGAAGGCAGAGAAAATGATCGGCTTTTGCTCCTCTCAGGGCGTCACCAACGATGATGGCGATATTATTTCCGAGCTGTTTCCTAACGAAGCCCAGGCGCGCGTTGAGTTGCAGGAAGAGAAAGGCGATTACAGCTCCGGCACAGTGCGCTTCCTGCGTGGGGCAGTGAAAGCCTGTCGCAGTGGGGTACGGCGCTGCCATCTGATCAGCTATCAGGAAGATGGCGCATTGCTGCAGGAACTGTTCTCCCGTGACGGGATCGGTACGCAGATCGTAATGGAAAGCGCCGAGCAGATCCGCCGCGCAACCATTAACGATATCGGCGGGATTCTGGAGCTGATCCGCCCGCTGGAGCAGCAAGGCATTCTGGTACGTCGCTCCCGCGAACAACTGGAAATGGAGATCGACAAATTCACGATTATTCAGCGCGATAACCTAACCATCGCCTGCGCCGCTCTGTACCCGTTCCCGGAGGAGAGAATTGGCGAAATGGCGTGCGTGGCGGTGCATCCGGACTACCGTAGCTCGTCGCGCGGGGAAGTGTTGCTGGAGCGGATCGCCGCGCAGGCCCGGCAAATGGGACTGAGCAAACTGTTCGTGCTTACCACGCGCAGCATTCACTGGTTCCAGGAACGTGGTTTCACGCCGGTGGATATCGATCTGCTGCCGGAAAGCAAGAAAGAGATGTACAACTATCAGCGGCGGTCAAAGGTGCTGATGGCGGATTTGGGGTAGTGGTCGTTGCCGGATGCGGTATAAATGCCTTATCCGGCAACGAATTTTATTGATTAAACAACGCCGACAATCCGCTGCGACGTTCGGTGCGGGTGGCAATGGCGTTACTTAATATCCGCTCATCGGCATACAGTGACAGACGCCGGCGCGCGCGGGTGACAGCGGTATAGACCAGCTCGCGGGTAACCACGGGTGAATGCTGACTGGGTAAAATCAATGCCGCATGGTCAAACTCAGATCCCTGTGATTTGTGCACGGTCATTGCCCAGGTGGTTTCATGTTCAGGTAAGCGACTGGGCTGGACTGATTTGATAGAACCGTCCGGCAGCGCAAACCACACCCTCAGGCCCTGTCCACGATCGAGGGCAATGCCGATATCACCGTTAAATAATCCCAGCGAACTGTCATTGCGCGCGATCATCACCGGTCTTCCCTCATACCAGCGGCTATGCGTTGAACGATGAATTTTACGTTTTTGCGCCATCACCTGCTCAAGGCGTTCATTCAAACCACCCACGCCAAACGGACCTTCACGCAGGGCACACAACAACTGATACTCATTGAAGGCCTGAATGACGGCATCCGGCTCAGCGCCCTCTCGCAGTAAATCCAGATAGTGCCCATAACCCGCCAGCGCCTCATCCAACATCGCGGCGTAATCTTCGCTGCTATGTAGCGTGCGTTTTTCAATGTCGCTAAACCCCTGCTGGAAGACCGTTTTAAGCGCGGCTTTGTCACCACGATTAATCGCAGCAGCCAACTGACCGATTCCGGAATCGCTACCGAAACGGTAACTCTTTTGCAGCAGACACAAACTGTCGCGCAAAGCGGCGGCCTGAGTTCCCAGACCTGCCGGAATAGCGCTTCCGGTCAGACGACTGAGCTGGCGGGCGCGTTCCGGGGTAAACCCGTCACCGACGAAAGCACAGATATCCCCCAGCACCGCCCCCGCTTCGACGGAAGCGAGCTGGTCACGATCGCCAAGAAAAATCACCCGCCCGTGCGGCGGCAGCGCATCGATAAGGCGCGACATCATCGGCAAATCAATCATCGAGGCTTCATCCACCACCAGCACATCCAGATGCAGCGGGTTTCCCGCATGATGGCGCAGGCGCTGACTGCCTGGCTGAGCGCCTAATAATCGATGCAACGTACTGGCGTCATCGGGAATGCGTTTCTTTTGCTCTTCGGTTAACGGCAGTTCTCGTAGCGCTGCGCCCAGCGAGGCAGTCAGGCGCGCTGCCGCCTTTCCAGTAGGAGCCGCCAGGCGAATACGGCAGCGTTCTCCCTCCGCCATCTGAATCAACGCCGCCAAAAGCCTCGCAACTGTTGTCGTTTTTCCGGTCCCCGGCCCGCCGGAGATCACCGATATACGACGGGTCAACGCCACCGCAGCGGCCACTTTTTGCCAGTTAACACCTTCCGCTGGTGGAAACAACGCCGCCAGCGTGTGGGTCAGCCGTTGTTCATCCACCTCAATGGCGTGGTTAACTTCACTGAAAAAGCGAGCCACCGCCCGTTCGTTATGCCACATCCGGTTCAGATACAAGCGATCGCTGTGCAGCACCAGCGGCGTGGGTTGCTCACCACGGCTTACCGCCCCGGAGGCCAGCAGACATTCCGTCCAGTCTTCAGGCTCCCCCACTTCAGCGAGCCAGGCGCTTAAAAGGGGATGGGCATCCTCGCTCAGGGATAACCGTGAAAGTGGTAAGCAGACGTGCCCTTCTCCTGCTTCACGACTGAGCAACGCCGCCGCCAGCGCAACGGCAGGGTTGTCATTTCCGGCAACCGCCAGCGCAAACTGGGCATCCAGAGGCCGGAGCTGTTTTTGCTCCACAGCTTCCAGTAATCGTTTCTGGATTGTCATGACATCTCCTCCAGTGGCGCACCGACAAACATCTCGTCCATCAAGGCGATTAACTCCCCGTCAGGTCGGGTCGCGTAAATTCCCTGTTGCGGATTTTCACTGTCAATGCCACGCAAGAAGAGATAAATAACGCCGCCAAAATGGCGTTCATAATCATAATCAGCAATGCGATGGCGCAAGTAGCGATGCAGCGCCAGGGTATAAAGTTGATACTGCAGGTCGTAGCGATGCGCCTGCATGGCAGAGGCCATCGCCTGCTGCGTATACGCTGAGCTGTCTTCCCCCAGCCAGTTCGATTTGTAATCGAGAAGGTAATAACGCCCCTGGTGGCGGAAAACCAGGTCAATAAATCCTTTCAGCATGCCGCGTACCTGCATAAATTCCAACGCAGGGCACCCCGCGGAGAGCGGATCGTATTGGCGAATTAACGCATCAAGTTGGCTAGCCATCAGCGGCTGCGAAATCGGCAGGTAAAACTCCATCTCCACCTGTTTTTCACGCGCGGAAAGATGGCTCAAACTCACGCCCGTCTCGTTGAGAGGCGCCTGCAAAATGGCATCCAGCCATTCGGTCAAAACCGGCGTCCAGTGCGCGTCATAACCGCCCAACGCCAGTTTTTCCTCGACCCAACTCGGATCTACCGGTTGAGTAAAGTCGAGATCTTCAAACAGGCTATGCAAGAATGTACCTGGCGAAGCGCCGCGCGGGAACTGATGCGGTGTAAGCCCTGACTCTTCAATAACCTCACCAACGCCTGCGGCATCAATATCCAGTCGCGGGATCAGATCCTGCGCGATTCCATGCCCACGCTGTTGCAGACCGGAATAACTGGTCACGCGCCAGCTATCGCCGGGCGTACGCTGCAGTATTTTCGCACTCAGTTCGCAGATAACAGCCTGCGCAACTTGCCAGCGTTCACCGTCAGGCTGCGCAGGCGTCTGGCAGGCAATATCATCACTGCACAACGCTTCAATCGCACTACGCAGACCCGCGGCATCCATCGGCTCACCTTTTTGCAACAGGCGACCAAGGGCGCTGTGATGCACATCGGTATCCCCTTTTTTATCGCCCCGACGTCGCACCAACGGCGCCACGCCAAGGCTGCAGTGCCATACCGAACGGGTTAGCGCGACATAGAGCAAACGCAGGTCTTCCGCCAAACGTTCCGCTTCAGCCAGCTCAACGCTCTCCTCGGCATCGCTGAGATCCAGCACGGCTTCAAAAGAGCTGCGATCGTGGTAGAAAGCCTGATCCTGGACGCGGAAATTCGTGATAAACGGCAACCAGACCAGCGGATACTCCAGCCCTTTAGATTTATGGATAGTGACGATTTTGACCAGATGCTTGTCGCTTTCCAGCCTGAGCTGCTGGCTGGACGCGTTGCTGTCGGGTTCAAGAATATGCTGGGACAGCCAGCGCACCAGCGCATGCTCGCTTTCCAGCTGCGAGCCCGCTTCCTGCAACAGTTCGCTGATATGTAAAATATCGGTCAGGCGGCGTTCGCCCCCCGCCGTCGCCAGCAGGTTTTCCGCAATCTGGCGGGTTGTCATCAGCGCGCGCAGCATCGGCATCACGCCGCGTTTATGCCAGATCTGACGATAGCCATCAAACTCTTCGACCACCGCATCCCAGGCATTTTCGTCGTTATTTAAGGCTTCAAGATCCTGCGCATTCAGCCCCATCATTGAGGTCGCCAGCGCGCTACGCAGCGTGTTCTCACGCTCCGGCGTCATCACCGCCTGCAGCACCCACAGCAACTCCCGCGCTTCCAGCGTTTCAAATACGCTGTCACGGTTGGAAAGGTAGACGGAGGGAATTGCCAGCTGCGTCAGCGCATCACGGACCAGTGCCGCCTCCTGGCGGCTACGAACCAGTACGCTGATATCCGACGCGCGTACCGGACTGGATGTTTTACCACTGACCAGTTGCGCAGCGCCAGACTGCCCGGCCTTAAGCCAGTCGCGAATTTGCGTGGCGCACACCTGGGCCATGTAGTTCTGATAATCGCCTACGCCGCAGCTTTCCCCTTCCATCAGCCACATGCTCATGGCTGGCTGTGTCTCACCATGTAAAACAAACCGAAACGACTGGTTTTTTTCTGCAAATTTTACCGGGCTAAAGGGGATTTCGCGGAACATAAAGGCGTCATCCATCTGGCTGAAAAGCGTATTTACGCTATTGACCATGCCGGGGGCCGAACGCCAGTTGGTATCGAGCGTATAGTGTGCGCTGACCTCGCTGCGCGCCTTCATATAGGTGAAGATATCCGCGCCGCGGAACGCGTAAATCGCCTGTTTTGGGTCGCCAATCAGCAGCAGTGCGGTATCCGGCTGATGCTGCCAGATCCGGCGAAAAATACGGTACTGCTGCGGATCGGTATCCTGAAATTCATCGATCATCGCGACCGGAAAACGAGTACGGATAGCCGTCGCCAGGGCATCGCCGCTTTCACTGCGCAACGCCGCATCCAGACGGCTGAGCATATCGTCAAAGCCTAGCTCACCGCGGCGTCGTTTCTCCTCGGCAACCGCCGAACGGATCTCCGCCAGCGCCCGGGTGATCACCAGATCGCGGAGAGTTAACGGTTCGCTAAGCAGTTCATCAATAGCGACAAACAGCGGGTGCTGAGGGGTTATTCCGCCCGCTTTAGTGCGCTCTTCCAGAAAACGCTGTGAGAATTTCTCCAGCGCGTCAGGAAGCTGATAACTTTGGGTTTGTTCTTGCGCCCATGCGCTGATCTTTTCGATCCACTTACCCTGGTTACCACGGTTAAATTTACGCCGGTCGATCCCGGAGGCTTCCAGCAGGCCATCCAGCTCATCAACGGAATCACGCCATTGCTGCTTGATCTGGTTAATGCGCGTGAGAATTTGTTCGTGCCGGGAAGCCAGCGTTTCGTCATCAGACGGCGGAGCCTTGATGACCGGCGCTTCCCCCTGCAGATAGCGATCGATGTCTCTCAGCAGAGCCTGCGGTCCTTTCCACGTTTCAAAAATCACCTGCGCAATGTCGCGGGGTAGCGGATAGCAGTGCCGACGCCAGAAGTCCGCACAGGCCTGATAGCGCAGCAGCGATTCATCTTCTATCAGTTGCTGTTCGAACAGCATGCCTGATTCAAAGGCGTTGAGACTGAGCATACGCTGACAAAAGCCGTGGATGGTAAACACCGCCGCTTCATCCATCTGTCTTTCAGCCAATAGCAGCCAGTGAGCGGCCTGTTTTTTATCGGCGATTTCATCTAACAAACGGGCATATAGCGGGTTGTCGGTCTTTTCACGCAGGCAGGCAATTCGCAGTTCATGAATGTTGCTACGAATTCGACCGCGCAACTCTTCGGTGGCTGCCTCGGTGAAGGTGACCACGAGCAGTTCTTCAACGGTCAGAGGACGAGGAAAGGCGGCAGAGCCGCCCAGTCCAAGCAGTAAACGTAAATACAGGGCGGCGATGGTAAAGGTTTTACCGGTGCCCGCAGAGGCTTCAATCAGGCGCTCGCCCGTCAGGGGCAAGCGCAGTGGATCAAGGGACTCAGCGGCATCATTCATTCTTATCACTCATCAGGGGTAAGGTTTGCTGCAACGCGCTGACGGTCTGCCACACTTTCCAGCCTTCCGGGTGCACATATTCTGCTTTCCCGTTCTGACTGCCGGAAACCTGTGATAGTATCGCCATGCCTTGCGGCTCAACCACCGCCTGATGGAAGAAGTCGGCAAGTTTTTGCGGCGTCAGCAGTTTAATCTGAGCCACTATTTTATCACGTGAATCGAAGCGCATATTGCCGCGATCAAAATCTTTGCTTAACTGTGAGGCTTCTTCCCCCAGCGTTTGCGGCGCCTGCAGCATTTGCGCAATAATCGCCTGCTGAATTTGCGCAAACTCTTCAGGTTTCATCGCCCGCAGCTTCGCTTCCGCCGTCGGGAAGAACGCTTTATAACGCTCCCAAAGGTAAGACGGCTGCTTATCATTGCTTTGCAGCAGGAACCCCATTCCCCACTGACGGCCAATACTCATTGGGAAAGCAAATACAGCGTAGCCTAACTGCTCTTCAGTACGCAGTTGATTGTAGAACCACGGCTGAACAATCTGCCCTAACATGGCGCTGTAGGCTGAACTAGCGTATTCATCGTATCCGGTTGGCACAAATACCGCCGCCAGCGCGGAGTCCGTGCTACTGCCTGCTTTTTCAAAGATGACGGACTGCTTCTTGTCCACAACCACATCTTTATTGCGACACCACTGTGACCCGTTAGCGCCAAGCTGTTGTTGGATATCCCGCGCCATGGTCGTCGCCTGAGCGGCGCTCATATTACCAATTACCAGGAATTCAGGCCGCGCACCGGTTTTTAAGGCGTCGCGGTACGCCATCACCTCTTTCAGGGTGATGGAAGGCAGTAGCTTACGGCGCTCATCGCGTGAGAAGTACGGCACCTGAGAAAGCATTTGCACTGGCATAATTGCCTGATCGTAGGCTTTACCCTTCTCTGCAGAATCCATCATCTGGGCATACCAGGATTTCGCCTGTTCCAGCTGTTCATCCGTTGAGGTGTAGCTGAAATAGCCGCTCAGCAGCGCCTGAAAAAGCTGCGGCAGACGTTGGGTATAGCCGTTGGCGTTAAGCATCAACCCATTGTTAGCGTTGGTAGAGAAACCAATTCCACCTACCGACGCCTGGTTGCTTAACTGATCGAGCGCAATCCCCGCCAGGTAATCGTTAAGTGCGAATAATACCTGGTTGCGAGCGCTGTCCATGGCCTTCGGGTTACGCAGGATCACGCTGACGTCAGCCTTCGGCTCACTGGCAAAATACTGGCTCGGCGCATACACCACGCGTAGATCCGGCTCATCAACGATCAGTTCCGGGTGCGCGTATTTTTTATCCGTTTTAATCAGCGTGAAATCATCCGGAATGTAGGGGTTCAACTCCGGTAACGACAGCGCAATGCCCTGCGCTTTTTGCTGCCAGTCGGCAAAGGTTTTGTCGCTGATTTTATCCACCTGGTAAGGCGCATCGACAAAATAAGCGGTTTTATTATGCGGTTCTTTCGCACTGATATACCAGATACGCGCATTCTGTGGCGTCATCATTGCCAGGCGTTGCTCAACGGCTTTCACATCGTACTGGTCGGCAATATTCACCGCATCCAGCGTATGTTCGACAGGAACGCGGATCATGGTATCAGCCAGCCATTCCACGTAGTCCATATCACGGGTGATGGAGGGATAACGGAAATCGAGATCCAGTACGTGCGCCAGTTCGTCAAAATAGCGTTTATCGACGCCTTTATCGCGTAACAGATTGAGATAACTGAAAATTGCCGCAACAACTTCATCGCGATTCGCCAGCCCTTTGTCGGTTAACGTCGCGGAAATGGCTAACACGCCGCTGTTCCCATTGACCACCGGATCGGAATCCGCACGAATACCTTCAACCAGTCCCTGCTTTTGCAGCCAGTCAGACAACGTGCCAGGGCTACGATTACCAATCAGATAGGTCACCAGCTCATCGGTTTTACTGCGGAACTGCGCGCTGTTGTTATCGATACGAAACTCGACGCGCAGTACTTTACGCGGCATTGCCGGAACATAGTGGATGATGACGCCCTTTTGCGCGTCGGTGACTACCGGTACGGTAATTTCAGGCTTTACGATATTTCTGTTCGGTACGCGTCCAAAGGTGTCAGCAGCTATCCGCGCCAGCTCTGGCAGCGGCTTATTGCTATAAATCACCGCCTTCATCAGGTTCGCGGAGTAGTACTTTTCATGAAATTTTTGTAATGCCTGCACCACCGGGTTTCCCGGTTTATCGCTTAATGTCTCGAGATTTCCGCCGGAGAAACGCGAGCCAGGGTGCGCCGGGTTGATGGTCTCAGCACTCACCTGCGCCATACGCATCCCGTCTCGGGTACGCGCCAGCGTCAGCTCGGAGTTAACCGCGTTACGCTCACGATCGGCATATTTTTTATCCAGCAACGGATCGGCAATAGCGTCCGCCAGGCGATCCACCGCCCCCACCAACGCGTCGTTTTCGACTTCAAGATAGAAGGCCGTACGGTAAGGCGCGGTGCTGGCATTGTGGCTGCCGCCGTGCATTTTCAGGAATTCAGCCAGACTGTCCGGCTGTGGGTATTTTTTCGAGCCCATCAGACACATGTGTTCGAGATAATGCGCCAGCCCCTGATGCTCGTCCGGATCTTCCAGCGAGCCCACGGGAACCACCAGTGCAGAAAGGGATTTCACGGCCTGAGGATCGGATACCAGCAACACGACCATGCCGTTATCAAGGCGCACGGCCTGATACTGGCGGGTGTCTTTATCGCTTTTACGGATGGTTTCAGCTAAAGGCTGCCAACCGGTATCTGCCTGACTTACGGGAACCCAAAGGGCGACGAACAACAGTAATGCGCTGAACCAGGTGCTGCGGGGCATTCACAAACCTCATCATTAACGTATTCACCTGTTCACAGCAAAGCACGCATAAATACGTGGTCTGAACAGGGCAAGACTATGTGCTGAACGAGCCAGCATCCTCTCTTTGTAAGAATCAGTCCGTGACAGAATGCGCATCATAGTGGAAGCCATCGAACTGCGCAATTTTTATACAATCATCATGACTGATTAAAGCGAAAAATCGGTAACAGGTAGCGCTGAGACTGTAAAACAATGGTCTCCAGCGTAGCCGCATCCAGCTGACGCCAAAGACGCTGATACCAGATATCATCACCTTCACCCCGTACCATCATGTTGCCTTCATAGGCCTGCAGAAACTTACTGCGCGCTTTTTGCAACGTTGCATCGTCATCTAACATGGCATCATTTACGGCGTCATAACAGGTTTTTATCCAGGCGCCGCCGCTTTCGGGCAATACCAGCAATGGTGACGACATGCCTTCCCGATACCCGTCAATGAGCTGCGACAGGTACAGCAGCGCCTGCTCTGCATCCAGTGGCGGAAAACGCCATTCCCCGTCTTTACGCAGGAACAACCGGCTCTCTCCCGTACCGCCACTGGCACAATAGACAAGATGTTCCAGCCAAAGTTGCACCCCCTGCGCAATGCTTATTAAAGATGGGCGCCAGCGCAACAAACCGTCCTCTTGCACCTGTGGCAGCCAACCGGTGATTTGCACGCCGTTACAGTTAAGATCGATTTCCATACTCTGACAGGGCTGACGACAGGCGATAATGCGTTCAGCCAGCGACTGCATCTCCTGACGCTGCGTATCCCACAGAATTTCGCCAAATGGCCCATAGGGAAGCGTGCCCGCCGCACGAAAACGGCGAAACAGTTGTTCAGCATCCTTCTCTTCAACCAGCGTGTTAAGCAATTGCTGATTAAGCTGATAGCGGGTTAATCCTTCAAGAGTGAACGGTTCCGTTTCCGGGATCTCACTTTCTTCAGAGCGGAAGTTGACCCTCAGCCGCATCTGGAAAAAAGCCCTTACCGGATGAGCCCAAAATCGCTGCAGCGTTTCCAGCGTCAGCGTTTCAGGCATCTCAAAGGGAAGCGTCTGGACAAAATCCGTGTGCGCTTTTCCTGACAGGCTCGCCGCAGGCAGCCATTCCCGGGCATAGCTTTGCTGTTCGCCCGGCAGATAGTTTTGTGCATCAAAGGGCATACGGGTATGCAAACGAGTAATGTGTGCTTTTACCCGGGCCTCGCTTTGATCGCAGGTCAACGATTCATCGCCCGGCAGATAGTGGCTTTGCCCGATGTAGTCCATCAGTTCCTGCACCAGTACCGACGGGAAGCGCTCGCTGTTGTCCTGAATGGAGCGGCCAATGTAGCTGATGTAGAGCGTTTGCTGTGCTGAAATCAATGCTTCAAGAAACAGGTAGCGGTCATCATCGCGACGGCTGCGATCGCCCCTCATCGGTTTTTGACTCATCAAATCAAAGCCCAACGGCGCAAGCTGACGCGGATAAACGCCATCGTTCATACCCAGCAGGCAAACCACCTTGAAAGGAATAGAGCGCATCGGCATCAGCGTACAAATGTTAACTGGCCCCGCCAGGAAGCGCTGGCTAATGCGCTCCTGGTCAAGACGCTGGGCCAGCTCATCACGCAATAGAGAAAGCGGTATGGCATCGCCATACTCAGCCCCCAGACCTTCAGTGATAATGGCCTGCCACTGCTGTTCAATCAGCGTCATCGCCGCTTCGGTATCTGCATCCGGCAGGAAGAAATCATTAAGCATGTCCCGACAAACGGGCAGCCACTCTTCCAGCGGGCGCTCCTGCGCTAACCCTCTACGCCAGAGATTGAGCTGCATCAGCAACGAGGCCAGATGCCCTACCAACTCGGCAATCAAACCGTTGGACTCATCGTATGGCAATACCGATTGCCACTCGCCCTGCGCGCTTTCCATCGCGTAGCCGAGCAGCATGCGCGTTAAACCAAATTGCCAGGTATGCTGACCTGTAGGCGGAAGTTCCAGTTCACGCACGTTATCGTCGTCAATTCCCCAGCGAATCCCGGATTCATTGACCCATAACCGAAGATAGCGCAGCCCTTCTTCATCGATATTGAAACGCGCCGCCAGCACGGGCACATCCAGTAATGCCAGCACATCCTCTGAGACAAAACGGCTATCCGGCAGCGACAGCAGGCTAATAAAGGCCTGTAAGACAGGATGAGACTGGCGCGCCCGACGGTCGGAAATCGCATAAGGTAAGTAACGCTCAGCTGGTGCGCTGCCAAAGACCGACTGAATAAACGGGCTGTAGCTGTCGATATCCGCCACCATCACAATAATATCGCGCGGCGTCAGCGTGGGATCCGCTTCCAGCATTGCCAGCAGGCGGTCATGAAGAATTTCTACCTCGCGCTGTGGGCTATGACAAACATGGAAAGTCACGCTGGTGTCGTTCAGCTCAAGCCGTCGTTTATTGTCGCTACGCGAATACTCTTCCAGCGTAACACCCGCCACGGCATGGCTTTCAAGTTCAAGAATATCCGATTGAATATTATGCAAAAGATTGTCAGGCGTAATATCGACAAACGCATCCAGCTCCTGACTATTTTCCAGTTCTGAAAGCAGATAAATGTAATCGCGCCCCAGTTTGCCCCACGAGGCCAGCATCGGGTTGCCCACATCCTGTTCACCATCGCTGTTAAACAATCCTTCGGCTTTCTGACTATCGCGAAACAGCGGCAGGTGGCGTTCTTCAAAGCTGTGCCGACGCTGACGCGCCATCAGCTTCGCCAGCCAGGCGGGATCTTTTATATCTCCCCAGTAGTAGCGGCAAGGGTTGGTAAACAGCAGATGAATATCAATGTGCTTGCCCAGCGCCTGCAATGCCTGCAAATAAACCGGCGGCAGCGCTGAAATGCCGCAAATAAAGACGCGAGAAGGCAGTCCCTGCGGGCACTCGGACGCACTTTCCAGAGTCTGAATAAATCGTTGGTATAAATTGGCGCGATGCCAGCGCGGCTGGCCCAATTCCTCGGTGTGTTCCACCAGCGCTTTCCACAACGGCGCCTGCCAGGCCTGAGATTCGCCGAGTCCCTCAACCAGTCGCCCGGCTTCCCACTGGGTCAACCACTCAGGGCGATAGACTAAATACTGGTCGAAGAGGTCAGCCGCGCGCGAGGAAAGCTGAAACAGCTTACGTTTATCGGTGTCGTCCGTCAGATAGTGGCGCAGCAATGCGAAGTCATCGCCATCCAACAATTGCGGCAACAGCGTCATCAACTTCCAGCTCATGCTCTGTTTGCTGAACGCGCTCTCTTTCGGGATATCCGGCAGCACGCGCACAAACATATCCCAGATAAAACTCGCGGGCAGCGGAAAATCGATGTTGGCGGCAATACTAAACTTCTGTGCAAGGGTCATTTGTAGCCACTGCGCCATACCGGTACTTTGAACCAGGATCATCTCTGGTTCAAAGGGGTCGTCCAGCCGCTCGCGCTCAACGATAAATTCCATTAACGCTTCCAGCACATCCAGACGATTGGAGTGGTAGACCCTTAACATAGCGACTCCTGACTACTGACGATTCGGGCAATGCAGACGCGTCATCTGACCCTGCCTGCCCAAGGGTGAAGAAATTTTAACGTTGATGCTGACACATCCCACGCTCGTTGTCTGCATTCGGTTAACCTGCCAGTTCAAAGGCGATGAAAACTGATACAGCTGGGTTTGCTGCCAGGCGTGACGCCAGAGTTGCTGATACTGGTTTCTGATGATAAAGCTGTTCATCAGCGCCCGCTGGTATCCTGACAGCGCGGTCACAATCATGATCATCAGCACCATTGCCAGCATCACTTCCGGCAGGCTAAAGCCACGCTGTCTGTTCAGGGGATCTGACATAGTGCCTGCTCCTTTAGTGGACAAAAATCGCTCCAGCCATGCGCCGAATATTCGATATTGTCATCAATAATCGCCCCCTGCCGCCATAACGATACCCCTTCATAATGGACTATAAGCAGCACGAAATTATTAGTAAGCAGTCGCAGACAAACCGCGGCATCCTGCGTGGTATAACGCCGGCACTGTGCGGCGAGTTGTAAGCGCCAGGGCTGCATACGCCCCCATTCCATCGCGGATTGCACCACCGCCTGGCGCTGCAGAGCCTGACTTTGCGTGACCACTCGCGAAGCAAAACGGGACTCCTGCCTGCTAACGCCTTGCAGCAGAAGGCTACCGAGCACCAATAGCAACAAGACCATCGCTAAAGATGAAACGCCCCGCTCACGGTTCACAGGTTGAATCCTGTCACGCTGTAGACTGCTTCAATAACCTTTTGTGGTTCGACATTGTTTACTCCACGCAAACGCAGCGTAAGGAGCGGGGAATATCCGCTGATATTCAGACGTTCGACCTGAAATGTCTCGATCTGTATCGTGGCTGGATCGGTCATTTTATCCCACCCTTTTTCATTGCAGTCCGTCGCTCCCCGCAGGGTCTCCAGTACCTTGTCCTGTAAACGAAATCCAATCGTATCGGCCTCTTTCGCGGGACTGCTCTCCCAAATGCCGTTGCTATTGGCATCCCAGCGCGCAATGACACAGTCGCCCTTAGCCGATATCTCCAGCCCTTCTCCGACACAGTTTCCGCGGCAATACCCTGCCCGCTGAAGATGCTTCGCCACGGTGTATACCCGCTGCCATATTTCATCTTCAAGCGCTAACTGGCGCGTGTTGCGCAGGATCTCTCGCTGCAGCGCGGGTAAAAATCGCGCTGAGCTAAGCAATAAAACGCTGCTAATCGCCATAGCAATCAGCACCTCCAGGAGTGAAAAGCCCCGTTCATTTACTGACATAACCTGGCCTCATCTTTCTCGCAAAGCCTGATTCGCCCCCAGCCAGACACCACCACGCGCCATTCCCCTGTCGTATTTTTCAGGCGAATATGTCCAGCCCATGCCGTATTGCGCAGACCAAAAAAGGCCAGTGAAGGCGTTATCTCTGCCATTTCGACATCGTCCCAGGGCGGTGTAAAAACCAAGGGCGAAACGGGTAGACACGTGGTTTGCACAGCAGCAGAGCTGACAAAACACCAGTATGTGCCATCCCGAATCACGCTGATGACGTGATCGCGGTTACGCCAGTTAGCATCTTCACGTAGTTGCAGCAGGTAATCTCGCACCTGAATGGCGGTTTGCCATAGCCGCTGTTGCTGTTGCCAGCGCTGCCAACCATACAGCCCCGAGGCGCCAAGCGCCGCGACGATCAGCATCGCAATCAGGGTTTCGATAAGCGTGTAGCCGTGTTGTTTTTTCATGCCGCCAGTATGGCGTGAGGAAAATGAATAACGAGCGGGAAATTCGGTTTCTACGGCGAGCTACGAGGAATATTTGTCGCGTTGCAGGTCGTTGCAATATTTCAGGAACCCACGCCGAAGAACGCGATTTGAGACAAAAAAAACCGACGCGCACGGGCGTCGGTTGTGACAGCATGAAGCCGATTAGATAGCCACTGGCGCTTTAATACCAGGATGCGGATCGTAGCCTTCAATTTCGAAATCTTCGAAGCGATAGTCAAAGATAGATTCAGGCTTACGTTTGATGACCAGCTTCGGCAGCGCGCGCGGTTCGCGGCTAAGCTGCAGATGCGTTTGATCCATATGGTTGCTGTACAGGTGCGTGTCGCCGCCGGTCCAGACAAAATCACCCACTTCCAGATCGCACTGCTGCGCCATCATGTGTACCAGCAAGGCGTAGCTGGCAATGTTAAACGGCAAACCGAGGAACACATCGCACGAACGCTGATACAACTGGCAGGAGAGCTTGCCATCCGCCACGTAAAACTGGAAGAACGCGTGGCACGGCGCCAGTGCCATTTTATCCAGCTCACCGACGTTCCATGCAGAAACGATAATTCGGCGAGAGTCCGGGTCATTTTTGAGCTGGTTTAACACCGTGGTGATCTGGTCAATATGACGACCGTCTGGCGTAGGCCACGCACGCCACTGTTTGCCATAAACCGGGCCCAGATTACCGTTTTCATCCGCCCATTCGTCCCAGATTGAGACGTTGTTTTCATGCAGGTAGGCAACGTTGGTGTCGCCCTGCAAAAACCACAGCAGTTCATGAATGATCGAGCGTAAATGACAGCGTTTAGTCGTAACCAGCGGGAACCCTTCCTGCAGATTAAAACGCATCTGATGACCAAAAATGGAAAGCGTTCCGGTTCCGGTACGGTCGTTTTTCTGTGTGCCTTCATCCAGCACTTTTTGCATCAGTTCTAAATACTGTTTCATGGTTCCTCAGGAAACGTGTTGCTGTGGGCTGCGGCGGTACGCCCAAACCATCATAATAATGCCTGCGACAATCATCGGGATTGAGAGGATCTGTCCCATGCTAATGTACTGTACCCAGGTGCCGGTAAACTGTGCATCCGGCTGGCGGAAGAATTCAACGATAATACGAAACGCGCCATAACCAATCAGGAACAGACCGGATACCGAGCCCATCGGGCGCGGTTTACGAATGTACAGATTAAGAATGATAAACAGCACAACGCCTTCCAGCGCCATCTCATAAAGCTGTGAGGCATGGCGCGGCAGCGAGCCGTAGGTATCAAAAATAGACTGCCATTGCGGGTTAGTTTGCAGCAGTAAAATGTCTTCGGTACGGGAGCCCGGGAACAGCATGGCGTACTTGAAGTTCGGATCAACGCGTCCCCACAGCTCACCGTTGATAAAGTTGCCCAGACGCCCTGCGCCCAGACCAAACGGAATCAGCGGGGCAATGAAATCAGAAACCTGGAAGAACGAACGCTTGGTGCGTTTGGCGAAGATAATCATCACCAGGATCACACCAATCAGCCCACCGTGGAAGGACATCCCGCCGTCCCAAACGCGGAACAGATACAGCGGATTATCGAGGAATAACGGGAAGTTATAGAACAGTACGTAACCAATACGTCCTCCGAGGAAAACCCCGAGGAAGCCCGCATACAGTAGATTTTCTACTTCATTTTTGGTCCAGCCACTGCCCGGACGATTAGCACGGCGCGTCGCCAGCCACATCGCAAATATAAACCCCACCAAATACATTAAGCCGTACCAGTGAAGCGCGACGGGTCCGATTGAGAAAATGACCGGATCGAAATCCGGAAAATGCAGATAGCTACTGGTCATCTGTCACCATAAGTTCTTGTTATTTCGCTGAAGTCAGACAGCAATTGATAAGCGCGCCTGCATAATGCAGGCGCTCCAAAGGTGCGAATGATAGCACATGGGGATCGCAGCGGATGCCGATTACAGTTAAAAGATATGTATACCTACTGTTACCAGCCCTCGATTCACAATCCCCCGCGAATCAGTCCCCCCATGCCACGGCGTTCCATAAAAGCCGCCACCTGATGGCGTACTTCTGTCGCCATCTGCGCTTCCAGACTGCGTTGCGCCAGAGTTTGCGCCTCATCAAAATCGATATGGCGCAGCAGATATTTAACGCGAGCCACGGAACGACCGTTCATCGACAAATGGCGAAAACCCAGGCCGATCAGAATGGCCACGCACATCGGGTCGCCCGCCATTTCACCGCACAATCGCAAATCGATACCGCTTCTTTCGGCTTCCTGCGCAATCATCGCCAGCACACGTAACATACCCGGATGCAGGCTGTCATAAATGCTGGCCACCCGCGTATTGTTACGATCGACAGCCAAAATGTACTGGGTGAGATCGTTGGTTCCGACCGAGATAAAGTCTATCCGGTTTATCAGATGCGGCAGCATAAACACCATCGACGGAACTTCCAGCATGATGCCAATGCGCGGTTTTGGGATCGCGTAGCCGATCATCTCTTCCACTTCGCGTCCGGCGCGTTCAATCAAACGTCGCGCTTCGTCCACTTCATCAATGCTGGTGACCATCGGCAGCAAAATGCTCAGGTTGCCGGTTGCCGCGTTGGCACGCAGCATGGCCCGAACCTGGATCAAAAAGATCTCCGGCTGATCGAGCGTTATGCGAATGCCACGCCAGCCAAGGCACGGGTTCTCTTCACTGATCGGCATGTAGGGCAGTTGTTTATCGGCGCCGACATCCAGCGTACGCAGAGTCACCGGCTTGTCGTTAAACATTTGCAGCATGCCCTGATACTGCGCAACCTGTTCTTCTTCCGAAGGAAAACCGCTTTGCAGCATGAACGGGATTTCGGTGCGATACAGGCCAATGCCGTCGATCCGGCTCCCCAGCTTCTCTTCATGCTCCGGGCTGAGGCCAGCATTGAGCATCACCTTCACGCGCTCGCCGCTTTTCAACTGTGCTGGCTGGTTGACGTCATCTTCCGCCAGGCGGCTCAGTTCTATTTCTTCACTGATAAGACGCTGGTATTCCTGGATCAATACCGGTTCTGGATCGACCAGCAGTTCACCGCGATAACCGTCCACTACCAGCGTACGGCGGTGTAACACCGATGGCTGGATATCGGCCCCCATGACGGTAGGGATACCCAGCGCACGAACCATAATAGCCGCATGAGAGTTGGCCGCGCCGTCCCGGACAACCACACCGACTAAGCGGTCCTGAGGAAGTTCCGCCAGCGTGGTGGCGGAAAGCTCATCCGCCACCAGCACAAAACGTTCCGGCCAGGTATTCGGCCCCTGGATCGAGTCGTCAAGATGGAACAGCAGACGCTGGCCCAGCGCGCGTAAATCTCCGGCCCGCTCTTTGAGGTAGTTATCACTCAGCGCGGCAAACTGTTCGGCAAACTTTTCAATGATCGTTTTAACGGCCCACTCGGCCACCGAACCGTTATCCACTTCCGCAAACAGCTCACGGCGCAGACGAGTATCGGAAAGCAAGTGTGAATAGAGATCAAAAATCGCCGCCGTTTCTTTCTGCGCCCCGGCGGTAAAGCGTTTGCTGTAGCGGCGGAATTCATTCGCCGCCTCTTCCAGCGCACCGGTGAGCCGCTCGCGCTCAAGCGCCGGATCCAACGTTGAAGCCTGATAGACCTGCTCCATCAGCGGCAGCGTCGCATCCTGCCAGCCTTCGGCTATTGCCACGCCAGGCGCGGCGGGCAATGCGCGGATGCGCGTTTGCCGGTATTGGCCGAACAGCGCGTTTAGCTGCGACTGCGAAAGAATCGCCGCCATTTGCGTAGCGAGCGTGACGAGGAAAGACTCTTCACTTTCATCGTACTGGCGCAATTCGCGCTGCTGGACCACCAGCACACCTAACAGCTGACGGCGCTGAATAATCGGTACGCCTAAGAACGCACGAAAACGCTCTTCTTTTACCGAAGGGATGTATTTAAAGCTGGGATGTTTTTGCGCATCGGCGAGGTTGATAGGTTCCGCCAGCCTGCCAACCAGGCCAACGATACCTTCATCAAACGCGAGTGCGACAGTACGACCACGCGGTTTCTTCAGTCCCCGGGTCGCCATGAGGTAATAACAACGTCGATCGTGATCGGCCAAGTAAACCGAACAGACCTCTGTATCCATCGCAAGACAGATGTCGGTAACCAGAATATTCAGCGCTTCATTCAGACGCGGAGCACTGGCCACCTTTTCGACTATTTCGCGCAGGCGGGTGAGCATAATTTGCGTAGCTTAACCTCTTTTACGTCTGTACGCAGGTGCGCTTTGCGGCTTAGGAGTGCTTTCCTGAAGCGCCATGACAACACTTGCGAATTCTTTCATCACCCTGCGATAGACATCGCGTTTAAATGACACCACCTGTCGAACCGGATACCAGTAACTCACCCAGCGCCAGCCGTCGAACTCAGGTGTACTGCTGGTTTGCATATTGATTTCAGCATCGCTGCTGACCAATTGCAGAAGAAACCATTTTTGTTTCTGGCCGATACAAACCGGCTTCGTGTCCCAACGCACCAAACGTTTCGGTAACTTGTAACGCAACCAGTTACGAGTAGAAGCAAGGATCCGTACATCTTTACGACTGAGACCCACTTCTTCAAAGAGTTCCCGGTACATCGCCTGCTCTGCTGTCTCTCCTGCATTTATCCCGCCTTGCGGGAATTGCCAGGAGTGCTGACCAAATCGCCGGGCCCACATGACCTGCCCCTGGCGGTTACAAATTACTATCCCTACATTCGGGCGGTAGCCATCGTCATCAATCACCGGACTACCTCAATATAAACCTTATATACAAACGATTGTTTCACACTCCAGAGAGGCGGTAAACCACTCTGTTAAGGGCGCGATACTCTAATAACAATTGAATAACTCACAGCTAAGGGCGGAGTTATAAACAGAAGAAGGGCAAGCAAGGCGATTTTATTCACCTTTTCTGTGGATATAGTTGTGAAGAAGTACGGAATTACTATGGGAAAACCCAGAACAGTCCGAATAAGACATTCGTCACATATCAAAAATAATCTTCTATATTCATAAAGTTAAAACCGTTCAGCGCAAACAAACCCATAGAAATGTGACGTGTATCACGCACACGATCTTCAGGCTGATGAAAGATCGACCAGCGTTGGTTTTATCCACAGATTATGCCAATAAGTTAGGCACAATTTGTGTGAAAATTCGATTTTCGTCGCACGTCAAGGCTGTAAATTGAAACAGTAGTGGGGGTTTTTCACAGTTATCCCATCTTTCTGTGGATAACATGGTGTAAGATCCTGTTCATTGTCAGTGACCAGAATTGGAAAACCCGCTTCGCTGTTGCGCAACTCTGCGTATGTGAATCTAAAAACCAATATAAATCATAGAATTGAATAAAGCATGTGGAAAAAGATAAACTCTGTCCACACGGTATAAAATCTTTGCTCATTTTTTCACCTAAGGGTTAACCCGATGTCAGAACTCCATCCGCTGCTTTCTCCCCCTGAATCTGAAGCCCAGTTGTTGAGTCAGGCACGGCTGCTTTCGGGCTACGCGCTAGGAGAGTTGGCGGCAATGGCAGGACTCGTCGCACCCAAGGATCTCAAGCGCGATAAAGGCTGGATTGGCGTACTACTGGAAATCTGGCTCGGCGCCAGTGCGGGCAGCAAACCGGAACAGGATTTTGCGGCGCTGGGCGTGGAGCTGAAAACAATCCCAGTGGATAGCCTTGGCAGACCGCTGGAAACCACCTTTGTGTGCGTGGCACCGTTAACCGGCAATACCGGCGTTACCTGGGAAACCAGCCATGTGCGGCACAAACTTAAACGCGTTCTGTGGATCCCGGTAGAAGGCGAACGTAGCATCCCGCTGGCGGAGCGCCGCGTCGGTTCTCCCCTGCTGTGGAGCCCGAATGAAGAAGAAGACCGGCAATTGCGTCTGGACTGGGAAGAGTTGATGGACATGATAGTGTTAGGCCACGTCGAACGCATCACTGCCCGCCATGGGGAAGTGCTACAGCTGCGTCCTAAAGCCGCCAACGCCCGAGCGCTTACCGAGGCAATTGGCGCCCATGGCGAACCCATCCTGACCCTACCACGCGGTTTTTACTTGAAAAAGAACTTCACGCGCGCATTGCTTGAGCGACATTTCTTGTTCCAGGCGCAATAGGCACCGTCCGGTCTTTCACCCGCCGCGTTACGGGCCTATAATTACCGCTTCTTTTTTTTGGCAGGACTTTGTTCGATGTTATTTGCATGGATAACCGATCCTAACGCCTGGCTTGCGCTCGGTACGCTGACGCTGCTGGAGATCGTTCTTGGGATCGACAATATTATTTTCCTCTCTCTGGTTGTAGCCAAACTCCCGACAGCGCAACGCAATCATGCCCGACGTATTGGGCTTGCGGCGGCGATGATCATGCGTCTGGCACTACTGGCCTCTATCGCCTGGGTAACGCGTCTGACAAACCCGCTATTCGAAGTGTTTGGCGAGGCAATATCAGCGCGCGACCTGATCCTTCTACTCGGGGGATTGTTCCTGATCTGGAAAGCCAGTAAGGAGATCCACGAATCCATTGAAGGTGAGGAAGAGGGGCTGAAAACCCGCGTTTCCTCTTTTCTGGGCGCGATTGTGCAGATCATGTTGTTAGACATTATCTTCAGCCTGGATTCCGTGATTACTGCGGTAGGCTTGTCCGATCATCTGTTTATCATGATGGCGGCAGTGGTGATTGCCGTGGGTGTGATGATGTTTGCTGCACGCCCGATTGGCGATTTTGTCGATCGCCATCCTTCGGTAAAAATGCTGGCGCTCTCGTTCCTGATTCTGGTCGGTTTCACGCTAATTCTGGAAAGTTTCGACGTCCACGTTCCGAAAGGATATATCTATTTCGCCATGTTCTTCTCTATTGCGGTAGAGACCCTGAACCTGTGGCGTAATAAAAAAAATCCGCTCTGATGAAATCCATCGCTCCCCGCACGGGGAGCGAATGCGCGCCACACCTACCTCTTCTCACAGTTTAAGATTTTACTGCTTTCGCCATGCACAACTTCGCGTTATTACTAAACTATTGTCAGATGCAGGCCATGTGAGGATAAGCAGATGAAAAAATGGGCAGTTTTGATTTCCGCCGTAGGACTGGCTTTTGCCGTTTCCGGATGCAGCAGTGATTATGTTATGGCGACAAAAGATGGTCGAATGATCCTGACCGATGGAAAACCAGAAATTGACGATGATACCGGTCTGGTGAGCTATCACGACCAGCAAGGCAATGCGATGCAGATTAATCGCGATGATGTGTCTCAAATCATTGAACGCTGATGGTTGAGGTCAGCAGCGCGCTGGCCTTAACAATTTTACTTCCCTTTTTCTCTTCCCTCAGCCATTTTTATAATCCTTATGTCGTGATTATAAAAAGGAAACGGCTATGCAATATCACCGTATACCCCACAGCTCGCTTGAAGTCAGTACACTGGGGCTGGGCACAATGACGTTTGGTGAACAAAACAGCGAAGCCGACGCACATGCACAGCTCGATTATGCCGTAGAACAAGGCATAAATTTGATCGACGTTGCCGAGATGTATCCGGTACCGCCGCGTCCTGAAACCCAGGGTCTCACCGAAACCTACGTAGGTAACTGGCTCGCCAAACACGGCAGCCGTGAAAAGCTAATCGTTGCTTCTAAGGTCAGTGGGCCTTCACGTAACAACGACAGCGGTATTCGACCGAATCAGGCGCTGGACCGTAAAAATATCCGTGAAGCGCTGCACGACAGCCTGAAAAGACTGCAAACCGATTACCTGGATCTGTATCAGGTTCACTGGCCGCAGCGCCCGACTAACTGCTTTGGTAAGTTAGGCTACAGCTGGACGGACTCTGCGCCGGTCGTTTCGCTGCTGGATACGCTGGATGCGCTGGCAGAGTTTCAGCGCGCGGGGAAAATTCGCTACATCGGCGTGTCCAATGAAACCGCGTTTGGCGTGATGCGCTACCTGCACCTGGCGGACAAACACGATCTGCCGCGCATCGCCACCATCCAGAACCCCTACAGCCTGCTGAATCGCAGCTTTGAGGTTGGACTGGCGGAAGTGAGCCAGTATGAAGGCGTTGAACTGCTGGCCTACTCTTGCCTTGGCTTCGGTACATTAACCGGTAAATACCTGAACGGCGCGAAGCCAGCCGGTGCACGCAATACGCTGTTTAGCCGTTTCACGCGTTACAGCGGCGAGCAAACGCAAAAAGCCGTTGCGGCCTATGTGGATATCGCGAAACGCCATAATCTGGATCCTGCGCAAATGGCGCTGGCATTCGTGCGTCGTCAGCCGTTTGTCGCCAGCACCCTGCTGGGAGCCACGACGATGGAGCAGCTAAAAACCAACGTTGAAAGCCTGCATCTGGAGTTGAGCGAAGAAGTACTGGCAGAGATTGAAGCGGTGCATCAGGTGTATACCTATCCTGCACCGTGACGGTTAGTGCCTGATGGCGCTACGCTTATCAGACCTACAAATTGATGCTCTCTGTAGGCCAGATAAGGCGACGCTGCCATCCGGCACATTCATTGTTCACTCATCTCGTACCAGGCTGGCGGCGCTGCCAAATCCACAGCGCCGCAATCGCCAGCGCAAACAGCGCGCCGAATCCAATACCAATCGCTACCGCCGGGATCCCCACCAGCACTGCCAGTGAGTAAATCCCGAGCATCAGCAGCATCGCGCTGTTTTCGCCCAGGTTTTGCACCGCGATCGCATTACCCGCACCAACGCTTTTCTTGCCCCGCTCCTGCAGCAACGCATTCAGCGGTACCACAAAGAAGCCACCTGACACGCCGATAAGCATCAGCAACGCGTAAGCCGGAAGCAGCGCATGCTGAAGTGAGAAAATCAGCACCACGACGCCAATCAGGATCCCCGCTGGCATACAGCGCGACACGGTTTCCAGCGTCACCAGCTTCGCTGCCGCCCCCGCGCCTACGACAATCCCAATCGCTACCATGGCATTGAGGTAGGTCGGTGTAGCGTTATCGGTGATGCCGAGCGCCACCGGAACCCACAGCACCAGCAGAAAACGCAGCGTGACACCCGCGCCCCAAAAAAGGCTGGTTCCGACCAACGAAAAACGGGTTTCACCGTTGCGCCACAGCGAAGAAGCGGCGCAGAAGAAACTGCGCGTCATTTTCCCCAAATGCCAGGATTGGCCAGGACGAGCCGCGGCCAGTTTCGGGATGTACAGGTTAGCCACCACGGCGCCAGCATAGGCCAGCGCACAGGCAGAAAGCGCGGCAATCACATGCCAGTCGGCCAGAACGCCACCAGCGACAGAACCGAGCAAAATCGCGGCGATGGTGGAGGCTTCCATCAGGCCGTTGGCTTTCACCAGTTTGTCACCGGTGGTCAATTCACCGAGAATGCCATACTTGGCCGGTGAGTACGCGGCCGCGCCAATCCCCACCAGCGTATACCCGAGAAACGGATTAATGCCGAAGCAAATACTCGCCGCGCCCAGCAGTTTCAGGGCGTTCGCGAACATCATCACTCTGCCTTTGGCAAAGCTATCCGCCACCTGTCCAACAAATGGTGCAAACAGGATGTAAGCGCCCACAAACACCATTTGCAGGATTGGCTGGCTCCAGTCCGGATAAAATTGTTCCTTCAGCAGCGCCAGCGTAGCGAACAGCAGTGCGTTATCGCCAAACGCCGACAGAAACTGCGCGGCGATGACGGACATCATTCCTTTGGACCAGATTGAAGTGTTAGTGTGCGCTGACTCAATCATGTTGTTTTTCCGGCTCATCGACCCAGCTTTTCAGCGTAACAAAATCCGGCTTACCGCTGCCGAGCAATGGGAGTTGCTTCAGGTGGCGAATATCACGCGGCACGGCAAGTTCAGGCACGCCATGCGCTCGCGCATACTGCTGTAGTTTTTCACGCGTGAGTTCGCTGTCGGTAGTGAACAGCACCAGCGCCTCACCTTTGCTGGCATCGCTCTTGATCGCCGTGGCGTGCATTTTGTCTGCAGATACCGCCAATGCCAGTTGCTCAACCATTTCCAGCGAGACCATCTCTCCGGCAATTTTAGCAAAACGCTTGGCGCGCCCCTGGATCTGTACAAAGCCGTTTTCATCAAAGCGGACGATGTCTCCGGTGTCATACCAGCCGCGCTCAATCTCACCCTGCGCATTTTCTGCCGTCGGCACTTCCAGCACGCCAGGTTTTTCGACGCGCAAATAGCCGCTCATAATATTCGGGCCTTTCAGTTGTAAACGCCCACCGTCCTCAATACCCGGAACAGCCAGCAGTCGGGCATCCATGCCAGGCAAAATGCGCCCTACCGTTCCTGATTTTGCCGCCATCGGTACATTGATCGACACAACCGGCGCACATTCCGTCACGCCATAGCCTTCAAGGACGCGCAGACCAAATTTCTCCTGCCATAGCTGCTTTGTGCTGTCTTGCAGTTTTTCCGCGCCAGCCACCACATAGCGCAGGCGGTGGAAATCGTACGGATGCGCGAAACGCGCATAGTTACCGAGGAACGTTGAAGTACCAAACAACACGGTGCAGTTCCGGTCGTATACCAGCTCCGGCACAATACGGTAATGAAGCGGGCTGGGATAAAGAAACACTTCCGCACCGGTCAGTAGCGGCGTGAATAATCCCACCGTCAGGCCAAAGGAGTGGAACAGCGGCAGTGCCGACATAAAGCGGTCATCGGCGGTGAAATCGGCAATCGTTTTAATCTGCTCAACGTTCGCCAGAATACTCTTGTGGCTGTGGACCACGCCTTTCGGATGGCCTTCCGAACCAGACGTAAAGAGGATCACCGCAGCCTCTTCCGGCTGCTGTTTCACCTGCGCCAGATGCGGTGCCAGCAGATGTGAGAAAATCCACAGCTTATCGCTCAACGTCACATCGGCTTTTAAATCTTCCAGATAAACCCAGCGTACCTGGGTGAGCTGTTCCGGTAGATGCCAGAGTTTGCCTTTATCGAGAAACTGTCGGGAAGTGAAGATCGTTTTGATTTCAGACGCAGTAATGGCGCTGGTTAACCCTTTCACGCCCGCCGTGTAGTTCATCATGGCCGGAATGCGTCGACGCGCAATGGCACCAAAAATGACCGCCGCGCTGATCCCCGCATTTGGCAGCATCAGGCCGATTTTTTCACCTTCGGCGCTGTATTTTTCCAGAATACGGGCCACAAAGAGCGTCTTAGTCAGCAGTTTGCGGTAGCTGTCCGGCGTAAAGTTAACATCTTCAATGCAGTTTTTGCCCGCGCCAAAACGGTATTTTGCCGCCAGCAGCGACTCGTATAGCGTTTCACGCGGGCGTACCGCCATGCGAGCTTCCATCATAATTTGATGTAGCATTTCACCGGCGATTTTGCGGCGATCGCGAGCTCGCGGGGCTTCCGGCATTGGCATTTGAGTCGGCGGTAGAATGTGCAGTTGGATACGCGGGAAGAATCGCTGTTTAACCAGACCTTTCAGGCGGCTGAAGTGGGAAAGCTCTGCCCCCTCAATGCGGACAGGAACGACCGTCGCTCCCGACTTCGCGGCGACAAACCCGGCACCGTCATATATTTTCATCAACGAACCGGTGGTCGAAATGCGTCCTTCGGGAAAAATCACCACCGGACGGCCCTGCTCGACCAGACGGACCAGATGCTTAATCGACATCGGTTTGGTTGGGTCTAACGGCACAAAGTCAATCAGCGGGGTTAGCCAGCGCATATACCATTGCTGGCTGATCGAGGTGTAAACGGCGAAGACGGGACGAATCGGTAAAAATAGCGCCAGCAGGATGCCGTCTATAAATGAGACATGGTTGGGAGTGATTAGAACGCGTTCTCCCTGTAGCGCGCTGACATTGCCCGTGACGCGAACGCGGAAAAGCACGCGAAACAGATTACGAAAAAAGCCAAATAGCATCTCAACTCCCTGTGCCATTAATTATAGAAACATTAATGGTGGGAGAGTATACGAGTTGGGGAATGGGCGCGACAGGTAAACAGGTAAATACAGTCCGAAAAAAAACCTGCGCATCCGCGCAGGTCGGTGCAAGAGACAGGTACGAAGTGCGTACCGAATAATCTCACCAATCAATACCTCTGGGATCTTGATTGTGGTCGTCAGCAGCCAGATACGCCAGTACGAAAACGCAAAGGAATGAACCCAAATGCAACGAGTTGTGTAAATTATCGGTTACTGTTACAGATAGGCTGAAGGCAAAAAAAAACCTGCGCATCTGCGCAGGCTGGTGTAATTCTAGTGATCAACCCGAAAGTTGATTTCACCTATCAATACCTCTGGGATCCCAACTTTAGCAATCCGCTCAGTTCTCCCACCAGCGAACAATCGCAACAGCACATCGCAAAGTGTAAGCAAAAATTAGCATTTTCTATTTTCTGTCTTACTTCGCTCGCGCGCGCTCACATTTGCGAGGTCCTGACGGGCAATCTGCTTGAACAGCCAGCCATTTTCCGTAACACTGACGGAATGTAAGCGTTTACCCACAACAGGTACTATCATGGCGACCATAAAGGATGTAGCCCGACTAGCTGGTGTATCAGTCGCCACCGTTTCTCGAGTGATCAATGATTCCCCCAAAGCCAGCGAAGCATCGCGTCTGGCCGTAACGAGTGCAATGGAATCACTCAGCTACCACCCCAATGCGAATGCGCGTGCACTGGCGCAACAATCCACTGAAACCATCGGACTGGTCGTTGGTGATGTGTCCGATCCATTCTTTGGGGCAATGGTTAAAGCTGTCGAGCAGGTGGCCTATAACACCGGGAATTTTTTGCTGATTGGCAACGGCTACCATAATGAACAGAAGGAACGTCAGGCGATTGAACAGCTCATTCGCCACCGCTGCGCGGCCCTTGTTGTCCATGCCAAAATCATCCCGGATGCGGACTTGGCTTCATTAATGAAGCAAATCCCCGGCATGGTATTGATTAACCGAATTCTGCCGGGATTCGAACAACGCTGCGTTGCCCTCGACGACCGTTTCGGCGCGTGGCTCGCTACCCGACACCTTATTCAGCAGGGCCATACGCGCATTGGCTACCTGTGTTCCAATCACAGTATTTCTGATGCGGAAGATCGTCTGCAAGGCTATTACGACGCGCTGGCGGAGAGCAATATACCGGTAAGCGATCGACTGGTGACCTTCGGCGAACCGGATGAAAGCGGCGGTGAACAGGCCATGACCGAGTTACTTGGTCGTGGCAAAAACTTCACTGCGGTAGCCTGCTACAACGACTCAATGGCGGCTGGCGCCATGGGCGTATTGAATGATAACGGCATTGATGTGCCGGGAGAAATCTCGCTGATTGGCTTTGATGATGTGCTGATTTCCCGCTATGTGCGCCCACGTCTGACCACGGTACGCTATCCCATCGTAACTATGGCAACCCAGGCCGCTGAACTGGCGCTCGCGTTGGCGGAGAAGCGACCCGCACCTGAAATTACCCACGTCTTTAACCCAACTCTGGTGCGTCGCCATTCCGTTTCGGCGCTGACAGAGCCGGGGAACTCATCGTCAAACGATTAACCAGGATTGCGTCATGACTACGATGTTGGACGTTTCACGACACGCAGGCGTCTCAAAAGCGACCGTTTCGCGCGTACTAAATGGAACGGGTCAGGTAAAAGAGAGCACGCGCCAGAAAGTGTTCAAGGCCATGCAGGCACTCGATTATCGGCCCAACTTTTTAGCGCGCTCTTTAGCGAATCGCACCAGCAACAGCATTGGCCTGGTGGTTTCCACATTTGATGGATTCTACTTTGGCCGCCTGCTGCAACAGGCCTCGCGCCAGACGGAGTCTCACGGCAAGCAGTTGATCGTCACCGATGGTCACGACACGCCGGAGCGTGAGCAGGAAGCCGTGCAAATGCTGGCCGACAGGCAGTGCGATGCCATTATTCTCTATACCCGCTATATGAGTGAAAAGGCGATTATGTCGCTGATGAACAGCATTGCGATGCCCTTGCTGGTCATCAACCGTGATGTCAGTCAGGCCCGCGATCGCGCGATTTTCTTTGAGCAGGAAGACGCGGCGTATCAGGCGGTCAATTATCTGATCTCGCAGGGGCACAGCGATATTGCTTGCATCACCGTGCCAGGCCATACGCCTACCGGTAAATCCCGCCTGATGGGGTATCGTAAGGCTCTGGAAAAAAACGGTATTCCCTGGGATCCTGATAAGGTTAAATACGGCGACTCCACGATGACGCGAGGCTATGAAGCCTGTCGAGAACTGCTGGAGGAAGGGGTGAAATTCAGCGCCCTGTTCGCCTGTAACGATGACATGGCATTAGGTGCATCAAAAGCGTTACATCAGGCCGGACTGAGGATCCCGACGGACGTCTCGCTGTTTGGTTTTGATGATGCGCCCAGCGCCAAATGGCTGGAACCGGGGTTATCTACCGTTTATCTGCCGATTGATACCATGATAACCACGGCAATCGACCAGGCTATACGTCTGGCCAACGGTGAGAGCGTGGAGCCGATCCCTCCGTTTACCGGCAAACTGGTATTACGTGACTCAGTAACGCTCGGACCGTACTTTAAGTAATATGAAAAAGAGCCGGATGGCGACGCAAGCACCTTATCCGGCCAGCTTTACTCAGATTAATTCCAGCGCTAACAGCTCATCAATGGTCTGGCGACGACGAATCAGTCGCGCCACGCCGTTATCAAACAAGACCTCCGGCAGCAGCGGGCGGCTATTGTAGTTTGACGACATTGACGCTCCGTACGCCCCGGTATCATGCAAAACCAGATAATCACCCGGCACCACCGCAGGCAACAGACGGGTTTCCACATTTCCGCCTTCCTGCTGGGTAAACACGTCGCCTGATTCGCACAGCGGTCCGGCCACCACGGTTTCCCGTTGAGGAGTTTGTTGCAGAGAACGACCATCTCCCGCCAGCGCGGAGATATGGTGATAGCTACCGTACATGGCCGGGCGCATCAGATCGTTGAAGCCCGCATCGATCAGCACAAAGTGACGGCTGCCCATCTCTTTCACGCTGCGCACCTGCGCCACTAACACGCCGGCTTCCGCGACCAGGAAACGCCCTGGTTCGATCTCCAGTTTGACGGCATGACCCAGATGACGCGCAATACTATCGCGCGCGGCGTTCCACAATCCAAAATAGTGATCGGTGTCGATCGCCTCTTCACCTTCGCGATACGGGATTGATAAACCGCCGCCTGCGGAGATCGCCTCCAGATCCTGACCAAATTCCACCACCTGACGCACCATCGCGCCGCACACCTGCTCCAGATGCGCGTAGTCCACGCCAGAGCCGATATGCATATGAATACCCACCAACTTCAGCTTATAGCGCTGAATTACCTCCAGCGCCGCCGGAAGATCGCTGTACCAGATGCCGTGCTTGCTGTTCTCTCCCCCGGTATTGGTTTTCTGACTGTGTCCATGCCCAAAGCCAGGGTTTACGCGGAGCCACACGCGATGGCCCGGCGAGAGCTGGCCCAGTTGTTCCAGCATATCGACCGACCCGGCATTTACCGGAATGCTCAATTCATGCACCCGGGCGAGCGTCGCTTCATCAATCATATCGGCGGTAAAGACAATCTCATCTTTGCCCGGTACAAAACCTGCCGCCAACGCGCGTTCAATTTCGCCAAGCGAGACGGAATCGACCTTCACGCCCTGCTCGCGCATCAGGCGCAAAATATGAATATTCGAACATGCCTTCTGGGCAAAACGCACCACGTCAAACTGACTCAGTTTGGCAATCTGCGCGCGAATAATCTGCGCATCATAGACCCACACCGGGCAGCCGAATTCGGCAGGCAGGCGCAACAGGTTGTCGGCGGTCAGGTCAGTGTCTGTGTTGTTGAGTGGGCGTGGCATGGTGTGCTCCGGTATTGGCTTTTTTATGATTACGCCACAGCCCAAAAAGAATAAAAAATATCGTTTTATCGTGAGTCTATGCAAAAATGATATGGATTAGCTCATTCGAGGATTGCTTATGCCCGCGGTTAACCTGCGTCACATTGAAATTTTTCACGCCATCATGACCGCAGGCAATCTGACGGAAGCCGCGCGCATGCTACATACCTCGCAGCCCACCGTCAGCCGGGAACTGGCCCGATTCGAAAAAGTCCTGGGATTAACGCTGTTTGAACGCACGCGTGGCCGACTGCATCCAACCGTGCAAGGCTTACGTCTGTTTGAAGAGGTACAACGTTCGTGGTACGGCCTGGACAGAATTGTGAGCGCCGCCGAAAGCCTGCGCGAATTTCGTCAAGGTGAATTGTCGATTGTTTGCCTGCCGGTATTTTCGCAGTCCTTTTTACCGCCGCTGCTACAGCCATTTCTCGCGCGCTATCCGCAGGTCAACATTCAGATCGTGCCGCAGGAGTCACCACTGTTGGAAGAGTGGCTGTCGGCGCAGCGCCACGATCTGGGGTTAACGGAAACGCTGCATACGCCAGCCGGAACGAAACGCACCGAATTGCTGGCGCTGGATGAAGTGTGTGTACTGCCGCAGGGGCATCCGCTGACCGAGAAAGCGGTATTAACGCCGCAGGATTTTCAGGGAGAGAACTATATCAGCCTGTCGCGGACCGACAGTTACCGTCAGCTACTGGACACCCTGTTTAACGAACATCAGGTGAAGCGCCGCATGGTGATTGAAACCCACAGCGCCGCTTCAATTTGTGCAATGGTGCGGGCGGGCGTGGGGATCTCGGTGGTGAACCCACTGACCGCGCTGGATTATGCCAGCAGCGGAGTGGTTATCCGCCGCTTCAGCATTTCGGTACCCTTTACGGTCAGCCTGATCCACCCACTTCATCGCCCTGCCTCGGCGCTGGTCGATGCTTTTACAGCGCATCTGCAAGCCCATCTCCCGAGGCTTATCGATCCGCTGGAGGCTATTTTGTCTCCACAGACGAAAGCATAAACGCCACCGCATCTTGCGCATGGATTGCCGCGGTGTCGAAAACCGGTAATGGACTTAGCTCGGCTGGAACCAGCAGACCAATCTCGGTACAGCCAAAGATAACCCCTTGAGCGCCCTGTTTAGCCAACTGATCAATTACGCTCAGGTAGTAGTGGCGGGAGGCGTTGCTGAACTCACCGAGGCACAGCTCGTCGAAAATAATCTGGTTTATTTTCTGACGGTCATCAGCCTCAGGAATAAGCGTACTAATACCAAATTCAGTCTGTAGGCGCCCGCGGTAAAAATCCTGCTCCATGGTGTAGCGCGTACCCAGTAGCGCCACGTTGCTCATCTGCTGTTTTTGTATGGCCCGACCCGTCGCATCGGCAATATGCAGGAACGGCACGTCACAGGCGGTTTCAATCGCCTCAGCAACTTTGTGCATGGTGTTGGTACACAGCACAATCCCTTCCGCTCCGGCTTGCTGAAGCCCTGCGGCGGCCTGCGCGAGGATCTCCCCAGCCCGCTGCCAGTCACCGCCAGACTGACAGGCTTCAATCTCGTGAAAATCTACGCTGTGCAACAGAATCTGTGCCGAGTGCAGGCCACCCAGACGCTGTTTTACCCCTTCATTAATGAGTCGATAATAAGGAATGGTGGATTCCCAGCTCATACCGCCTAACAGACCGATCGTTTTCATCATTTCCCCTGATTTGTTGTTATCTCTCCAGTGAACCAAAGATGTGATCAACTTTCCACATCTGTTGGCGTGCATTTCTTTTTTTAATTTTCTGATATAGGTTTAATGAAACATTGTTTTAATTACAGGAAGGCCGAATGTTTATTTTTCATAAAGAGACCACCCTTGAAGATCTGGGCAATGGCGTTACCCGACGCATTCTTGCTCACGACGGTAAAATGATGGCGGTTGAGGTGAACTTCGAGCAAGGCGCGATTGGTCCGATGCACAATCATCCGCATGAGCAGCTGACTTACGTTTTGTCTGGGGAGTTTGAATTTACCATCGGCGAAGAAATGCATGTCGTTAGGGCAGGCGATACCCTATATAAACAGCCCAACATTATGCATGGCTGCGTCTGTTTAAAACCGGGAACGCTACTGGATACCTTTACGCCCATGCGCGAAGATTTTCTGCCTGCGTAATTTTATCTGTTCGTAATCTGCCTGGCGGCATAATGTTGTTCCAGAGGGAATGAATATGTCGCCTCCGGTGTATTGCTACATTCACCTTATGTTTAACCGACAAACCCTGCCAAAGGGCAGGGTTTGTCGGTTCTGGAAAGCAGATTAACGCGCCAGCCAGCCGCCGTCTACCGCAACGGTATAGCCGTTGATATAGTCAGATGCGCTGGATGCCAGGAACACAATCGGCCCCATCAGGTCACTCGGCAGACCCCAACGACCCGCCGGGATACGATCGAGAATTTCTGCGCTACGCTGCTCATCAGCGCGCAGCTGTTGAGTGTTGTTCGTCGCCATGTAACCCGGCGCAATTGCGTTGACGTTGATGTTATGTTTGGCCCACTCGTTCGCCATCAGGCGGGTGACGCCCATTACGCCGCTTTTAGACGCGGTGTAAGACGGCACGCGGATCCCGCCCTGGAAGGAAAGCATAGAGGCGATGTTGATAATTTTTCCGCCGTTACCCTGAGCGATAAAGTGCTTCGCCGCGGCCTGAGACATAAAGAACACGCTCTTAATGTTCAGGTTCATCACGTCGTCCCAGTCTTTTTCGCTGAAGTCGATCGCATCGTCACGACGGATAAGACCTGCGTTGTTGACCAGAATATCGATATGACCGAATTCTGCCACTGCGCGCTCCAGCAGCGCCGGAATGCCGTCAATTTGACGCAGGTCGGCGGTCAGACTTAAAAAACGGCGCCCCAGCGCGGTCACGCGTTCGATAGTTTCCGTCGGTTCAACGATGTTGATCCCCACGATATCGCAGCCCGCTTCAGCCAAACCCAACGCCATACCCTGACCCAGGCCAGTGTCACAACCGGTCACAACGGCGACCTTACCTTCAAGAGAGAATGCATTCAAAATCATTGTAAATCCTTAATTTTTTATAATGCCCGCCGCAGCAGGCACGGCTATCGCCCGCAACTAGCGCAGATCTTTGACCGCTACATGGTCCATATCATCAAAGACCTGGTTTTCGCCGACCATGCCCCAAATGAACGTATAAGCTTTTGTGCCAACGCCGGAGTGAATTGACCAGCTCGGCGAAATCACCGCCTGCTCGTTGTGCATCACAATATGACGCGTTTCCTGAGGCTGCCCCATCATGTGGAAGACGCAGGTATCTTCTTCCATATTGAAATAGAAATAGACTTCCATACGACGTTCATGGGTATGACACGGCATGGTGTTCCACAGGTTACCCGGCGCCAGTTCGGTCAGACCCATGCTCAACTGGCAGGTTTCCAGCACATCCGGCACAAAATATTTGTTGATGGTACGACGGTTACTGGTGAGGTCATCGCCCAGCGTTACTGGCGCAACGTCTGCTGGCGTGACTTTTTTGGTTGGATAAGTCGTGTGGGCCGGCGCGCAGTTGTAGTAAAACTTCGCCGGTTTCGCCGTATCGATGCTGGCGAATACCACTTCTTTGGCCCCTTTCCCGACGTACAGCGCGTCACGATGACCAATTTCATAGCACTGGCCGTCAACGGTAATCGTGCCCGGGCCACCGATGTTAATCACACCCAGCTCACGACGCTCGAGGAAGTAGGTTACGCCCAGCTGTTTGCCGACTTCGCCACCCACAGAGACGGTTTTGGCCACTGGCATAATGCCGCCAACAATGATGCGGTCAATGTGGCTGTAGACCATGGTGTATTCATCTGGGACAAACACTTCTTCGACCAAAAACTCATTACGCAGCTCCTGAGTATCCAGGGTTTTCGCATGCGCACTATGGATGCTTTGTCTTACGTCCACATTTACCTCCAGTGATAAATTGACCGTGAATGCTTAAACGAATAGCAAAACGCTGTTCCGTTTTATCTTATGCGCTCATGATATCCCTCCCGGAATGGGTTTTCAATTACAAATAAAACAACGTTTCACTTTTTCTGCGTCTTATTATCAAAAGTGTAATTGCGATCACGCTAGCGCATATAAATCGCGGGAATGGTTTCAATAAAATTATTTAAAACAATTAGATAGATAAAAACAAACACGAGTAGTTCATGAGGGGTAGGGATAAGACATTGAAAATACAACCAGCCTCACACGCCGTTCACACACCTTTTCTAACAAAGTGCGCTGTTAATCACATGAAATGAAACGGCGTTTTGATACGTTAGCAGAGTTTAGAGTGTATGTTTCTGTAACTGGCCTTGCCCTCCTGTTGGAGGGCTTTTTTATAGATGCAGGGGATATACAGCGGGAAAGGCGTTTAAGCAGAGAAAACTTCGGGTGGTTAATCTCGCTCGATAGCGAGCGCCACGCCCTGACCACCGCCGATACATAACGTTGCCAGGCCCTTGTGCGCCCGACGCTTCACCATTTCATGCACCAGTGAAACCAGAATACGGCAGCCAGATGCGCCAATCGGATGACCAAGCGCAATGGCTCCGCCGTTCACATTCACCCGCCGTTCATCCCACTCCAGCATTTTCCCAACGGACAATGCCTGTGCGGCAAAGGCTTCGTTGGCCTCGATAAGATCAACATCAGCCAGTTGCCAGCCCACACGCTCAAGGCAACGGCGCGTCGCGTACACCGGCGCAATTCCCATGAGCGCGGGATCGACCCCGACGCTGGCAAAGGCACGAATGCGGGCCAGCACCGGCAAATCCAGCTCCTGGGCCTTAGCCTCGCTCATCATCATCACCGCAGCGGCGCCATCATTGATGGATGACGCGTTGCCCGCGGTTACTGAACCGAGCCTGTCGAAGGTCGGATCCAGACGCGCCAGCCCTTCTGCGCTGGCATCGCTGCGCGGCTGTTCGTCGGTATCCACCACGAACGATTGCCCATTACGCTGCGTTACCACCGGCACGATTTCATCTTTAAAGCGCCCGGCATCAATTGCCATCCGCGCCTTGTGCTGCGAATGCAGTGCGTAGGCATCCTGCAGTTCACGGCTGATGCCATATTCCCGCGCCAGATTTTCCGCAGTCACGCCCATATGGTAATCGTTGAAAGCGTCCCACAGGCCGTCATGCACCAGGCTGTCGACCAGTTGACTGTTACCCAACTGTGCGCCGGTACGGCTATCAGTAAGGACATGCGGCGCACGGCTCATATTCTCTTGTCCGCCCGCAATGACAATGTCGGCTTCGCCGCACTGGATAGCCTGGGTCGCCAGATGCAGCGCTTTCAGACCCGAGCCGCAGACATCGTTAATGGTGATGGCGGAGACGGTATTGGGTAGCCCACCATTGATGGCGGACTGACGCGCCGGGTTTTGCCCGGCAGCTGCGGTAAGCACTTGCCCGAGGATCACTTCATCCACAGCGTGAACGTCCACGCCCGTGCGCTCCAGTAACGCCCTGACTACCATGCTACCTAATTCAACGGCAGAGTGGCGCGCCAGCGTCCCCTGGAAGCAGCCGATCGGTGTCCGTAACGCCCCGACTATCACAACCTCTTTCATCACCACCTCAGCGCAAAATAACACCGCAATAGTAGATGATTGTTAAAAAGAGTTATCAAGGTTGTTTAAAAACGGTGATTTTTATCACAAAGGAAATTCGTATCATTTATTGGTCATCTGAACGCCACTCTGCTGTAAATGGTCGCGCAGCCAACTTCCCGCCACGCCAGGCGGTGATTTCTTATTCCACAGCAGATCGATAGAGATAGCCTTTGGCCAGCCGGGCAGCATCAATTGAACCAGCGGTTTTTCTGCCGCAAACTCCTCCACCAGCGCACAAGGGAGCGCGCACCAGCCGAATCCCTGCACCGCCATACTCAGCAGCAACAAATAGTTAGGCGCCGACCAGACGGGGCCGCGCGCCACGTTGGTGCCGCTCTCCAGATAGGTATTCAGCCGCAGCTCTCGCCAGGTATGTAGCTGTTCCCACTGCAGTTTTTCTTGAGTCGCCAGTGGATGTGATGCCGCAACGTATAATCCCATCCAGGTTTGCATCGGCAGACGCGTGACGCCCATGTCGGTCGGGTAATCCTCCCGCGCTTCGATCAACCCAACCTGAGCACGTCCTTTTTGCAGCAGATCGATCACGTCTTCATCTTCGCCAATCAGACATTCAAACTCGGTATGGGGAAACTTGTGGTCAAACTGCACCATCAATTCTTCCAGCACATCCGGATGCAGCGTGTCAGACAAAACGAAGGTCAGACGCGCTTCCGTTTCACCCGACAGCGAAATTGCTGCCTCATCAAGACGTTCGCTGGCCGTCAAAATTGCCTGCACATAGCCCAGCACCCGCTTACCTTCTTCGGTTAGCGTCGGCTGACGTGATGAGCGGTCAAACAGCGCAAAACCAAGATCGGCTTCCAGATGCGCAATGGCCGTGCTGATGGTGGACTGACTTTTACGCAGCCGCCGAGCCGCAGCAGAAAATGAGCCGCAGGAAACGGTCTCCACAAATGCCGTTAACGCTTCAGGAGAGTAACGCATGAACTATCTACTTTATCGATGGATACTATCTTTTAGATATCACATAAAACGATAAAATTGCCACCATTCCGTTATCCGGGCATCAAAGAAGGTTTTAGATTATGCAACACGATACAGTCCAACGCCGCTCGTTACTGGAGCGAATTTTTCATGCCGTCTGCTTTGAAGGCATTGCCACCGCGATCCTCGCACCAACCACCGCATGGTTGATGCAGCGCTCGGTGCTGGAAATGGGCGGACTGACCATTCTTCTCGCCACGACGGCGATGATCTGGAATATCATTTATAACGCCCTGTTTGACCGACTGTGGCCGTCGCACCTGGTAAAACGTACGGCTAAAGTGCGGGCATTCCACGCCTTAGGCTTCGAGAGCGGTTTTATTGTCATCGGGGTGAGCATCGTGGCGTATGTGCTGAACGTCAGCCTGCTCCAGGCATTCACGTTGGAAATAGGTTTCTTCCTGTTCTTCCTGCCATACACCATGTTCTATAACTGGGCTTATGACACTTTACGCGAGCGCGTGATGAAGCGTCGCCAGCAGCGCGTTACTGCCTGATAATTCAAACAATAGCCGGAATCTTCTCGGTTCCGGCTTTTGATCCATTCACTCGCCCGCTTGTTGACACCTCCCCCAGCCCCTGCCATTTGTGGTAAATTGCGCTTCTTTTTGTTTATTTTATAGTTGATACGTTCAAATAATGTCGAAATTTTGGTCAAAAGAAGAGACTCTCTGGAGCTTCGCACTATATGGGACTGCCGTCGGCGCAGGAACCCTCTTCCTCCCCATACAGCTGGGTTCTGCAGGCGCAGTGGTACTGTTTATCACCGCACTCGTCGCCTGGCCTTTAACCTACTGGCCGCACAAGGCGCTGTGCCAGTTTATCCTGTCCTCAAAAACCTCGGCAGGTGAAGGGATCACTGGTGCAGTTACGCACTACTACGGCAAAAAGATAGGCAGCCTGATCACGACCCTCTATTTTATTGCCTTCTTTGTGGTGGTACTGATCTACGCCGTGGCGATAACCAATTCACTCACTGAACAACTGGCAAAACATATCGCCATCGATCTGCGTGTTCGCATGCTGGTCAGTCTTGGCGTGGTGCTGGTGCTGAACCTGATTTTTCTGATGGGCCGACAAGCAACCATTCGGGTAATGGGCTTTCTGGTGTTCCCGCTCATCGCGTACTTTTTGTTCCTTTCGCTCTACCTGACCGGAAGCTGGCAGCCAACGCTACTCACCGGCCAGATGTCTTTCGATCAGCACACGCTTCATCAGGTTTGGATATCTATTCCCGTGATGGTTTTCGCTTTTAGCCATACGCCAATTATCTCGACGTTCGCCATCGACCGACGTGAGAAATACGGCGAGCAGGCCATGGGTAAATGCAAAAAAATCATGAAGGTAGCCTACGTCATCATCTGCCTGAGCGTGCTGTTTTTCGTCTTCAGCTGTTTGCTTTCGATTCCGACAAACTATATCGAGGACGCGAAGAATGAAGGGGTGACCATTCTGTCAGCGCTATCGATGATGCCAAACGCACCAGCATGGCTGTCAATTTCTGGGATCATTGTCGCCGTCGTGGCGATGTCAAAATCGTTCCTCGGCACCTACTTTGGCGTGATTGAAGGGGCAACCGAGGTGGTAAAAACATCGTTGCATCAGGTGGGAGTGAAGAAAAGCCGGGCCTTTAACCGCGCCCTGTCCATTATGCTGGTTTCGACCATTACGTTTATCATTTGCTGCATTAACCCTAATGCAATTTCAATGATTTACGCGATTAGCGGGCCGCTGATTGCCATGATTCTGTTTATCATGCCGACATTATCTACCTATCTGATCCCGGCGCTAAAGCCGTACCGTTCAGTGGGAAATCTGATCACCCTGATTGTCGGTCTGCTGTGCGTATCTGTGATGTTTTTTGGCTAGAACGTGTTTTTAACGGCTCATTCATCAGTATGTGGATGAGCCGTTAAACTGACTTATTTGATGTACGAATCGAGTACCTTCAAAACCACATCCAAATCTTCTTCGCGCTTAATTTCATCGCCCTGATGCACAATGTGCTCGGTCAGATGACCTTTAATCACCTCGCGCATTAACCCGTTTACCGCACCGCGGATCGCCGCTATTTGCTGCAATACCGCCGCGCATTCATGCGGTTCATCCAGCATGGTTTTCAACGCCGCTACCTGCCCCTGAATCTTACTGGCTCGGGCTTTCAGCTTTTGTTTGTCGCGGATCGTGTGTGACATAGCAATACCTTTTCAACGTCTGGCTGGAGCGACAATACCATCGTCATTCTACTGGGGGGTAGTATTTAATACTGGGGGGGAGTAGAATCTGGCAAAATTAAACAACTAAGAATCATTCTCATGGGTGAGTTTTCTACGCTTCTTCAGCAAGGCAACGCCTGGTTTTTCATTCCCAGCGCGATTCTATTAGGAGTGTTACACGGTCTGGAACCGGGGCATTCCAAGACGATGATGGCGGCCTTTATTATTGCCATTAAGGGGACCATCAAACAGGCGGTGATGCTGGGGCTGGCGGCAACGTTGTCGCATACCGCAGTGGTATGGCTGATTGCGCTCGGTGGGATGTATATCAGCAAAGCGTTTACTGCCCAGGCCGTTGAGCCCTGGCTGCAGTTTGTCTCGGCGATTATTATTCTCGGGACCGCATTCTGGATGTTCTGGCGAACCTGGCAGGGAGAACAGAACTGGCTGACCCAGACGCATCATGACCACGATCATGATGACCATCACCACCATCATAACCACGGTGAAGCTCACCACCATCATCACGAACATGACCACGACCACGATCATAACCATGCTGCGTTAGCAGGGCTGAGCGAAGATTCAAAAGCGTATCAGGACGCCCACGAGCGGGCACATGCTACCGATATTCAGCGCCGCTTTGCAGGCAAAGAGGTCACCAACGGCCAAATATTATTGTTTGGTCTGACCGGCGGGTTGATCCCCTGCCCTGCCGCCATTACGGTACTGCTGATTTGCATCCAGCTCAAAGCCTTCACGCTGGGTGCCACTATGGTGCTGTGCTTCAGCCTCGGGCTGGCGCTAACGCTGGTAACGGTGGGCGTGGGAGCGGCAATCAGCGTGCAGCAGGCGGCCAAACGCTGGAGCGGATTTAACACACTGGCACGCAAAGCGCCCTATTTTTCCAGCGCGCTTATCGCGATGGTCGGCTTATATATGGGGATTCACGGCTATATGGGGATCGTCGGTTAACGAGCAGAGAGCGCAGCAGCGATTGCCGCTGCGCATCAAACCAGGCTAGCTTGCGACGTTCCCCCACACCAGTTGGCCTTTATGGAAGGTCGCGGTGCGTGGGGAGATTCGCGCGACCGCTTCCGCTGAGCAGGAGGCATCCACCAGTACAAAGCTGGCTTCATCCTGCGCCTTCGGCCAGACGCGCTCACCTTTATCGTTAAGCGGCAGCACATCGCCGGTGGCGAGGAACAGCGCCCGCGACAGGTTGAGTTCATTGGGACGAATATACAGCTGCGCGTACAGATTCGCCTTCTCCAGCATGTCTCCAAGCCCGTACGGCGACCAGTGGTCAATCACACTGTCGGTCCCGGTAATCACTTCCACGCCTTTGTCACGCAACTGCTTGAGCGGCATATGCAAGGTACCGATCGGTACCGTCGAGGCAATGGTAATCTGCTGCGCCGCCATGCGGCTCGCCAGCGCATCCACCTGCTGTTCGTTCAGCGTCGCCAGCGCAAATGCGTGGCTGATGGTCAGTTTGCCCTTCAACTGCGGCGTTTTCTCCACCGTTTCCACCATGTAATTCACCGCCGCAACGCCTGCCGGGCTGGTTTCATGCAGATGGATATCCACGCCTTTATCGTAATCCAGCGCAATCTGGAACATGGTGTCGAGGGATTTTTCCATCGCCCCGTCCACGCTGGTTGGGTCCAGACCGCCGACGTAATGCGCCCCCGCCTGCATTGCTTCACGCATCAACGGTTCAGACTTCGATAACAGCAGGCCATGCTGCGGAAACGCCACGATTTCACAGGCAAAACCCGGCTGGCGACGCGCCAGCACCGCCTGCAGATTTTCCAGGTTTTTCAGCCCGGAAACCGGTTCGATATTGCAATGGCTGCGGGCGATCGAGGTGCCCTTTGATTGCAGCAGATCGATGAGCTTTTCCGCGCGCTCCTGCGTGTAAGGCTGGAGTTCAGGCAGCAGCTTTTGCTCAAGGCGGATCATATCCTGAATGGTGGTGCCAGCCGGGCGATTCAGCGAACGCCAGGGACCGCCGTAAAAGGTTTTATCCAGATGGATGTGCATGTCGCGCATGGCGGGCAGCATCAGCTTTCCACCCGCATCGTAGTGCGGCAGCGTCGCATCCGGATGCTGCTTATTCTCACGCAGGGCAACAATTTTCCCGTCCTGAATTTCAACGGTTTGCAGCGCGGTACGGGTATGCACCACCACCGAGTTTTCGTAATCAAACCCCGCTTCCAGCAGGACGTTATCCAGGTAATAGTGCTTATCGTTAATCGTCATTGTGCTCTTCGCCCCGCAGGTGTTCCCGACAGGATTAGCAGCATACGCGACTGGAGCCACTGCGCCAAACAGCGCGGCAGCGGTCACCATTTTTCCGCTCTGACTTAAAAATTCACGGCGGCTGTTACTTTCCTTCATTCACATTTCCTCTCAGGAATGGACAATATGGGTGCCCGTTTCGCCGCGCAGTGCGGCCGGCAGGCATTCCGGCGTGGTGATGATTACTCGCTTACCGCCACGCGCCAGGAACGCCAGACTGGCAACGATTTTGGGTAACATGCTCCCCGGCGGGAAATGTCCCTCCTGCATGTAACGGGTCATCGTTGCGACATCCACCGTATCCAGCGCCTGCTGGTTGGGTTTGCCAAAATGAATACAGACCTGCTCGACGCCGGTGGTGATCACCAGAATGTCAGCGCGGATCTCCTGCGCCAGCAGAGCCGTGGAGAGATCTTTATCAATCACCGCATCCACACTCTGATAATCCCCCTGATCGCTACGCACCACCGGGATCCCACCGCCACCCGCGCCAATCACCACAAAGCCTTGCTGGGTCAGCGTTTTGATTGCCTCCGCCTCGACAATACGCTTCGGTTCCGGAGAGGCGACGACCCGGCGGTAGCCGCGTCCCGAATCTTCAACAAAGCGCCAGCCAGGATTGACCCGCTGCAGTTCATCGCGCTGCGCTTCGCTAAAGAACGCGCCGATAGGCTTGGTCGGGTTAGAGAAGCCCGGATCGTTTTTGTCGACCTCCACCTGCGTGACCACCGTAACCGCCTTCTGCTCACCGCGCCGCGCCAGGCGGTTGTTCAGCGCCTGTTGGATCAGATAGCCGATCCCGCCCTGCGTATCGGCGACGCAGTTTGCCAGCGGGGTGAGCGGCAACCCTTCACGCTCATGCGCGATTTCCGCACGCCGTAGATCCAGCCCCACCTGCGGCCCGTTTCCGTGCGTCAGCACAATGTTGTAGTCCGATGCCAACATCTCCAGCACCGTGTCCGCCACCGCTTTCACCGCTTCAGCCTGGTGCTCAATCGACTGGCTGGCGTTATCTTTGATAATGCTGTTGCCGCCAATGGCAACGACCACAAGTTCTTTCATAGTGTTATCTTCCGCTTACAGGCGATTCAGGTCGTTTTCGTCGGTTCCTGCTCAGGCGCAGTCACCGCTTCACGGCTATCAAGAACATGCTTGAGGACAAACATGCCGCTCATCATCAGGTAGGCCACAACAAACATCATCGAACTGCCTTCTGCAAAGCCAACCGCCGGAGAGTGAATCACACCAAACAGCGATAACAGCGCGCCAAAAGCTGCGGCAATCGCCCCACGCAGCGGCTTATTCATAATGGCGAAGATAGCGACGCAGCCCCACAGCATACTGGCCAGCGGCGCACCGCTTCCCAGATGCACCAGCCCATCGTAATAGACACCTTTGCTGTGCAGCAGGTCGCTGCCCAGTTTCCCCGCGGATGTTCCGGCGGCGCCCATCACGCTGTTGACGATGGTCAACGCCCAGTTAGCGATCCACGGGAACAAGCAGATAAAGATAACGGGAACCTCGACTTTGGGCGTCTCTCGCACCACCTGGTTGGCGGTCACCACGCCGATAAACACCAGAATCGGCACTATCGCAGTCATCGGAATAATCGCGAGCATAAACGCCCCCAGCCCAAACAGCGGTACCAGGAACATGGTGATGCCTGAAGCGAGGGTATAACCGATGCTGGCCCCCATCGCTTTCCAGCCCGCATGCCCAACATATACGGTCACCGGGAATGGGTTGCCCAGCATGCAGCCGAGCATGGAGGCAAAACCGTTCGCCATCATGACCTTACGGGTGTTGTACTCATCCCCCGCCGCATGCGCACTTTCAATATTCTCAAGGTCAAAAATGTAGTTCGCCAGACCCAGAGGAACCGCAGAAGCCAGGTACGGCAGCGCGTGCGGCAACCCCTGCAGGAAGCTGTCGACATGGATTTCCGGCGGATTGAAGCCAAAGGAAGACATCGAAGATTTAATGGCTTCCGGGCTTTGCAAACCGGAGATCCACGCCAACGCTGTACCGGCAATCAGCAACAGCAAACCGGTAGGGATGCGGGCAAAAATCGGCTTCTTACCGAACCAGTTAATGAAGATCAACAACAAGACGATGAAAGAGACGGTCGGCGCTTCGAATGCCTGCAGCATCGGGTTCATCGCCAGCAGCAACAGTCCCAGACCGGACAGACAAGAAAGTAATACCGTACGCGGGATCATCTTGCGGATGGTCTCGCCCAGGAAGGAGCCGCCGACCAGGATCAACGCTTCTACAAAGCACCACACCAGAGCTATCTGGATAGCAAAGTTGGCATCTTTGGTTTGCTGATATACCGGCATTAGCACCAGGAAGGTCACGGTAAAAATTGACGGTGCGCTCGGCCCGGACGGCAGCGCCGTCACGTCTTTACGCCCGGTGTGCTTTGCCATCTGCAGGCCAAACCAGGCGTAGCAGACGCTGGCCACCAGCACCGCCAGACCAAAGGCAGGCGCAATGCGACCATAGACAATTTCGGTAGGGATCCCGACGACAAAAATGAGCAGCCCCATCATTGTCAGCAGGTTAGTCAGGTTGTTGGTCATCAGCCCAAAGTAAGCAGCCCAGTCACCACGTTTCCATTCTAGTTTTATGCTGTTCATGGAATATCCTTAACAGGTTAAGCATCGTTTGCGATCCCGGGGATCGCCCAGCCCTGCAGGTAAGCAACGTTTTTCGCTTCGCTACTGTGGGGCTAACAGCGTTAGCCCCGATTGTTGTTATTGGCAGTAGCGGTCGCGCCAGTTGAGGATCGCCTTTTCAAAACAGGCGAACGGCGGATGGACTATTCCGGCGCCGATCATGCCGATCCCCGCATCTTTGTGCGCAATTGCGGTGTTAATCACCGGCAGAATGCCGGTGCTACCCACGCGCGTAATGTCGATAGCGGTCGGTACACCCATAAAACCAAGTAACGGAATGGTAACGTTGGGGTTTTCGCCGAGAGTGATTTCACGCATCTGGCGAGAGAAATCGACCGCCTCTTCAACCGTACCGCCTACCAGCGCCACGATGGCCGGTGCCGTGGCCATGGCAAAACCGCCGATGCCGTAGGTTTCGGTAATTGCGCTATCACCGATATCACGTCCGGAATCTTCGGGCTTATAGCCCGCAAACATCGGGCCAATCACCTGCTGCGCCGGACCGGTAAACCACTGACCCGGTAAGCCGCTGATGCGCAGACCGAATTCAACGCCGTTACGTGCCATCGTCGTAACTACGGTGCTGTATTCGATCCCGTGTGCGGCGTCCATTGCGGCTTTACACATCGCCATCCAGGTCGGTCCGGAGAAGTAATCGCTGCTGAGGACGAACTCGAATACCTCACGCTGCTGCTCAACCGGATAGCCAGTCTGAATAATCCACGGCGTCAGTGCCTGTATCAGTAGCGCCGTCCCGGCGTTATTGCGGTTATGGCACTCATCGCCCATGTGCAGCGCCTGCGCCAGCATCAGGCGCAGATCGATTTCGCCCGCCAGCTTCATGGCGTCGCGCAGCATCGGTCCCATCACATCGCGCATCCAGTTCAGGCGATCGATAACGCTCTGATCGTTCGCGCCCATGCGCAGGATCTTCGCCATCTGCTCGCTCATATTGGTGTATGCGCGGTTGCCGTAGGTTTTGTTCTCGACGATGTGCATAAACATCGACGCCGACGTCACACCCGCCATCGAACCGACACAGTCATGCTCGTGGCACGGTGAGAAGATGATTTCACCCGAGGCGGCCAGGTCGGCGGCTTCATCCAGATCTTTCGCCAGCCCCTCAAACACCAAAGCCCCGGTGACCGCGCCCTTCATTGCGCCGCACATTTTTTCCCAGCAGATGGGCGGTCCGGCGTGTAGGATGGTGTTGCGGGTCATGCCCGGCACGACGTTGATCGCCTGGTCATAGCCAATCAGCACCGGATGCGACTGGATAATGCGTTCCAGCGCCTGCTGGTTAGCGGCAGCGATTTTGTCAGCCAGCGGCGAATCGGCAATTTCGTCCAGTGCGGCCACGACCTGCATGTTGCCCTGGCCCGGCGGCGTCCAGTCGAGCTGGGTCACGGGAACATTCTGCTTTTTCAGGTCATCGCTGAACATCGCGATGCCGACGTTAATCACATTCAGCGGCTGGTTAAACAGTGTCTGGCTCATCAGGCTTCCTCCCCTTTACAGATAAATTCACGCGCCAGCAATCCGGTATTGGTGCTACTGCTCGCCCAGATCACGCCTGCATCGGTCAGCATCTGGCACTGTTTTTCCAGCAACGGCGTATCGAGATCGGTTCCCAGCACGTAGCCGAGGATCTCAAGCGGACGCCCCTCTGCGGCGGCGATCGCTTTGGCTTCGACGATCGCCTCGATCATCACGCCAACCGGATCTTCATGTGATCCATATCCAAGAACGAAGTCCATAACGATCACGCCGACTTCAGGATCGCGTGCTTCCTGCAACAGACGACTAATGCGGTTGGTTGGATCGATCATCGGGTGCGGTTTACCGTTGGTAAAATCGTCATCTCCGAAATCAAGGAAGGTATGTCCCACGCTGCGGTTGAGATCTGTCAGGCGAAAAGCCGGATCCGGATGAATGTTGCTGTAAACCTCCGCATGTTTTTCCATGGCAGCAAACATCGCCTCATCGCACAGCGTGCCGCCACAGAACAAGCCGCGAATGTACTTTTGCTGCGGGGTCAGGCGGGCGCGGACCTCTTCAATCAGCGGCCAGTTGAGCGGATGCAGATCCAGACTCTCTTTTTTCACGCCAGTCAGCAGTACCGCTTTCAGCGCCGCCTCTTTAGTGCCGCGTGCAAACAGCAGACCGTTTTCATCCGCAGGCGCGGCTTCACGTCCGAGGAAACACACCACGACGGGCTTATGGCAGGCGCGCGCACGTTCCAGCACCTTGCGCGCCACTGTTGGCGCAGGAGGTTTGGAGATAAGCGCGATGATCTCGGTTTGCGGATCGGCCTCCAGCATGCCAATCGCGTCAAGCATCATCAGGCCGCCAATCTTTTCGCTCAGATCGCGTCCACCGGTGCCAATCAGTTGGGAAATCCCGCCGCCAAACTCGTGAATACGTACGCTCAGCTCCTGGCTACCGGTACCGGAGGCACCAACAATTCCGATGTTGCCACGACGCACCGCATTGCCAAAACACAGCGCCGCGCCGTTAATAATGGCGGTTCCGCAATCGGGCCCCATCATCAGCAGCCCTTTTTCATGCGCCAGCTGCTTGAGCGCCAGTTCGTCTTCAAGAGAGACGTTGTCAGAGAACAGCATCACGTTGAGGTTATTTTGCAGCGCCTGACGCGCTTCACGCGCGGCAAACAGACCATTGACCGAGATCACCGCCAGGTTGCTGTCAGGAACATGCTTCTTCGCACTGGCAAGCGTGGCATAGCGCGCTTCATGCTGCCCCCCCTGCTCTTTATGCGTAAACAAATCTTCAATCGCCACCAGCGTCTGATCGTTCGCCGCCTCGCTGGCGCCTTTAATGACAATCATCAGGTCGCCACTTTTCGCCTCTTCAAGTTCAGGCGTGAGCAGACCGAGATTCTTCAGTACGCCCTTATTCATTTCTGTCGCCATAGCCACGAACGCCTGCTCAACGCCATCGAGCTTATTTGCGCGTGTGGAGATAGACATCAGTGAGACAGAATCAAAATACGTATTCTTTTTAACAACTATCCTGATCGACATAATTCCCTCCGGACCTGTGGCTCAGGGCGCAGGCGTCCGCCATGCCATACAGCATGTCGCAGCCAGAACTTGAGCCGATATTTTTAATGTCAGTAATATATTGCGTAGAAACGGGTTGTTGCTCTGTAATAATATGGTTCAGCAGCCGTCCGACGCTTTCTCGATAACGTTGATGAAAGGCTTCCTCTAGCGTTATTTTGCTGAGTAGCGTGGTATTATTTCCGGCACGTTGTAAGGCTGCTAAAAAATCATCACGATATTTCCCCAGCGGATGTCCCGGAATAAATAAAATAGTGCTTAAACCCACTAAATAATCATCAGATGAAGGCGTCAGACCAATCCCCAGACCAATTAAATGGCTGACCGCTGTAGAGATATTTTCTCCTGTCTGCAACGCCGCCAGTAATGTTTGTCGGCGACTCAGTAATTGGCGGGTGATTTCCAGATAAAACGGGTTATCACCCTGGTACAGAAATAATGTGTCAGCGCTTCTTATCTGTTGGCGGATAACCTCTTCCCAGCGCAGCCAGCGGATTGCAGCAAGGCTTATTGCATCAAGCCTCCACCGTGGTATGCGCCATGGCAGACAACCGGAAGTTTCTATCCATTTATCGTTGCCAACGGCTATCCCCGATTCGGTAAAACTGACTCTCTCACCGGGGTGAAACAGCTCTTCACAATGCGTCAGCGCCAGCCGACAGCTGTTAGGCGCGTTATCACAACCTTCACTCAGTAACGTCAGCAACCGCTGCTGTTCGGGTATCAACAGGTTTACCGCGCGGGAAAAAACCTGTTCAACCCGTCCCGTTCCCCGGAAAGCGAGAAACGCGCCGTCTGCGGTTAGCGCCCGTACGCATCGCCGTGATGGCGTAGCGATAGTGGCGCTCCTCTGTCAGGCTCCGGCCGCAATCAGCAGCTCGGCAATTTCGTGGTATCCCTTCTCCCGCGCCAGCTCCAGCGGGGTTTTACCGTATTTATCCGTCATGTGCGGGTTTGCGCCATGGTCGAGCAGCAGCTTGACGATTTCCTGCTGTTTCGCGCCGCCGTCATTAAGCACGATGGCTTCCAGTAACGGCGTCCAGCCGACAAAGTTGGTATGATTAACATTGATATCGGTACGCAGCAGCAGTTCGCGCACGATCTCTACATGACCTTTTTCGCTGGCAGGCGTAATACCGACGCCGCCAAAACGGCTCAGGCAATTGAGATCGGGATTGGCCGGTAATACGGTACGCAGCAGCGTTAAATCGTTAGTCAGACAGCTAATCAGGAATGGATTAAAACAGGTTTGATCCTGTTTATTAATATCGGCACCGGCGGCAATCAATAAAGAAACACAGTCATAATGTTTATTCAGGCTGGCAATAATTATGGCAGTGCGCCCCTGGCGGTTAGTGGCATTAATATCCACATTTTTTGCCAGGCAGGATTTTAATCCATCGGCATCACCCTGCTCTGCCGCCAGCAGAAATTCAGTAATGAGTTCTTTCTCTGACATAATCGCTCTCCTGCAGTTTTTTAGACTTTTAAATATCCGATAAGCTGAGAATAGCAACAGAGTGCAGAGAATAATATCCGCTTAAATTTCATTCATCGTAAGCGTGTCGATTATTGAATCAAATTTAACAATGAGAACAAAACGTGCTGTAGTGCAATCTTTTCCTTATGACAGAGCCGCTTTTAGCCATTAATCAGTTGTCAGGAAAATCAGGCGTGATGCTACACGGATAGCGGCCTGCAATTAATATACAGAAGTGTGATTACCTTCAAATCAATTGTAAAACTAGTGTTAAATTCTGTTCAAAACTGATTGCTCTGCATAAGGATTACAAATACATTCAACAATCATCGCGTCGCGGATGTGCGTTTGTCGCCGGAGGGGAGGAAGATGAATTCAATTTTTACCGAGGAAAACCTGCTGGCATTTACGATGGCAGCCCGCTACAGCAGCTTCAGCAAGGCGGCTGAGGAACTTGGCTTAACCACATCAGCAATTAGTTACACCATTAAGCGCATGGAGCTGGGGCTCGACGTGGTGCTGTTTACCCGCAGTACCCGCAGCATTGAGCTGACCGAGTCCGGACGCTATCTGTTTCGCAAGGCGACCGACCTGCTCAACGATTTCCACGCCATCAAGCGCAGTATTGATACTATTGCTCAGGGCATTGAAGCCCGGGTACGCATCTGTATTAATCAACTGTTGTATACCCCTCAACATACGGCACGACTGCTGCAGGTTCTCAAGAAACAGTTTCCAACCTGCCAGATAACCGTCACCACTGAGGTGTATAACGGCGTCTGGGATTCGATCATTAACAACCTCGCCAACATCGCTATCGGCGCGCCGGATACGTTACTGGACGGCGGGGGGATTGATTACACCGAGATCGGCGCGATCCGTTGGTCGTTTGCGATTGCCCCGGATCATCCGCTGGCTTTTATGCCTGAACCGATTTCTGAGAGCCAGTTGCGCCTGTACCCGAACATCATGGTGGAAGACACCGCCCACACCATCAACAAGAAGGTCGGCTGGCTGTTACACGGACAGGAGTCGATTCTGGTTCCTGATTTTAATACCAAATGCCAGTGCCAGATCCTGGGTGAGGGCATCGGTTTTCTGCCGGACTATATGGTGCGCGAGGCGATGGAAAAGTCGTTGCTGGTCACGCGGCAGATCCACAACCCGCGTCAGGATTCACGGATGCTGCTGGCGACCCAGCATTCGGCCACCGGTCGTGTAACCCAATGGATTAAAAAAGAGTTTGGCCCACAAGGGGTATTGACGGGAATTTATCAGGATTTGCTGCATCGGGAGTGATGCGCCGGACGGCGGTCATGCCTTCCGGCGCACGTAAGATTATCAGGCGCGAATATCGTCGTACTCGCGGGTTTTATCAAACTCATGTTTGGCAAACGGGCACAGCGGAATAACTTTGCGGTTTTCGGCGCGCATTTTCTCCACCACCTTCGCCACCAGCAGTTTACCGACCCCCTGGCCTTTCAGGCTGGGGTCGACATCGGTATGTTCAATGATGCTCAGATGCTCACCCGTCGGCACGAAGACAATCTCGGCAACCTGATTGCCTTCGGCATCGTTAACATAATATTTGTTGTGGCCTGCAAGAATTTCCATGGTCCCCTCACTCATTTCTGGCGATATTTCAGCGCACCGCTCGGACAGGTATCAATCACTTTAATGACCGTCGCGACTTCCACTTCATCCGGAATGATCCACGGTTTACGCTTCAGGTCAAAAAGCGCTGCGCTTCCCCGCACGCAGTTGCCCGAATGTTGACATATCGCCGTATTGAAGTAGACGTCAATCTTCTCGCCGGTATAGGCCCGGTAACCGGCATCCAGTAGTTCCTTATCCACGACATTGCCTCGCATTTTTTTATTGTCTGGGTCTAATCATAGACCTGTGCGAGGCTGAAGGAAGCAGCTGAAAGTAGAAATATCACTCAGGCCTTTTCTGCCACGACGGCTGCGGCTCAGGCGGCAAATACTCCAGCATCGCAGGCGTCGGCGGCGGTAGACGGTTATCGGCGATGTCCCTGTCCACATCGATATGACTGATTTCACCACTTTCATGATGGTGAACCGTCAGCACCCGCGCTTTGTTCAGCTCTGTCACCAGTTCCCGGGTAATACGTAAACTTTCCGCCAGCTCATGATCTTCCAGTCCGGGCCTGCGACTGCGACGTTCCACCCGAAAACGAAACTGGTTGTACTTTGCCCAACCAATCAGCACCAGTCCGTTGACCAGCGCGACAAGGATGTAAAACGTGACCGTATCCAGCGTGGTGAAAAAGGGTCGCACGCCTATATAAGGTGAGTGCGCCAGAGCGGTGATCAGCCCTTTATAGATCAAATATAAAAAGCCAACCCAGGCAAAAAGCGTTAACAGCACGTCAATGATGCGCGGCAGCAAACGCTGCTCCGTAAAGATCAGCGGCTGGCTCATGATTCGATCCTCCCAATTCCACGATCGGGACTCACCCAACGCGCCCTGCCGCGTTTGCGTTTGAGCATTACTTTCGGGAAAGCGACCAGCGTGGTGAACAGGCTTAGCATCCAGTACACCACCGGGAACCAGATAATCCAGAACAACGACGCGCCAATGCCTTTTTCATAGCGCCGCTCAATCATCAGACTCACCGCAAACTGCAGCAAGCACACCACACCGAGGATAAGCCCAGTAAAGGCCGGCGGGAACAGATGTTGTACATACAGCGAGTCCGGCATCGGGATCATCAGCCCTAACAGGAACAGCACGATACTGATCGCATAGGCAAACGCCCAGGTGGTAGAAAAACAGAACTCAAAAAACAGCGGCCACATACGGCGATATTCCCATGACCACAGGCGGCGCATGTTCACGATAAACACCTCCGCGCCGCCTTGCGCCCAGCGCAGTCGTTGTTTCCATAACCCTCTTAACGTTTCAGGCATCAGGATCCAGCACAGTGCGCGCGGTTCAAAGAATATCGACCAGTGGCGCAATTGCAGCTTCCAACTGATATCGATGTCTTCGGTGATCATGTCCGGGCTCCAGTAACCGACCTCGGCCAGCGCGCGACGACGAAACGCAGCAACCACGCCGGAAACGGTAAAGATCTGCCCATAAACTCGCTGAGTGCGCTTAATCAAGCCGATAATGGAAGAAAACTCCCCGACCTGCACCCGACCGATTAAGGTGGAGCGGGTTCGAATACGTGGGTTCCCGGTCACCGCACCTACGCGCGGGAACTGGATCAGCGGCGCCACAATATAGGCAACGGCATCACGGTCCAGTAACGCATCGCCATCAATACACACCAGGTAATCACTGCGCGCCGCTGCTGCCCCGGTCTTGAGCGCCAGCGCTTTGCCCTGGTTTTCAGCCAGATGAATCACCCGCAGACTGGGGTATTCCACCGCCAGTTGTTCCAGCACGTCGTGGGTGTCATCCGTTGAACCATCGTTAATGGCAATCACTTCAATATTTTTATATCGCTGCCCCAGCGCGGCCTCAATGGTTTCGCGCGCATTGATCCCTTCGTTAAAACAGGGGATCAGAATGGAAACCAGCGGATTCCCCTCCAGCGTCGGTGGCGGTGTGTCATCTCCCCATTTCCAGTGACGCTCACGGTAGAACCAGAAATAGACCCCGCCGCTTATCCACAAAGCAGACATAAACAAAGGCCAGAAGAAGACGAAGTTCAACATCACTTCACCTGTAAAGATGACCGCCACGCCAAACGGCAGGCTGAACATCAGGCAAAGTATCAGGAAAGCAATTATGCGATCGGTCATTTTTGCGGGTACCAGTATGAGGAGAACGTCGAGCGAATCTCTGACATCTCAGGTTTGTCGCTGATGAAATCATCCGGGTAATAGCCGTAGTTACCTGCACCGCTTAATTTCAGCTGGCGCATCCATTCGGCTATTTGTTTTCCGCTGATTTCAGCCTCGTCCCCGGATTTACGCCAGTCTCGTGCCTGTAGTTCAAACACGGTTTTGTCCAGCGCGCCGGGCGTTTGTGCAACGGCATTCACTAATCTGTCGAGCCAGGCGTTGGCATCATTAGCCGGGATCTGCTCCATGAAAGGCATCGCCATCGGTGCCGTCCAGTCATAGGTATTGAGGAAATCATTCAGGTTCTGCGCAAACCAGGCTTCACTCTCCGGCTCCAGTACCGGCATCGCGTAAATATTGCGCGCCGTCTGCACCTGCGGACCGCGAATATTACGCACCGCCTGGGTCAGTTGTTTGGTGAAGTCGATCAGCACCTTACTTTTCAGTCGCGTCCAGCGCTCGAACGCCTGTGGATTGCTACGGATTTGCTCAATGCTTCCGGGAAGCCCTGCGGCGCGGTAGGCAGCCAACGCCTCCGGTGACGCGTCTTCAAAGTCCGTCAGGAAAGCATCGTCATGGAACAAAATCCCTTTGAAGCTGGCGTGTTTGGCCAGGTCTTCATAGATTTCAGTGATGCGCTGACGCGCTTCGCTGCTCCAGGGGGACAGACGGACATAATTCTCGCGGTTGATCGCTGTACGTCCCGTTTTCGGATCCCAGGCAGTTACGCGTGGGATGGAAGCGTCGAGATCGAAAGCCAGAACCGGCATCCAGGCATACACCGTCACCCCTGCCCGCGTTTGTAACTGCCAGGAGATATAGTTAAAGAGGTCGGCACGCATCGGCAGCCAGCGGTTAGGGAAATAGAGCTCGCGAATATTTCCGTCACCCTGCGGATCGGCGTAGGCCTGCAGGAAGACATGAGAAATACGCATGTCATAAACGCGCTGGATAAGTTTGTCGATGTTTCGCTTCTGCTGAGCAGGGTCCTTGTCATACACGTAATCCAGATCGACATGCATCACGCGCATCGTCTGCGGTTCACGTACCTGAGCGACCTGGCTGGCAAAGCGCTTAAGAGAGGGGTTATCAGAGATTAGCACGCGCGGGATGTCATCAAGAAACGCGGCATTCGCCAACCCTTCGTTGAGCGTGAAGGCCATCTTATAGCCATGCTCTTTAGCCAGGTTTAACGTTGTGCCATTGGCCGCACCGTAAGGCCAGACCCACGCGCGCGGTGATTTCCCGGTCACCGATTTGATCTTGTTGGTGATGAGAGAGATATCCGCGTTTATACGGCGCGTGTACTGTTCATCCGTTTCGTAAGTGCCGGTTTTCTTATCATACAGGCGGTTCGCCACCGCCGGTTCTTTACTTCCCTGCGGGTTGGCTTGTGCACCGAAATGCGAATTCCAGGTGTGCGCACCGACTTCCACCAACGGTGATTTACCCATCTCTTCGACCATTTTCCAGGTGGCGAATTTATCTCGCGCCGTCATTAAGCCGCCAAAATCGACTTTTTTGTTGGCGGGAGCATCAACCCAACTCCCCACCGGCGCCCAAAGCGCAGGCCAGTTATAGGCTTTCAGCAGCGGCCAGACGCGGGTATAAAAACTGCTATATCCGTCATCAAAGGTGAGTAATACCGCTTTTTCCGGCAACACGATTTTACCGTCATGGGCGTCCAGGATTTGCTGCACGCTGATCGGGTTATAACCATTATCACGCAGCCAGGCCATTTGGTCGCTCAACGCGCTGGTGCGCACAGAAAGATAGCGTTGGTCGGCGGCACCATCCTCGACATCGTGGTAGCCGAGCACCAGGAAGCTATTTTTCGGCCACGGATGATCCGCCGTCAGCGGCGTTCTCTCTGCGGGAGGAACGTAGCGAGGCGTTGTATTGTGCGCGCTACTGCACGCGGTAATCATCAACCAGCCAGCGATTAATGCGCTAAGCCACAGGCATCTTTTCAGCATGAACAATCCTTAAAACCTGACATTTAAATCGAAAGCGAGGGAGATATTCCGCTCACGTTTACCGTCGTAGGGGCGTTTATCCCAAATCAGCATCACCCCGCCATCTACGACGTTGTTCCATTTGAGCCGTTGTCCGTATCCCACCTGAACGATGGCACCAGCGTCCTGGCCTTGCTGCCAATAGCCACCTACGCCAGCCAGACCTTGCTGCGTCCACACGGTGTCATAATGGCGGTAAAGAACCTGCTCCGCGCTCAGACCCGGTACCACGGAAAAATCACTCTTCGGGTTGTAATACGGCACATTCTCTTTGGTGTTGGTGCTCCCGCCGATGCCCGGGGTAAAGTCCAGGGTGAAGCGCGGCGTTGTCCACATGCGCTCTTTTCCGCTGAGTCCGTATTCGATGCGATCGTTACCATCTGAGAAATGTGATGCGGCAAACGACAGTTGATATTCACGTCGTTCGTTTTGATACCAGCGAACAAACATATCGCCGCCGTTGGCATACACGCCGCTACGCAGCGCGCGCAGTGGCGTATTACGCGACAAGCGCTCGGCCGAACCGCCTACGCGCCAGTTGTCATTGAAGTCATGCCAGCCGGAAAGACGACCGCCAATTTTCTGACCATCGCCATAATTTCGGCCAGAGACTTCCATTTCTGCCCAGTAGTCGCGGGAAGTCCATTCCGCCCCCGCAGCCAGATCGCGGCTGATGCCTTTACCTTCCTCAAATTCGCCAGTAGCAAAGTTGAATCCAGTAAACAATCGCCAGTTGTCGTTAATTGGCGGACTGTAAATGGCAGTATTGATGTTGAAGTCATTCTTACCGCTGACCGGGCTATCGGACGAGATCCCTTGTGTGCCGCTAATGCGCACTTCCGACATTTTGTGGACATCACGAATACGCGCGAGGCGCAGCGTCGCTTCATCATCCGGGCTACGGGCGATGACGTCATCCGTCAGTTCATCGGCCTGCCTCCATTCCTGGAGATCCAACGCAACATAAGCCTGCTGACGCTCCAGTTCCAGGTTACTTGGCTCAATCACTTCCGCCAGCTTCAGCTCTTTCTCCGCCGCATGCGGCAAGCCACGCGCTTCAAGAACGGAGGCATAAGATATGCGCAGCCCCTGGTTACCTGAACCTGTTCGCGCCAGATGCTCAGCGAGCTTTTCAGCCTCAGGTAGCTCATTGGCAGCGATATAATATTGCGTCAGCATCGACTGTCCGAGCAGCCAGTTATCGTTAGGCTGCGGCGTTGGCGAACCATAGATGCGTCGCAGGTACGGACTCTCTTTGATTAGGTTTTCGGCCTGTTTTTTAGCGGCATCAAAGTTTTCATTATCGATATGCGCGTAGAACAGATCCTGTTGATCCTCAGGACCAAGCGGCGTAACGGGAATCGGTCCATTCGGGTAGTAGATGCTCATCAGCATCGCTTCGGTTTTTTCTGGCTGGCGTTCGCTTAACCATGCCGATGCTACCCAGCGTTTCGCGTAGTTTGGCACTTCGCCGCTCGCAGAAAGCGATTCGTATTCCTTAATCACTTCAGACGTTCGCTTACGAACCAGCAAAGCGCCCATGCGGTCAATTCTCGCCCGACGGACATCATTCTGCGCGGACGGCTCATCCTTCCAGGCAGCCAGCAACTGGTCATAGCGGGCCAGCGCTTTATCCGCCACGATAAACCGCTCTTCTTCATTACGTGCGGACGTATAGGAGGAACGTACCATTTCGGCGGCCGCATCAAGCTCAAGGCGGCGCTTCACAGGATCTGCCGTAGGCACTACCTCCGCCATATTTAAGGCGGGCCCGGAAACACGGTTTGCTGACAGAGCAGACAGCAGCGTAGATTTTGCATTTTTGTTGCCAGGATCAACGTCATCCGCCTGGCTGGCAACCAACAGCGCGTCCCAGTTTTTTCCCTGAGAATGATATACGTAGGCAAGTAGCGCATCGGAGTCAGCCCCCGGATGTGCCTGTGCCCATTTATTCGCTTCAGTAAGGGCTTGCTGATTGTAGCGAGCATCTGCCAACGTCATTATCCAGCCGGTGCGTACGTCAACGTTGTCAGGCTCTTCCTGTAAAACGCTTTCCCATACCGCCAATGAATCATTCCAGTTTTTCTGGTTACGGTACGCACGTGCAGCGGCGACTTTGCCGCGCGCAGGCACATCCATCTGCCCACGATAGCGCTGCCAGATTTCAATAGTGGCTTTATCGTTGTTATCAACCCAACTGGAAACTTGCAGCCAGTCGGCAACCTGATTTGGCGTTAGCGCGCTTTGCTTTCCCTGATCCTCTAGATAACGCAATAACGGTGCACTATTACCACCCCGCGCTTCAATAACCAAAGCGTCATAATCTGATGTCGCTGCAGAGATTTGCATAGGGAAAAGAACGCTTGCCGTAAATAAACAGCTTAAAGACTTAAAACGTTTAATGAAGTTGGCATGTCGACGCATACTTAACATATCTGCCCTTATAACTTACATCAGAGTAAAAATAAGCGTTTTCAATATATTACAGTCAGTTACTTACGGTACCCGACCATGTAAGATGCACTGCCGCTTATTTTGCAATAGGGTTATGAAGCAATTAATTCTTTCGTCTTATTGACTACCCGCGCCTCGCCCTCTAATCGTGGGAAAGCAGGCGTAAACTCGAAAATTTTATCACTCAGCGTAGTTCGTGGCTATGCGATACGAAAACTCTTAGACAAAAAAGTATTTTAGACTAAATAATCCTAATACTCTTGGGATTGAATTCTGGATTTAGATTAAGTTTGCATGACGAAACCTTGTGACGATGATAACTATTGCTGGTTAGCATAGCTACACCGCGCAACTGTTTGCATGGTAACTATTGTGTGCGGATAGAGAAAGTTCTGATAATAATGCCCCTGATAACAACAAAGATAACAATGTAAATAATATAACCTAATTTTAAGTTTCGAACAGGGTCGATAAAATGAAATTAAAGGTACAGTCATAAGCAGAACTAAGTACAGTAAAAACTCAATAAAATCAAATGACTTCTTGAACCTATCATTGAAATCTACCAAAATTGGTATTTTGGTATCCGCCATAATACGTGCGCGAAGAATTGTGCATTGCTCAACTCGCTAAAGTATTTACCACTCTTGCGTATTATTGACAGTATCAACCACACTCACTTTACCCTTACAATTTGAAAGCTTATTTGCATTGAAAATAATTTATATACCCTAAATAATTCGAATTACATGAAGGCGGCAAGTGAGTAAATCCCCAGGAGCATAGCGAACTATGTGACTGAAGTGAGCTAGCGTAGCTAACGCACATGCAGCTAAAAGAATGACGGGTATAGACGCATAATTTTTTGCACTTACCTTCCCTCCAGCCTTTGAGGTAATTTGGACAAAGATGCCAATGGGAGCTGGTCAATGAAAATCGTTAACGCTGAAAAAAAACACATCCCCGCCATACGCGATATCTACGCCCATCATGTTATTCACGGTACCGGCAGCTTTGAAACTGACCCGCCGGATACCCGCGAGATGCAGGATCGTCTGGAAAAAATCCGCAGTCTGGAACTGCCGTGGGTTGTCGCATTGCAAGAAGATAAGGTCATCGGGTATTGCTATCTCACCCGCTACCGCGAGCGTTATGCCTATCGCTATACCCTCGAAGATTCGATTTATATTGACCCGACTGCACAGCGTCAGGGGGTGGGAAAAGCGTTGCTACGCCATGTAATTGAGTGGGCTGAAACGCAGGGTTATCGGCAGTTGATCGCTATCGTCGGCGACAGCAATAATCAGGGATCGCTGAAAGTCCATCAGCAGGCCGGATTTACGAAAATAGGCACGCTGACGAACATTGGATTCAAGCATGGGCTCTGGCTTGATACGGTATTAATGCAACGCAGCCTGGGCACAGGTAACAGTACGCTACCAGCGGATTTCGATGCCGCTATTTAACATTGCTAAGGGATGACTTCAGGATACTGTCCTCTGGTAACCCTCAGACAAACAGAACCACAATCAGGTATAACGTAGTTATTAAATAATTCTCCATTTTTCAGCTCGTTAGAACGCAAAAAGCACCCGAACGTTAATGAACGGATGCTTTCTAAATCGAATAACTCAGTTTTACTTAGCGGGCGGCCCCGCCTGGTGCGCCAAAGGCATCGCGGGGCAAACATCTTTTCAGCCCGAAGATGATTCATCCCTGCGCGTGATATTTCGCCAAATCCCCCCCGACAGTCTCAGGTTTTCCGGCCCGCTATTCAGGATTTGGGTTACACATTTCAGGTAATTGTCTTTCCAGCGCTCAATAAAAGAAGACTGGCTTTCGAACCTCTGCGGATCGACCATTTTCTCCAAAACAAAATGGATGCGCCCGTCTCGCCACACCGGAACACCAAATACGGTGGGTAGGTGCATTTTCCAGGCAAGTCGAGAGCAAAAGGTGGAGTAGGTAATCTGCTGGCCGAAAAAGTCGATAGTCGGCGCGCTCAAATTCAGCGCGCCGTCGATCGCCACAACAAGCGACTGCCCACTATGTAAGGCCTGTATGCAAGCCCTGACCACGTCCGCTTCGCTTTTGTCACTAACCGAAATCAACCGCTCGCCGTAGCCCCCTTTGAGCACGCCAGGCGTGGAAGCCACCCATTTGCTGTTCATTTCCAGCAAGGACAGGATCATCGGCCCGGCATACATTGCGCCCATATGAGCCGATACAACAATGCAACCACGCTTATCGAGCTGCAGCCGTTGGAAAAACTGCTCGACATGCGATATATCGGCCAACCGATACATCGGTTCGTCGGCCTGCTCTCCACGGCATTCAAGCCAGTCGAGGAGATAATTATCGGCAAGATACCCCCACTTCGCCCGGCGTTCCCATTCATGGCGTTCGATACCGGACTGTCTGCCGGCAACTTCCCATGCCCAGTCAAGGCGCTCAGGCGGTAGATTAACGGCAGATATTTGCCCATCAAGCGCCAGCAGCCCCTCTTCGAATGACTGAGGCAGATGGCTTGCTCTGGCCTGAATATAGTGCTCAAAGACGCTTTCCGCTTCGCTTGTTTTCCCCGCCTGTAACAACGCCGCCGCGGCATAACGGTTCCATTTACTGGTCGCCCCTTTTTCCCTTGCCAGTTGTACAAACTCATCGCTGGCAGCAGCGTATTGCCCAACCTGGCGCAGTGCTCGGGCATACATGGCTCTGACATAAGGAAGATCAGGATGAGTCGCGAGCGACTGCTGCAGTAACGGAATGGCTTTCTCATTCTGACCCGTTCTGATTAAGGCATCGGCATACAGGGTCACGATCCGTAAATTATCAGGGTTAAATTGCAGGGCATGACGCCAATGCTCAGCGGCCTGAAGCTTCGCTTCCCGGCTGCGGCCAGATTGATAGTGGGCAAGCCCCAGGCTACGACGCAGCGCTGCACCATCCAACCCACGGGCTAATGCGGACTCCCCAATCTGAATGGCTTCCTGATATTTACCGACAGCGCACAGCGTATCAACCGCCAGCCCCGCCGACTCCTGCTTTTCTAACGCGAAGAAAGGGAGCAATGCGCGGGCCAGGTCATGATCTTCTGGTAGGCGGCTTTTATTTAAGAAACGGAGGCAGGTCTCAATCATATCTCCCCGCGGGGGAACTTCCTGCGCCTGTGTTCTGGCCAACGAGATTGCCTGTAACTCTTTATCCACCAGCGTCAGGCTGCGCAGATGGAGGGCAAAAATTTTGCTATTGCCCGAAAAAGCGAGCCATGCCCGCTCGGCTAAGTCAGCAACAGTCGCATATTGTTTACTCTTAAGCAGCACGCTTGCGACCAGCAGGACATCCTCCGGCTGGCACACATTCACCGCCAGCAGTTTGTTAACCACCTGTAGTACAGCGTCCCGATGATGTGATGCCAGCGGCGAAATAACCCAGCGTCGCAATAAATCACGGCTATTCTTTGCTGTCAGCACACGGTCGGACAACAAAGTCAGCGCGGCATCTGTTTCATCTTTACGCAAACACGCGATAGCGAAGAGAATAATGTTTTGCTCATTTCCAGCACTATCTCGCACTTTTTCGGGATGCTGCCCGAAATAGTGACATAGCCCCTCCCAATCCTCTTGTTTGAGCAGGGTGGTTGGCGATTTTTTTTTACATGTAGAGTGCAAGCTCATCGTATTTCCTTACTCCGCCTTATTCACGCATCCGCCTGATAGTTATCAGGAGAGAAGTCACCAGGTACGCGATGCCCAGCAACACGAAGAACAGTAACCACTTTGTTCCATCGGCATAGCGAGTGGTGTCAGACACCACCATCGGTTGAGAAATGATCAGCAAATACCGTCTCTCACGTAACGCTTGAAGCTTCCCTTGCTGTAAGGTCTGTAAGGCAGATTCCCAGCGTGTTTTGGCGATCTCACTCTGCAGGCGAAGATCTTCAAACAGGGACAGGCTTTCTGAAGAGCCTTGCGACCCTAACTTATTTGACAGGCGGTTACGTTGTTCGCCGATCTGCTTTTCCAGGACCTTGATTTTGGCCGACAGGCGAGGAATAAGGGGGTTCTGATCCAAACCATTAGCCATTAATTGCGCGTATTCCGCTTTCGCCTCCGCCAACTGCGTTTCAAAGCCAGCAATTAATTGATAAATCGCGGTCACGGTTTCCTGCGGTTCAATATCTTTTTGTATATGCTGTATTTTTAGCAATTCAAGCCGAGCGGCCCCCAGATTTTCCTGGGCCGATTTAACATCGTTTTCCAGCCATAAAATTCGTTCCTGCTGCATCCGCGCTGAAACGGTATTAACGTGCTGTTCAGCAAAAGCCAGAATGCGCTGGGCAAAAAACTCAGCCTGTTTCGCACTCCGCGCCTTGACGTTTAAACGCAGCATGCCCTGTTGAATATCGACAGCAACCGAGACTTTCGATAAATAGTAACGATAAGGATCATCATTAATACCCAGCGGTGCATGGTAGCGGGAAAATAATGCGATATCGTCTTGCGCGAAATAAGATAAAAAACCGAGATCTTTTTCCATCCGCTCCATCATTTCTTTCGAAAGTATAAACTCGCGAACCTGAAAGCCCTCCGACATCTCATTGCCTGCACCAAAGAAAGCTGTTCCAGAAAAATTATCCTGGCTGGCATCAGTTTGCACAATAAAGGTGGCATCCGCGCTATAAAAACGCGAAGTTAATAGCCACGACATAAGCATAATAACCAGCAGCGGCAAAGCAATATAAAGAAAGAGCCGACGTAGCGATTGTTTGGCTTGCTGAACACGTCGCTCTTTAATAACCAATGACGCTCTACGGACGGAATCAGCATCCGTCGCGGACCAACCGGCGTCTGGGCGATGTTGACTTTTCGCATCGGCCGTTTTTTCTGTCTGGCGAAGGGCGCGTTCATCCTCTTTTTGTTTCAGTCGCAAGGCTCGGCTTTCTTCTGCTACCTTCGCCCTTTCCTCTTTCCATTTTTTAATACGTTCTGAATTTTCCACTCTCTATCCGTATATTTTCTATTTATATATCAAAGGAATAATTATCAGTTTGAAGCATCGCCTGATTTGACTGATATTGTTCAAAAAGCGCAGATGCCTGTGCTAAATCTTCACACATCGTAATTTTCCCATGCAGCAGTACGCCAAACGCATGACAGTGTTCTTTAATAAGCCGAGGGTTGCGCGTTAGCACAATCAACCCTTTCTGTTGCAGCTCATAAGCTAGCGCCGCCTGCATACGCAACTGTGAGGTATTATCCCCGGTGTACAGCTTGTCATCGGCAATATAAAGGCGACAGGGAAGCAGTAAATTAATGGCAAATGCCAGATGCGCTTTCATCGTGACAGAATATTCACTCACCCTGTCGGTATAGCGCTGTTCAAGCTGGGTCAATTGATAGCAGAAATGTGAAAACTCATCGCCATCCAGGCCATAAAGACTGGCCATCATGCGCGCATTCTCTTCGCCGGTTAACCCCGGCAGAACAAAAGCATTTGCCCCCAGTGGGAGCGCATCACCCCGTAGCCCAATAAAATCCCCTTCATCAGGAGCATCTATACCGCACAGCAATCGGGTTAGCGTCGTTTTGCCTGAACCAGGGGCCGCCAGAATACCGATATGCTCATGGTAATCCATGACAAAATCTGTTTTATCAAGGACCACCCGCGGGCCCTTATCAGACTCAAAATAGCGTGTACAACCTAATAAACCGAACACGAACGCGTCTCTCCTGAAGCCAAAGTCAGTGATTTTCAGTGTCACAAATCAGGTGAAAAATGATGCCCGCGAGGAATAACGTTGCGGAAAATGCCAGAGGGTAAAGAGGTTCAAGGTACAAGGAGTTATATCCCTCAAACATTCCTTCTCTGACTATCTCATTAGCATGAAGTAGAGGGTTCCAGCTGAATATGCTCAATAATGAATAGGGCAATTCATTCGCCGTATAAAAGACAGCTGAAATCAAAAACATCGGTCTTAGCACCACAGGAACGGCTTTGTAGACCAGCGGAAACCGTTCAGACAGTGCGTCACAAAAGTAACCAAACGATAACCCCAGAAGCCATGCGATAACCATCCCTTCAAAAATCAGGATCGGTTTCTGGGCTTCCCAGCGGGAGAAGATAAGAAAGTTAATTAATGAAACAATAATATAAATGATAACCGCATTAACAAATTCGACTGCGGCAAGAGCAAAAATCACATGTCTTTTCTTAACCTGCGAGACAACCGCCAACGATGTGGAGAATGAACGGGTACGCATGGTTGCGGTAATGGTATAACGAAATAACAGATACGGTAATATACCTGCAATAACAAAGCTGATATCGTCAGTAAATATTGGTACGGTGCGATTTAAATATTGAAAAGAAATAACGGTAATGGTTATCCATACCAGTGGTACGGCCAGCACCATCATATAGTTTAGCAAATTACCGTTATAGCGTGTTTTGATATCGCGTGACATTAACAAAATGATTAACTCACAGACGGTAATGAGTTTCATAAAATAATAAGTATTATTTTTCAAAATATTCATATGGCGACGTTAGAAAGAATTAGAGCCGCGGATCAAAAAGCTATCGAATGCGGCTTTCACCTTAGCGAAATCAGTCAAAGAGGCGTTCGAGATATAGATAACATCGCCGTCTTCCACCCGCATGGCCTGTGCTAAAAACACCGAGTCAGGTTGGCTCATATCGACATGATAGATATTCAGCTTACGCATCTGCTGTTTCGCCTGTTCCGCTTCGTCATGCTTGTACAGAAAAACCGCCTGAGGATCGGCAAGATTGTCGTTTAATCCTTTCGCCAGCGCCAAAGCATCCACTACGCTGGAATGACGCTGAACCAGAGCATGTTTCCCCTGAACACCCGCCGCGCCGAGCACATTAACATACTCGGTCACTTGACGCAGAGTGATACGGTCATCCGGCTGTAAGACAATATCCAACCCGGGATACTGATAAATATCTGACAGTCGCGCATTGAAATAATGCTGCTGGCGCGTCACGTGAACTTCCATCATCTCTGCGCTGGTATTTTCTACTGCCGCCGCCGTTGCCAAAAAATGACTAAGACGATTCATACTCTGTTCGAGAGGGTAGCGACCCGTTTTCCCGCTGCCCTCGACCGTCACCATGGCTCCAGTGCGGGCGGTAAGCGTCACCAGCACCTGAGGATTCAGGACAACGCGCGAAAGTCGCTTTCTGATCTCTTCAGCCAGTTGTGTCACATCCAGCCCGGTAACCGGGATTATCCCGGCATAAGGCACCTGAACGATATTACCGTCAGTCACAAGAATATTTTCAAAATCCGCCCGGTCGCCGCTTGCGTTATTGGATAAGTACCCCGCCCCGCCCGAGGATAAAATAGTGATATGCAGCACATCGCCTTTAGCCAAAGATGTCCAGTGCCAGTTATTTTCGGCAAAGACCGGATCGACAATAGTTTTCGGCACAGTATCGGCATCACTCAGTTTTAATGTCGGTGTGACTTCAACCAGATGATAATGAGGATCGTCCTGATTAATCAGGCTGGATTTAAATACCGCCCTGGGAATAGTGCATCCCGAAAGCAGAAAAAACGTCGTTAACAATATAATAATTTTTTTCATAACTTATTTTATAAATGAAATAGCTGAAAAAATGCTGCCCATTAATTAACGAGGCTGAGAGGCAATGGTTTGTACAAACGTTCCCACCATATGTTCAACGGTGAAGCGTTCTTGTAAAAATGACTGCGTCTGTTGGCAAATACCGGTTCTGCTGCGCCATAAATTGACCAACTGTTCTGCATAGCGGCAAGCCTGGTCAAGATTGACCGTCTGCGCATCATCAAGAATGAAACCCGAAACACCCTCAATAAAGCATTCTGCCGATCCACCTGCAGGGGTTGAAATCACCGGCACCCCGACCATTTGTGCTTCAATGAGCACATTGGGTAGCCCTTCATAACGCGAAAACAAAATGAATACGTCCATTTTTTGCAGCCAATACCCCACGTCACGCGAGACGCCAACGAATAGTATTCTCTCCAGAATCCCCAACTGTTCGGCGCGTTTCTGCGCTTCAGCGCGCAAATCACCATCGCCTACCAGCACAAAGCGTGTGGCGGGGTGGTGCTGTAAATAGCGTGCTGCAAAATCAATCCATGCAAAAGGGTTCTTATCGCCTACAAAGCGGAAAACGCCACCAATAGTCGTGTCCGCATCCTGGGTTTTTTGCGTAAACTGCTGCCAGATTTTATGTGGCACCTCAGAAGAAGGTTCGGTAGATGGCGGTAAGACGCCGTTATATACAACCTGGAAGTGCTTCGCCTCCAACTTTAGCCAGTCGGCATAATGGCGGGTCACACAATGGTTGTTACTCATAAAATCAACGCCAGGCACGGCCGCCAGCGCCTGGTAAAGAGGCTCATATTCCGGCTTGAACAGACGCTTTCTCACCACCGGCGGTAAGCCACGTAATCCCAGTTGAATTCTGGGCACGCCAGCAATCAGCGCTGCAAGCGCAATCATCAGACAAGCGCCATCCTGCCAAACGGAGAGATAATCCGGCTTGCGCTCGCATAAGTGGGGGACCAGATGCTTGATGCCGTAGTTACACACCGGCGGCAGATGAGAGAGCAATAAGCGCAACTCCGGAGATTCTATTGTCGCATCGTCAAAGAAGTTTCCGGTAATCTTCGCGATTTCAAGCACCTCGACCTGTTCTTCCAGCACTTCTTTCAGGAAAAAGTCTTGCCTGAGTTCCGGTGCCAGGGAGCGAATAATGAGTTCTACCGGCTCTTCTACTTTCAGGCCGCCAATTTTCCCCTGTTGCCGATATTTTCTGGCGATCTCGATAGCCAGCCTGGAAATCTGACGCTCTGCACCGCCGCTACCTAGCGAGCCTGTACAGAGCGCAAGGCGACCAAAAGATCCGACGGGAAGCTGCCGCGGCTGACGATTTCGATAAAACAAGATGGCATGCTTCATTGCAATAATACGGGTGTTGGTCCCCACAGGGATCGCTTCCCCTTCAAGGCGTTCAAGCAAATCGCAGATCTTATTTATTTTGCCTAAATAATTGTTATATTTTTTCTGCACACCGGTGCTAACCTTTTTAAGAATTAGCTGCGCATCTTTGGCTAGCCCCGTATTATATAAACGCCGCGCATACTCATAACGTGCTTCATCATTGTTTTGTGCAATCAGCGTTTCGTAGAGCGCGTATGCACGCGCCGTTTCATTGAAATCATGAAGAAATTCTGCTTTTTTTAGCATCGCTAATGAAGTTAAAGCCTCAGCCGGTAATTCACTGTCAATTAATGCAATAGCTTGCGCAAGCTTCCTCTCTTGTTTCAATGTTAAAAGCGTTTTCCCTAGCGCAGCTAACTTTTCTTCCTCCGTAATCATTACGACTTCCCTGATGTATTTTTTTGTAATGCGGTTATGCAGGTCGAGATCTGCCTTGTCACCGGATCCGTTGGCCCATTCACTTTCTCCAGTCGCTGCCAATACTGCAAAGCCTGGGTGTAGTCGCGTAAATGCATTGCATTTAATGCGGCATATTTCAAGGCATAGGCATTTTCGCTATCAAAAACGAGTAATTTTTTCGCATAATCCAGATGTTCATAAGACGCGATAGTGCTGCCGCCATCCTTCAGTGACTCATTAAATAATCTGATAATTTGCTTATATTCACGCATCAGGCGAGAAACATCAGGATCAATTCGTTTCAGGCTAATCAATACAGACAATGCTTCATCCAGACGCCCTTCAGTTTTCTTCTGGCGTACATATTTAAGGGCTCTGGTTGCAACATTGCGACACTCTTTCTCAAACAGCTCGTTCATCGAGGCATTCTGGAATGATGGAGAAATGCTCATGACGTTAGCAATCAAATCAATGAGGAACGGAATATCGTTAATATGACGTATGCTGCGTAACATAATCGACTGCAGGCTGGTAATGTTCGAGTTACGAATCAAGGTCATGTGGGCCAACGTGCACGCGTCTTTCCAGGCACCAAGATTCACCAGCGTTCTTGCACAATATACTGTGCTAACAGGATCGAACTCCAGAAGTGGCCACACAATTTTCGCCCCTACCAGGATATTTTCATAATCCTCACGCTCATACATTTCTCTTAATTTCTCGCGCCATGCCGTTTTAACTTCATTATTAAAGCGAGAAATACGTGCATGGGGATAAACCATAAATGCAGAGAAGGTGTACACCAGCGAAGTACTCAGTGAGACAAAATCATCAACCGAATGTAGCGACAGCGCGGTATTGTTCCATGCCACAAAAACGTCGTGGAGTTTATCTTTATACGAGGTGCTAAGCGCCTGATGATAGCTCATATTCTTGATGCAGAAAGCTGCGTGGATGACGAGACCGGTATCATGAATCGTCGACAATACCGTCAGCGCAAATTCTGACTCATGGCGGAGTAACTGCTCAAGCGCATGCTTGAAAATCAATTCATCACTGAATTTGATTGCCAAAGATAACGCTGTTTCCATAAACGCATCATTTAGGCGCTGCGATTGAATGCCGGCATGGAAAGCTTCGGAGAATGCGTTGCCATCATTGAAATATTGCGTGCTGCTCAGGAAATTAACCCATCCGCTTTGGGTTTCAGGATTCAATAACAGTACACTTTTCCAGTATTGATATGACTTATCAAACAGCTGTAAAGCATCGGCTGAGCCGGCGGCAACGGTAAGGACTTCTTCATCTTCAATTTCATTGGAAAGCATCATCTCGGCCGTCGATAAGGCTTCCCGCCAACGCGCTAATCCATGCAGAGACCTCAGCCGACAACGTAATGTGCTGTCCGTCGTACCGATAATTTTCTCAACATCACTAATATCCTGATAAGCCTGTTCATAATAACCTAAACGGCTGAAGATTACGGACCGAAGTTGGATCAGAACGGGCTCTTGCTGCTGATTTCTTAATGCGGCAAAAAGTTGCTGTGATGCAGCAATAATGTCGCCATCGGCAAGCAGCTTAGTGATCGATAATGTAATCTCACGTATTTGGTCCTGTTTCTCTTGCCGCCTCTCATCAAGATGATGCTTAGTATTGTTGATCACTCCCTTAAAAATAGCCGCAACGATCGCATCACCAAACATGTCGGTATAATGAGTAAGATCGTCGCCATTTTTTTCCAGGGCTCGTTTCTGCCCCCACTTTTCCATCAAATTTGTCGGGTTAACGCAGGGAATATCCATCCTGGCGGCGATGGTCTCGACATTTTTAATCAACCGACTGCGGGACTGAATGACGGTTCCAGCACGAGTCACAGCATCAACATGGGTCATAAACATAACGCGATCGCGACCAAGAAGCTGAATGATTTCCATCATATCCTGTTCGATAGCATGCTCATCCATCTGCTCAACATTAATATTGCTTAATAAGGCACGATCGTCTTCCGACATTCCGGCAAAACAGGGATCGTCTTTGAGATAGGCCAGCAGTTTGTGTTGATTCCCTTGCGTGGCAAGCGACCAGTACACACGCGCCCGCTCTGTTTGGCTAAAAAACTCATAAAAATGACGAGTTATATAATTTTGTTGTAAGCACAACCCATAGGCCATAATCTTCTTCTGACTTGAAATCTCAACGATATAGAAATCAGAACGACTATGAACGTCGTTTTTTGAATAATTTACAGCAGTTCTAAAAATAAAAGGCCGGACCTTTTCAGGAATATCTATCAATCCCAAAATAAAACGAACCTGCTGTAATGCCTCGCTGCTCGTATGCGTAAATCCATATATTTTCTTAAAATTAGCCTTAAAATTAAAATAAGGCTGAGCTCTTTTTACCGGACTCGCGATACGGCAACTACCAATGGCGGTAAGCGTAAACATCTCTGACGATTTCATTAAATTCATCCACGTGAAAAGAAAGTGAGTAGTTATACTCAGGAATACAAAGCAGTCTGTTTATCGATATACCATTTTAGAGTCTGCTTAAGTCCTTCTTTGATATCAAACTCAGGCTCATATGAAAGAAATGTTTTTATTCTGGTAATATCTGCCTGACTATGCTTAACGTCACCGTCACGAAAATCTTTATAAATTGGTTCAGCACTAATTTGTTCGTCCCGCCATAAATTCAACCCATCGCGGATGAGATAATAAAGCTCATTTAGCGAAGTTCTGTCTCCAACAGCCACATTATAGACTTTATTTTTTGAGGCTAAATCATTAGTCGTTGCTGATAATAAATTTGCCTGAACCACATTTTCTATATAGCAAAAATCCCGGCTTGTTGAACCATCGCCATTGATATAAATTGGTTCATCTTTAAGAAGCGATAGTATCCAGCGAGGAATGACTGCAGAGTATGCTCCGTTAGGGTTTTGGCGGCGGCCAAATACATTAAAGTAGCGCAGGCCAATAGCGTTAAAATCATAGCTGCGAGCAAACACCTCGGCGTACAATTCATTGACGTATTTTGTAACCGCATACGGGCTTAATGGCCGGCCGATCCGTTCCTCAATTTTAGGTAAATCGGGATGGTCACCATAAGTACTACTGCTTGCGGCATAGGTGAAACCAGATACATGTGCATCTCTCGCCGCCGTCAACATATTTAAAAAACCATCAATGTTAGCGCTATTTGTCGTGATAGGATCCTGCAAGGAACGAGGTACGCTTCCCAGAGCGGCCTGATGTAAAACGTAATCGACATTTTCACAAACAGCCTGACAATCGGCAAACGACCGGATATCCCCATGAACAAAGGTAAACCGCGACCATTGTTCTTCACTGACAGCGGCACGCACATCCTCTAAATTATGTTGATAGCCAGTTGAAAAGTTATCCAACCCAATTACTGTTTGATTTAAATAGAGTAGTTCTTCTAATAATCCAGAGCCGATAAAACCTGCTACGCCAGTAATAAGCCAACGTTTTGGTTCAAGAACGAGTTGTATTTTTAATTCATCATAGGCTGTCATGATTATAACCTCACATCTGACTGCTCAGGCGAAAGGATATACTTCAAATCATAAAGCACATGTTTATCTTTTCCAAAGCCACGAATATCAGTACTCCCCATCTTCTTAAACTGCTCATGGCCAACGGCAACAATAATGGCATCATAAGAAGCCGCCTTGATTTCCGATACAGGTATAATCCCGTATTCCTCTTCGACTTCCTCAGCATCCACCCAAGGGTCAAAAATATCAACATTACAGCTGTAATTGCCCAACTCTTTTACAACATCGATAATGCGGGTATTCCTGATATCCGGGCAGTTTTCTTTAAAGGTGAACCCCAGAATCAGAACGTTAGAACCCTCAACATTAATCCCTTTTTTGATCATGGCTTTGATCAACTGTCCCGAAACATAGTTACCCATATTATCGTTCAGTCGACGACCCGCGAGGATAATTTCCGGATAGTAACCGATGCCCTGAGATTTATGAGTCAGATAATAGGGATCGACGCCAATGCAGTGACCACCAACCAGTCCCGGACGGAATGGCAGGAAGTTCCATTTACTTCCCGCTGCTCGCAGTACGGCTTCAGTGTCAATCTCTAATCGGTTAAAGATAATCGCCAATTCATTTACCAGCGCGATATTGAGATCGCGTTGGGTATTTTCAATCACCTTTGCCGCTTCCGCGATCTTAATGCTTTCCGTTTTGTACGTTCCTGCCGTGATGATCTGTCGATAGATCTCATCAACCAGACAGGCCGTTTCTGCAGTTGAACCAGAGGTGATTTTCTTGATAGTTGTCAGACGATATTTTTTATCGCCGGGATTGATGCGTTCTGGGCTATATCCGACAAAGAAGTCTTTGTTAAATGTCATCGCTGACATACGCTCAAGAATCGGCACGCATTCTTCTTCAGTACACCCTGGATATACCGTAGATTCATACACCACGATATCCCCCGGCCTCAGTACTTTGCCAACAGTTTCACTTGCCATAATCAAAGGGGTGAGATCTGGTTGCTTATAATCGTTGATCGGCGTCGGGACGGTAATGATGTAAAAATTGCATTCTCTGATTTCATCAATTGATGAGGTAAACGTCAGATGGCGAGCATCACGTAGCTCTTCTTCTGTGGTTTCGAGATTGACATCGATCCCTTCTTTTAGCTCGAGTATACGTTTATGATTAACATCAAAACCAACCACCTGACGAATTTTCCCAAATTCAGCAGCCAATGGTAAGCCAACATACCCGAGTCCAATAATGGCAATTTTTACATCGTCTTTGCTGATCATTACTGATAAGTCCCTTATTTAATAATTATTAACTTTAAATAAATCCCAGATGTTTTCTGGAACGCTACCGCCCCTGACGTTCTTAGCCAGCGTATCTATTCTTATCGAAATCACGACAGTTTCTAGTCTAAGCAAGGCTAGAAATTTTATATTGCCTAATTTTAGTTAAATGGAGGTCGTATGCAGTATCCGTTCTAAAACAACAATTAAAGATCGGATCTTTAATTGTAATTCTTAATGAGAAAACGCATAGCATTTTATTCTGGCAATAGAAGATATCGAGGGTCTCGCACGCCGAATTTAAGGGCGATCTCTTTTCTCCAACGATACAATGTTGACGGCGAGTTCATAAATCTATCCTGAAGCTCCTCCATACCGCTTTCGGTTAAGAAGTACTTCATCTTCATGATATCTTTGTTGCTAATCTTAAAGTTACATTCCCTTCGCCCTGCCGTTATCTTGTCACCATTTCGTCGATATAGGCTTATTTTCTTAATCATCTCCGACACAGATGTTGAGGTATCGAAAACAGCAATAACATTTTTGATATTATCCAACCAAAAAAGAGCCAAAGGCATCAACCGTGAGCTGGAAATGATGATTATGATTTTATTGATATTTTTATTCCGTGAGAAAAAAACCAAGGTGCTACGTAAGCTATATTGATTAAGATTCACGAATAAATAATTTCTTTCGTTTGTAATCAGTGACATTTCATCAATAACACTAGCGGCACCACCCCCAAAGTAAATATCATTAGGTGGCCAGAAATGTTGATACTTCATGAAGCCTCCATAACCTCAAAAAACTCTATTTCATCCATGGAAAGGTAAGTGTCTACTTTTAAGCACACCGACCCTCTAAAAAATACCTAACAATCGAGTAATTGATTTTATTAATATTGCTAAATACATGAGATGAACTTTTACACAACAAGGATGTGATATCAACCCCTCGCCATTCATAGCTAAAAACTATCAATCACTCATTCTTAGATTTGAATTACTAATGGATATCGGCATTTTAATACGATTATTGGTTGTATTATTAGCACTACCTGTGAAACCGCACTTTCATCTTTTATTCAAAATGAGAAAATTCTCAAAACACAAGGAAACATTTTCTTACAAATTACCAGCATACATACTGGGGTTAAAGGTAGCCTGACTGAATTGTCACCCATGTCTCTACCTTTAAATTCTTAGCTATACCGTGTGAGATTTTAATCAGTACAACTGAAGTCTATCTAACTATATTTGCTATATTTTTCAACAACAATGACATAATATACACAAGGCTAACGAGCCCCCCGGCATAGCAAGCATTCAAAATGGTACAAAGTACTAAACTGACTCGTATATTTTTGTGTATCTACATAATTTCGTGACCGGATAATGAGAACAAAACTAGTCACCTTAAGAAATTATCAGCAGTAATTAAACTCCTGAAGATATTTTTAACAAAATAGATGTCACCATGTTTATCCAGGTAAAATCATACCAAGTCTAAACCATTTAAAACCTGTTACTGCCGATTAGAGAAAATTGACCTGCAAAAAAACCACATTACTTATTTATGAAGAATGACCAATCTTATATCGTGTTAAATAAAGATAACTTTGGAATTATAATCTAACAATTAACTACGTGACCTGTATTAACGTTGATATATTTTCAGACAGACAATCAAACATACTTCTTAAATTTTCTTAAATAAATTCAATTGATTGATAGTTGATTTTTTGTACCACGGGGGGAAATGCGATATTTAAGACACCTGTATCGCGAATTGAAAGGATTAACCAACATATACAAGGCTCTACTATCCGAGAGCGTCAAAGATTTCTCTTTGGCCCCTGTGGATAGTTAGTTTCATATGAGGTATCTCCCGCCAGGGAGGCTATCGTCTCCCACAATCGCTTTAGCCTGCATAGTCGTGCATTGAGTCTGTCTGACCGTTAAACAAAGAAACACATTGAGATTACGAAGGATAATTGAATCAGGAGAGTCAGTGAGAAGTAAGTCGTGGAGCGGGCGAAGGGAATCGAACCCTCGTATAGAGCTTGGGAAGCTCTCGTTCTACCATTGAACTACGCCCGCATTGGAGTGCGTAAGGGATTATAAACCTTACGCTCTTCTTGGCAAGGGACTAACTGACTGACTGGCGATTAATTCACCGTCAGCATTTTGGCTTACTGCCCTTTGGTGGCAAATAACGCAGCGGATCGATAGCCGTCGCCCGATAGCGGATCTGGAAATGCAGCCGCACCGTGGTCGCATCCGAGCTGCCCATCGTCGCGATCTTCTGCCCGGCTTTCACGTTTTGACCGTTGTTCACCAACATCGTGTCATTATGCGCATACGCAGTGATGTAGTCCTCACTGTGCTTAATCATAATGAGATTACCGTAGCCCCGTAGCTGATTACCGACATAAACCACCTTCCCGGCTCCGGCGGCATAAATCGGCGTACCGCGCGCAGCTGAGATATCAATGCCTTTATTGCCGCCGTCCGCGGTTGAATAAGGCAGAATCACTTTACCGCTGGCAGGCCACTGCCAGCAACGCTGTCCGACCGGTGGCCAGGAGGACTGCGGTACGGACGAAGATGGTCTGACCGCCGCCGTTTTGGTTGAGGATTTCGTCGTTGTTTTGCCAGAGCCTGAACTGGTTTTCGCGCCGCCGCTGACCTTCAGCTTTTGCCCCACTTCAATGGTATAGGGCGGTGAAATATTATTCAGGCGTGCAAGCTCTTTTACGCTGGTCCCGGTGGCGCGCGAAATACGGTATAGCGTATCTCCCCGCTTCACGGTATACACGGAGCCGGAATAACTTCCTGTATCAGACGACTTGCTCCCGGAACAGCCTGCTAACAGCAGACCGACACACAGCAGCATCGCGATACTCAGGCCATTTTTCTTCAGGCGTCCTGCACTCAAAACAATACCTCGCAACATTTTCAGACGCTTTATCATAGCAGCCAGAAACCGGATGCCAAATCATATCGCGCAACGAAGCGTCGACTCTGGCATTTCACACCCTCTGTTAATCATTCTGACTTAATAAAGCATATAATGTGAATGCTTAAGATTGATGGTGGACGCTATGCGACAGGAACATGTCATTTTATTGAATGAGCAGGGCCTGCCCTGTGGAACACTGGAAAAGTATGCGGCGCATACCGCCACAACCCCCCTGCACTCTGCTTTCTCATGCTGGATATTTAACGAGCAGGGTCAACTGCTGGTCACCCGCCGTTCGCTGCACAAAAAAGCCTGGCCAGGCGTCTGGACCAACTCTGTCTGCGGTCACCCGCAATTGGGTGAAAGCACCGAAGCCGCTATTATCCGCCGGGCTAGCTTCGAGCTGGGTGCAGACATCGACTCGCTCAGCCCCGTGTATGCTGATTTTCGTTATTGCGCCACGGATCCGAGTGGAATAGTGGAAAACGAAGTATGCCCGGTTTATGCCGCACATATCGTCAGTGAGCTACAGCTAAACCCAGATGAAGTGATGGATTCCCAGTGGAGCAATCTTGAGGATGTTTTAAGCGGGATTGACGCGACGCCGTGGGCTTTTAGCCCGTGGATGGTAATGCAGGTTTCAGACGTTAAGGCGCGAGAGTTACTGCGCAAGTTTGCCAACGGGAATTGATTGCCTGACGGGGCTACGCCCATCAGGCCTACATAACGCATTGTAGGCCTGATAAGGCATCAGCCGCCATCCGGCATTTCACATCTTACTTAACCGGGCGCATTGCCGGGAACAGGATTACGTCGCGGATAGTATGGCTGTTTGTGAACAGCATAACCATACGGTCGATACCAATGCCCAGGCCCGCAGTCGGCGGCAGACCGTGTTCCAGAGCGGTAACATAGTCTTCGTCGTAGAACATCGCTTCGTCGTCACCTGCATCTTTGGCATTAACCTGATCCTGGAAACGCTGCGCCTGATCTTCTGCATCGTTCAGCTCGCTGAAGCCGTTACCGATTTCACGTCCGCCAATGAAGAATTCGAAGCGATCGGTGATTTCCGGATTTTCATCATTACGACGCGCCAGCGGAGAAACTTCTGCCGGGTACTCGGTAATGAAGGTCGGTTGAATCAGGTGCGCTTCTGCAACTTCTTCAAAGATTTCGGTCACGATACGGCCCAGACCCCAGCTCTTCTCAACTTTGATGCCGATAGATTCCGCAATCGCTTTTGCAGAATCGAAGTTATCCAGATCGGCCATGTTGGTTTCCGGACGGTATTTCTGAATCGCTTCGCGCATCGTCAGTTTTTCGAACGGCTTACCAAAGTCAAAGACTTCTTCGCCGTAAGGCACTTCAGTCGTTCCCAGAACGTTCTGCGCCAGCGTACGGAACAGCGATTCGGTCAGTTCGATCAGATCTTTGTAGTCCGCATAAGCCATGTAGAGTTCCATCATGGTGAACTCTGGATTATGGCGAACAGAGATGCCTTCGTTACGGAAGTTACGGTTAATTTCGAATACGCGTTCGAAGCCGCCAACCACCAGGCGCTTGAGGTACAGTTCCGGCGCGATACGCAGGTACATGTCCAGATCCAGCGCGTTATGATGGGTGATAAACGGACGCGCTGCCGCCCCGCCTGGGATCACCTGCATCATCGGGGTTTCTACTTCCATAAAGCCACGACCAACCATGAACTGACGGATACCCGCCATAATCTGTGAACGCACTTTAAAGGTATTGCGGGATTCATCGTTAGAGATGAGGTCCAGGTAGCGTTGACGATAGCGCGCTTCCTGATCCTGCAGACCGTGGAATTTATCCGGCAATGGGCGCAACGCTTTCGTCAGCAGACGCAGCTCGTTACAGTGGATAGACAGCTCACCGGTCTTGGTCTTGAACAACTTACCTTTCGCGCCGAGGATATCGCCCAGATCCCATTTTTTGAACTGCTCGTTGTAGACGCCTTCCGGCAGATCGTCGCGAGCAACGTACAGCTGAATGCGGCCGCCAACATCCTGCAGCGTAACGAATGATGCTTTACCCATAATACGGCGGGTCATCATACGGCCAGCAACGGATACCTCAATGTTCAGCGCTTCCAGCTCTTCGTTTTCTTTCGCGTCGAAGTCAGCATGCAGTTGGTCTGAGGTATGATCGCGACGGAAATCGTTCGGGAAGGGGATCCCCTGCTCGCGCAGGCTCGCCAGCTTCTCACGGCGCGTTTTCAGTTCATTGTTAAGGTCGGCTACCGCGTCAGCGCCCTGTACGTGTTGTTCAGACATGTTGGTTCCTCATAACCCTGCTTTCAAACTTGCTTCGATAAATTGATCCAGGCTGCCATCCAGCACCGCCTGCGTGTTGCGGGTTTCAACCCCAGTACGCAGATCTTTGATGCGGGAGTCATCAAGGACATAAGAACGAATCTGGCTACCCCAGCCGATATCTGATTTAGTATCTTCCATCGCCTGTTTCTCGGCATTCTTCTTCTGCATTTCCAGTTCATAAAGCTTCGCTTTCATCTGCTTCATGGCCTGGTCTTTGTTCTTGTGCTGGGAACGGTCGTTCTGACACTGCGTCACAATCCCAGTCGGGATGTGGGTGATACGCACCGCAGATTCGGTACGGTTAACGTGCTGACCGCCCGCACCAGAAGCGCGGTAAACGTCAATACGCAGGTCCGCCGGGTTGATATCGATATCAATATCATCGTCAACTTCCGGGTAGACAAACGCAGAGCTGAACGACGTATGGCGACGACCGCCGGAGTCGAACGGGCTTTTACGCACCAGGCGATGTACACCGGTTTCAGTACGCAGCCAACCGTAAGCATATTCGCCAGCAATTCTGATGGTCACGGATTTAATACCCGCCACTTCACCTTCAGATTCTTCAATAATTTCAGTCTTAAAGCCGCGCGCTTCAGCCCAACGCAGGTACATACGCATCAGCATGCTTGCCCAGTCCTGTGCTTCCGTACCGCCGGAGCCAGCCTGAATATCGAGATAGCAATCTGCGCTATCATATTCACCGGAGAACATACGACGAAATTCCAGCTGGGCCAGCTTATCTTCCAGCGTATCAAGTTCTGCTACGGCTTCGTTAAAGGTTTCTTCGTCGTCGGCTTCTACAGCCAGTTCCAGCAGGCCGGAGACATCTTCCAGGCCCTGGCTCATCTGATCGAGCGTATCAACGATGGCCTCAAGGGAGGAACGCTCTTTACCCAGCGCCTGCGCGCGTTCGGGTTCGTTCCATACGTCCGGCTGTTCCAGCTCGGCGTTTACTTCTTCCAGACGCTCTTTCTTGGCATCATAGTCAAAGATACCCCCTAAGAACGTTAGAGCGCTCCGTGAGGTCCTGAATGCGGTTATTTACCGGATTAATTTCAAACATTGTCTGATTTCTTTTATTGGACTAGTCAAAATGCGGTTATAAGAGCGGGATTGTAACTAATCCACACCCTTTTTTATAGCGAATATACACATCATCCTTCAAGCTGCCTCTTTGTTGGCTGCGCGATTTCGCCCCAGTCACGTACTGCTCGTACGCTTATGGAGACTCATCCACTTGCCGCCTCGATGCAGCTTGAATGATTTTGTGTAAAGTGACGCTAAAGTGGCCAGATATTATCGATTATAATCTGCAGGCTGCGGTTGCCGCGAAACTCATTAATATCCAGTTTGTAGGCAAGCTGAACTTCGCGAACACCGTTATCCGGCCAGCAGGTGGTATCAACGTTAAACGCAATACCGTCCAGCAACGGTCCACCACCGACGGGCTCCACCATCACCTTCAGATGACGCTCACCGACCAGACGCTGCTGGAGCAGACGGAAATGCCCGTCAAACAGTGGTTCCGGGAACATTTGTCCCCACGGTCCGGCATCACGCAGCATTTGCGCGACCTCCATGGTCATCTCCGCCGCGCTCAGAGCACCGTCAGACACCACTTCGCCCTGCAGTAAGGCGGGGTCCAGCCACTCGGTTACCAGTTCGCCGAAACGCTGCTGGAAACGCTCAAACTGCGCCTCTTCCAGCGACAAACCCGCCGCCATAGCGTGACCGCCAAACTTGAGGATCATACCTGGATGAAGAGTGTCCAGGCGCTCCAGCGCATCGCGCATGTGTAGCCCCTGAATCGAGCGCCCGGAGCCTTTCAGCGTACCGTCACCGGCCGGGGCAAACGCAATTACCGGACGGTGAAAGCGCTCTTTAATACGCGATGCCAGAATCCCCACCACTCCTTGATGCCACTCGGGATGGTACATCGCCAGACCGCCTGGTAGCGTATCGCTACTGCGTTCCAGCTTTTCACACAGAGTCAGCGCTTCCGCCTGCATACCCTGCTCGATCTCTTTACGCGTCTGGTTGAGTGCGTCCAGCTCATTGGCCAGCACGCGTGCTTCACCAATGTTGTCGCACAGCAACAGCGCCACGCCAACGGACATATCGTCCAGACGCCCCGCTGCATTCAGCCGTGGTCCGAGAGCAAAACCTAAATCACTGGCAGCCAATTTGAGTGGGTCGCGATTGGAAATCTCCAGCAGCGCTTTTATACCAGGGCGGCACTTTCCGGCACGAATACGGCTTAAGCCTTGCCACGTCAGAATGCGGTTATTGGCATCCAGCGGAACCACGTCGGCCACCGTGCCAAGCGCAACCAGATCGAGCAAATCCGCCAGGTTCGGCGGCGCAATTCCTCGTTCATCAAACCAGCCTTTGTCACGCAGGAAGGTGCGCAGCGCCAGCATCAGATAGAAGGCCACGCCAACGCCAGCCAGCGATTTAGACGGGAATTCACAATCGTGCAGGTTAGGATTGATGATCGCTTCAGCGCCCGGCAGCGTGTCCCCTGGCAGATGGTGATCGGTCACAACGACCGGGATCCCCAGCGTTCTGGCATGTTCAACACCCGCGTGGGACGAGATGCCGTTGTCGACGGTGACAATCAGCTGAGCGCCCCGGGCATGGGCCTGATCAACGACTTCCGGGCTTAAGCCATAACCGTCTTCAAAACGATTAGGCACCAGGTAGTCCACGTTACTGCAGCCCAACGCGCGCATCGCCAGAATGCTGAGCGCGGTGCTGGTCGCGCCATCGGCGTCAAAATCGCCGACCACGATGATTCGGGTTCCTTCGCGAAAAGCGTTATAGAGGATTTCAACCGCTTTTTCGACACCGTTCAAATGCTGCCACGGCAGCATGCCTTTCACACTACGCTCAAGCTCCTGCGCGCTGCGCACACCGCGGCTGGCGTATAAACGGCGCAGCAATGGCGGCAAGTCGGCAGGTAGCTCGGCGGTCTCGTCGGCTTCACGCCGACGAAGTTGTATCTGTTGTTTCACGCGAATTATTTACCGCTGGTTTGTTTTGCATGTGCGTCGAGGAATTCTTTCATCTCTTTCGGGCTCTGATAGCCAGGCACTACATAGCCATTGCTCAGCACAATCGCCGGCGTACCGCTGACGCCAAACTGTACGCCCAGCGCGTAGTGGTTAGCGATGTCCACATTACAGGTCGCAGGCTTCACATCTTTGCCAGCCATGGCGTCGTCAAAGGCTTTGTTTTTGTCCTTCGCACACCAGATAGATTTCATGTCCTGCTCGGCCTGGCTTTCCAGTCCCTGACGAGGGAAGGCCAGATAGCGTACGGTGATCCCTAACGCATTGTAGTCTTTCATCTCTTCATGCAGCTTGTGGCAGTAGCCACAGGTGATGTCGGTGAAAACGGTGATGACGTGTTTTTCCTGCGGCGCTTTGTAGACGATCATCTCGTTTTCCAGCGCGTTCAAATGCTTCATCAGCAGTTGGTTGGTGACGTTTACCGGGCTTGCACCGCTCACGTCATACATCGGTCCCTGAATAATATGTTTACCGTCTTCGGTAACGTACAACACGCCGCTATTGGTCAGTACAGTTTTCATGCCCGCAACCGGAGCAGACTGAATCTCGGTACTCTGAACACCCAGCTTCGCTAATGACTGGCGAATCGCCGCATCGTCTGCATGTACCATGCCGGAAAACGCCGTCGCCAGCAGGGTGAACATCATAAAACGTTTTTTCATAACCTATCCTTTCCTGTCAGCACTCACGCTCGCGGGTGATGCTGTTGATGTAGTTGCCGCAAGCGCTCCGTTGCGACATGAGTATAAATCTGCGTTGTCGAGAGGTCGCTATGCCCCAGTAGCATCTGCACCACGCGCAGATCAGCGCCATGGTTGAGCAGATGCGTGGCAAACGCATGCCGCAGGACGTGCGGGGACAGCTTTTCGCTGTCGATTCCAGCCAACACAGCATAGTGTTTGATACGATGCCAGAAGGTTTGACGAGTCATCTGTTGCGCCCGCTGGCTGGGAAACAGCACATCTATTGATACACCGTTGAGCAACCACGGACGCCCATGCTCCAGGTACGTTTCCAGCCAGTACACCGCCTCCTCACCTAACGGGACAAGGCGCTCTTTATTACCTTTACCGATCACCCGAACCACGCCCTGACGCAGGCTGACGTCACTCATCGTCAGCCCCACCAGTTCAGACACGCGCAGGCCTGTGGCATACAATACTTCCAGCATGGCTTTATCGCGAAGTTCCAGCGGTTGTTCTATCAGCGGCGCCTGCAGAAGTCGTTCGACCTGTGCTTCGCTGAGATCTTTGGGCAGACGCTGCGGAAGTTTAGGTGATGCAAGCGAGGCGCTGGGGTCATCTTCGCGATATTTTTCACGGTACAGATGCTGAAAAAAACGCCGCATTGCACTGAGCAAGCGTGCGGAACTGGTGGCTTTATATCCCCCATCCATCCGCTCAGCCAACAATGCTTGCAGGTCATCACTCTGCGCGGTCGCAAGCGAGGCGCCGCGGTGATGTAGCCATTCAACAAGCATGGTCAGATCGCGACGATACGCACTTAGCGTGTTTTCCGCCAGATTTCGTTCCAGCCACAGGGCATCAAGAAACTGCTCGATGCGCGCCAGATCCTGTTCCACTCGCGCCCCTTATTTCACTCTCATTTTTGATGCATTATGCCTCATTGTGCCGAGAATGCGGCGATTCTGTTACACTACCCGCAACGCTACAGCAGAATTGAGATGTTTACGTCATGAACATGGGTCTTTTTTACGGTTCCAGCACCTGCTATACCGAAATGGCAGCAGAAAAAATCCGCGATATCCTGGGTCCCGAACTGGTGACACTGCACAACCTCAAAGATGATTCCCCGACCTTAATGGAGCAGTATGACGTGCTCATTTTAGGCATCCCAACCTGGGATTTCGGTGAAATCCAAGAGGACTGGGAAGCGGTCTGGGAGCAACTGGACGACCTCAACCTGGAAGGCAAAATTGTTGCGCTTTACGGTATGGGCGATCAGTTGGGATACGGTGAATGGTTCCTGGATGCGCTGGGTATGCTGCACGATAAACTGGTCACCAAAGGCGTAAAATTTGTTGGTTACTGGCCAACCGAAGGGTATGAATTTACCAGCGATAAGCCCGTCATTGCCGATGGACAGCTGTTTGTTGGCCTGGCACTGGATGAAACAAACCAGTACGATCTCAGCGATGAACGCATTCAGGCCTGGTGCGAGCAAATCCTTGGTGAAATGGCCGAACACTGGTCCTGATAACCATTTTGCCGGATGTAGGCGTAAACGCCATATCCGGCCTACATGCCGCACCGAACCGTAGACCTTAACGCTGCACGCCATCAGGCATTCATCAGCATTATCCCTGCTTCGCCTGTTGCAGTATTAACCGCCGCAAATCCCGCCACTCCGCGTCATCCATACTGTCTGCCGCCAGCCACAAATGCTGACGTTTTCCGGCATCGGAACGTAAACGCAGCATCATGCCTGTTTTGACCATCCAGGGTGCGCTAGCAATAGTCCACTCTTGCCCTTGCCAGCGTAGACGACCGTCCATCAACAGCCGAATCTCGCCCTGACAGGCATTGATTCGGCGCTGGCTACGGACGCTATCGAACACCACCAGAGAGAGCAGAACCAGCCATAATGGGGTGTAGCTCAATGGCCAGGGCATCAATAATATAAATACCGCCACCAGCCCATGAATGAGCAGCGAAAGCCATTGCGCGCGCCATGAAACGCGTAAATCAGATTGCCACTGGACCACGTTCCCGATTCCGTGTCTGGATAAGTCGCACCATCTGCTCTAGCTGAGCATCAGCCGGTTTCCCATGATTCATCAACCAGTTAAATAAGTCTGGATCATCACATTCTAGCAGACGGATAAAGATACGTTTTTCTTCATCACTTAAGCTGTCATATTCATGTTCGAAAAACGGCATGATCGAGATGTCCAGCTCACGCATACCGCGACGGCATGCCCAATGAATACGTGCTTTGTTGTTAATATCCATGTTCTTCTTCCTGTCTCGCGAAAACGAAGTATCCCGCTATTGTAACGTGTTTTTCCCTCATATTTACGGGAATATCAGCAAACGGAAGCGTGCTCGCTAAATAAAACCACATTAAGTCAAAGGATTCAGCATTTTTGGATGTCTCCTCGCAAAGCTTAATATATGGCACAAATAGCCTGTTTAAACCGCTTGCAATGGGCCATAGCTCTTTTACCATTAGTCATTATCACTGCGTTAAGCAAATCAGGACATTAATTATGGCTTTTATATCTTTTCCTCCTCGCCAGCCTTTCGCGTCAACGCGCTTGCCTCTGACGCTAATGACGCTCGATGAATGGGCGCTCGCCACCATCACCGGTGTCGACAGTGAGAAGTATATTCAGGGTCAGGTCACAGCGGATGTCAGCCAGATGACCGAGCATCAGCACGTGTTGGCAGCACATTGTGACGCCAAAGGTAAAATGTGGAGCAACCTGCGTCTGTTCCGCCAGGGTGACGGTTTTGCATGGCTTGAGCGCCGTAATCTGCGCGATGCGCAGCTCACCGAACTGAAAAAATATGCAGTCTTCTCGAAAGTGGCGATTGCCCCGGACGACGAGCGCGTACTGCTGGGCGTCGCGGGATTCCAGGCGCGTGCTGCGCTGGCCAATCTCTTTAGCGAATTACCAAACAGCGATAAGCAGGTCATTACTGAAGGTTCTTCCACCATATTGTGGTTCGAACATCCCGCTGAGCGTTTCCTGCTGATCGTTGATGTTGCAACGGCGGAAACCCTGGTAGAGAAGCTGCGCGGTGAAGCGGAGTTAAATAACAGCCAACAGTGGCTGGCGCTGGATATCGAAGCAGGTATTCCGGTGATTGATACTGCCAACAGCGCGCAGTTTATTCCGCAAGCCACCAATCTGCAGGCTCTGGGCGGGATCAGCTTTAAAAAAGGCTGTTATACCGGTCAGGAAATGGTTGCTCGCGCAAAATTCCGCGGAGCCAACAAACGTGCCATGTGGACGCTGGCAGGTGCGGCCAGTCGGGTACCGGAAGCAGGTGAAGACCTGGAGCTGAAAATGGGCGAGAACTGGCGTCGTACCGGCACCGTACTCGCCGCGGTGCAACTGGCGGATGGACAGGTACTGGTGCAGGTTGTGATGAATAACGACATGGAAGCCGACAGCGTGTTCCGCGTTCGTGACGACGCGAAAACGCTGCATATCGTACCGCTGCCGTATTCGCTGGAAGAGTAAATCGCCGGGTGGTGACTTTATCTTACCGGGTCACGAGTTTTAAAGACCCGGTAAGCACAGCACCGCTGGGTAATAATAATTACGCCTGCCCCACGTACAGGTAGATCGCCAGGAAATGGCAAACGCTGCCACCCAGCACAAAGCCGTGCCAGATCGCGTGGTTGTATGGAATGCGCTTACAGACGTAGAAAATAACGCCCAGCGAATACACCACACCACCAACTGCCAGCAACGTCACCCCCCCCACCGCCAGCTTAACCGCCAGTTGATACACCACAATCAGCGATAGCCAGCCCATCGCCAGGTAGGTTACCAGCGACAGAACCTTAAACCGGTGCGCAATGGTCAGTTTGAATAAAATACCGAGCAGCGCCAGGCTCCAGATAACAATCATCAGTCCACGTGCCAGCGGCGAATCCAGCCCCACCAGCAGAAATGGCGTGTAGGTCCCGGCAATCAGCAGATAAATCGCGCAGTGGTCGAACTTTTTCAGCCAGACTTTTGCTCTTTGATGGGGGATCGCGTGATATAAAGTTGAGGCGAGGAACAGCAGGATCATGCTGCCGCCATACAGGCTATAGCTGGTTATCGCCACGGCGCTGGCGTTGGTATCCACTGCCTGAACCAGCAACAATACCAGTCCGACAATCCCAAACACCAGCCCGATACCGTGACTGATGCTATTGGCTATTTCCTCTGCCAGCGAATATCCCTGCGCAATTAATGGCTTCTGAACCATATTTTACTCCCGAGAAACGAACACTATCGTGATTGCTCCTCTAGCGTAACTGAGAATGGTTCCAGTGAACACCTGTTAGCTAAAATATTTGCCAACTAAATAATAATCCATAAAAATCATGATGTTATATTTTAATATTCAGCTAACAGGCGTACCGTTAAAATCAAAGGCATTTAAAATCAATCACATAAAATTGTGTTTGATCCGGGTAAATCTCGGCAATCACGTGTTTAAGTTCTTCTAGCGTCATGTTTTCCTGGCGAGCATGTTTCTCCGTCAGCGTATCCAGCGTGACGGTTGAGGTGCCAACAACCTCAATCGTGCAGAAGTACCCCTCATCTTCGAAGCGCCCAACCCGTAGAATGTCACCGGCTTTGAAGTGTGATTCGGACTCGTCACGAATCGTAATGGTTTTGCGTCCGGCCAGAATGTCATCCTGGAAACGCTGAAAAAAAGTGATGTCATTTGGCTGCATGTTATTATTCCCTGTAGATGAAGTCTGATGAGTGAGTTTTGCCATTGTGAGTATGTTCTCCCACGCTGCCATCGCCAGTCTCAACAATCTTGAGATGCTGGTCTACAACTATGTCATCAAAAACCGTGACAAAGTCATGTACATGACCATTCGTGAACTGGCGGATGCCGTGGACGTTTCCACCACCACCGTACTGCGCTTTTGCCGCAAGCTTAAGTGTGAAGGTTACTCAGAATTTCGCGTACGCTTCAAATTATATTTAGAGCAGAATGAACCGCAACAGGCTAATTTCGGTGCCAGCGAAATTATCAGCTTCTTTAAAGGCGTCAATAACGACGAGTTCGACAAATTACTCGATCAGGCTGTTGATATTATATTATCTTCCGAGCGTATTATATTCGTCGGGGCGGGAACATCCGGAGCTCTGGCAAAATATGGCGCACGTTTTTTCTCAAACGTCGGAAAATTCAGTAACCACATCGATGACCCTTATTTCCCGGTAACTAATGATATGGCCAGAAACGCGCTGGCGATCGTGCTTTCCGTTTCTGGAGAAACCGAAGAGATCCTACGCTTTGCCAGCCAGTTCAGTCTGCATAACTGTAAGGTTCTGTCGGTCACCAGCCATGAACATTCGCGCCTCGCGAAACTTGCCGACTTTAATCTCTCCTGGCACGTTCCACAGACACGCATTGCCGGGGTATACGATATAACCACGCAGATCCCCGTTATTTATATTCTGGAATCACTCGGTCGCAAGCTGGCGAAAAGAATAGCGTAAAAAAAACAATATGTTTTTTTGATGTAACAAATCACATTAACGCTATTTTGTTATATCGTGACATTTATCTTTCCTTTGTTAGACTCAAAATCAGATTGTATTAATTTGAAACTGAGCGCAGATGAAAAAACTTACCTTACCAAACGATTTTTTATGGGGCGGCGCGGTTGCGGCGCATCAGGTTGAAGGCGGCTGGAATAAAGGTGGCAAAGGGCCCAGCATTTGCGACGTACTGACCGGGGGGGCACACGGCGTTCCGCGAGAAATCACTCAGGACGTCGTGCCAGGTAAGTACTACCCCAACCACGAAGCCGTCGATTTTTACGGACATTACAAAGAAGACATTAAGCTGTTTGCCGAGATGGGCTTCAAATGCTTCCGTACGTCAATTGCCTGGACCCGTATCTTCCCCAAAGGGGACGAAACCCAGCCAAACGAAGAAGGGCTAAAATTCTACGACGACATGTTTGATGAACTGCTGAAGTACAATATCGAACCGGTCATCACCCTTTCCCACTTCGAAATGCCGCTACACCTGGTTCAACAGTACGGTAGCTGGACCAATCGTAAAGTCGTTGATTTCTTTGTCCGTTTTGCTGAAGTGGTCTTTGAGCGCTACAAGCACAAGGTCAAATACTGGATGACCTTCAACGAAATCAACAACCAGCGTAACTGGCGTGCACCGCTGTTTGGCTATTGCTGCTCCGGCGTGGTGTATACCGAGCATGAAAACCCGGAAGAGACTATGTACCAGGTGCTGCACCACCAGTTCGTGGCCAGCGCTCTGGCGGTGAAAGCCGCACGTCGCATCAACCCTGAAATGAAAGTCGGTTGCATGCTGGCAATGGTCCCGCTATACCCGTACTCCTGTAAGCCTGAAGATGTGATGTTCGCGCAGGAATCAATGCGTGAACGCTATGTATTCACCGACGTTCAACTGCGCGGCTACTATCCATCTTATGTACTGAACGAGTGGGAGCGCCGCGAATTCAATATTCGAATGGAAGCTGGCGATGAACAAATCCTGCGTGAAGGCACCTGCGACTATCTCGGATTTAGCTACTACATGACCAACGCGGTAAAAGCGGAAGGTGGTAGCGGCGATGCTATTTCCGGTTTTGAGGGCAGCGTGCCGAACCCGCACGTCAAAGCATCCGACTGGGGCTGGCAGATTGATCCGGTTGGCCTGCGTTACGCCTTATGCGAACTGTACGAGCGTTATCAGAAGCCATTGTTTATCGTTGAAAACGGATTTGGCGCTTACGACAAAGTTGAAGAAGACGGCAGCATCCACGATGACTACCGCATCGACTATCTGCGCGCCCACGTCGAAGAGATGATGAAAGCGGTAACGTATGACGGCGTAGATCTGATGGGCTACACGCCGTGGGGCTGCATCGACTGCGTCTCGTTCACCACCGGCCAGTACAGCAAACGCTACGGTTTTATCTACGTGAACAAACACGACGACGGCACCGGCGATATGTCGCGTTCGCGTAAGAAAAGTTTTGAGTGGTATAAAGCGGTGATTGCCAGCAACGGCGAGAATCTGTAATTTTTTGCCGGATGGCGCTGCGCTTATCGGATTTACGGGAACTGAACCTGTAGACCAGAGCAAACATTTACGCCGCCATCCGGCAAGCAACGCATTACTTCCCGCCGGCCAGCTCCAAAAAACTGCCCGTGACGTAAGACGCCTTCTCACTCAGCAGCCAGGTAATCGCCTGCGCGACCTCTTCCGGCTGTCCGCCGCGCTGCATAGGCAACATGGATTTCACGCGATCGACCCTTCCCGGCTCGCCGCCTGACGCATGCATTTCCGTGTAGATAAGACCGGGTCGCACGCAGTTCACGCGTATCCCCTGCGCCGCAACCTCCAACGCGAGGCCGGTGGTAAGCGTGTCCACCGCACCTTTTGAGGCTGCATAATCAACGTATTCGAACGGGGCGCCAAGCCGTGACGCCGCCGAAGAGACATTCACAATCGCCCCGCCCTGACCGCCGTGCTTAAACGACATGCGCTTTACCGCTTCCCGACAACACAGAAAATAGCCGGTAACATTAGTCGCCAGGACGCGATTAATACGCTCAGCGGTTAGACTTTCCACCGTGCTCTGTTCAAACAAAATCCCGGCATTGTTCACCAGAGCAGTCAGCGGCTCGCCCTCGCGGTCAATGGACTCAAACATCGCCCCGACCTGGCTTTCATCGCTGATATCTGCCCGCAGAGCAAACGCCTTTCCTCCCGCAGCGGCGATATTGTTCACCACCTCCGTTGCCGCACGAATATTGTGATGAAAGTTAACGGCGACCGTGTAACCCTCTAGCGCTAACTGCATCGCGGTTGCCCGACCAATACCGCGACTGCCCCCCGTAACCAGTGCTATAGCCATCACTATTCTCCCCAAAAATAAAGGCGCCGAAGCGCCTTTAAAAGATAGCTGAATCAGTCGATTACTGATAATCGCTCAGCGGCACGCAGGAGCAGAACAGGTTACGGTCACCGTAAACGTCATCAAGGCGTTTCACGGTCGGCCAGTATTTGTTCGCTACGCCCACCGGGAAGACGGCGATTTCGCGGCTGTAACCGTGATTCCACTCCGCGACCAGCTCATTTTGCGTGTGCGGGGAGTTAACCAGCGGGTTATCTGTAAGCGACCATTCACCGGCTTTCACGCGATCGATCTCTGCGCGGATTGCCAGCATCGCATTGATAAAGCGATCCAGTTCCACTTTGCTTTCCGATTCAGTCGGTTCCACCATCAGCGTACCCGCTACCGGGAACGACATGGTCGGCGCATGGAAACCGTAATCGATCAGACGCTTGGCAATATCCAGTTCGCTGATGCCGGTCTCTTCTTTCAGTGGGCGAATGTCGAGAATACATTCATGTGCCACGCGACCATCGCGACCGGTATACAGCACCGGATAGGCATCTTTCAGACGGCTGGCAATGTAGTTAGCGTTCAGGATCGCCACCTGGCTTGCCTGCTTCAGACCTTCTGCGCCCATCATACGGATGTACATCCAGCTGATCGGCAGAATGGATGCGCTACCGAACGGTGCCGCAGAAACCGCGCCCTGACGGGTGAGCATCCCTTCAATCTGTACTACGCTATGACCCGGCACGAACGGCGCCAGATGCGATTTAACACCGATTGGTCCCATACCTGGGCCGCCGCCGCCGTGCGGAATGCAGAATGTTTTATGCAGGTTAAGGTGTGAGACATCGGCACCGATAAAGCCCGGTGTGGTGATCCCAACCTGAGCATTCATGTTCGCGCCATCAAGATAAACCTGGCCGCCAAACTGGTGCACAACGTCGCACACTTCACGGATCGTTTCTTCATACACGCCATGAGTAGAGGGATAGGTCACCATGATGCAGGAGAGGTTTTCACCCGCCTGCGCCGCTTTTTCACGCAGATCGCCAAGATCGATGTTGCCGTTCTTATCACAGGCGACAACCACTACCTGCATACCCGCCATCTGTGCGGAGGCCGGGTTGGTACCGTGGGCAGAGGCCGGGATCAGACAGATATCGCGATGGCCTTCGTTACGGCTTTCGTGATAATGGCGAATCGCCAGCAGACCCGCATACTCGCCCTGCGCGCCGGAGTTCGGCTGCATGCAGACTGCGTCATAACCAGTCAGTTTTACCAGCCATTCGGAAAGCTGGCCGATCATCTGGTGATAACCTTCTGCCTGCTCTGGCGGGCAGAACGGATGCAGTTCAGCGAATTCCGGCCAAGTGATAGGGATCATCTCGGCGGCAGCGTTCAGCTTCATGGTGCAAGACCCCAGCGGGATCATTGCCTGGTTCAGGGCCAGATCTTTGCGCTCCAGCGAGTGCATGTAACGCATCATCTCGGTTTCGCTGTGATAGCGATTAAACACCGGATGGCTGAGGATCGCATCGTCGCGCAGCATGCTGTCCTGAATGGAACGGCTGTCGAGCGCCACGTCTTTGTCCAGCGTTTCGATGTTCAGACCGCGGCTGTCTCCCAGCAGAACATTGAACAACTGCACCACGTTTTCACGGGTGGTGGTTTCATCGAGCGTAATACCTACCGCGTTATGGATATCGCTACGCAGGTTGATTTCTGCTGCTTCAGCACGCGCCAGTACCGCAGCCTTATCGGCCACTTCAACACACAAAGTGTCAAAGTAGTGCGCATGACGCAGCTTCAATCCTTTCTGTTGCAGACCGGCTGCCAGAATATCGGTCAGACGATGGATGCGATTAGCGATGCGTTTCAGGCCAACCGGGCCATGATAAACGGCATACAGGCTGGCGATGTTGGCCAGCAGAACCTGCGAGGTACAAATGTTGGAGTTCGCTTTCTCGCGGCGGATATGCTGTTCGCGAGTCTGCATCGCCATGCGCAGGGCGGTATTACCCGCTGCATCTTTGGAGACGCCGATAATACGGCCTGGCATGGAGCGCTTGAATTCGTCTTTAGCGGCAAAGAATGCCGCGTGCGGGCCGCCGTAGCCCATCGGTACGCCGAAGCGTTGCGCAGAGCCGAAAACGATATCCGCGCCCTGTTTGCCCGGTGCAGTCAGCAGTACCAGCGCCATAAAGTCGGCAGCGACGCTGACCACTATTTTACGGGATTTCAGCTCAGCCATCAGGGCGCTGTAGTCGTGCACTTCACCGGTGGTGCCAACCTGCTGCAACAGCACGCCGAACACATCCTGATGATCCAATGCTTTTGCCGCGTCATCAACAATGACGTCAAAACCAAAAGTTTGCGCACGAGTACGCACTACGTCCAGCGTTTGCGGATGAACATCAGCCGCCACAAAGAAACGGTTAGCGTTTTTCAGTTTGCTGACGCGTTTGGCCATCGCCATGGCTTCAGCTGCAGCAGTAGCTTCATCCAGCAGAGAAGCGGAAGCCATGTCCAGGCCGGTCAGGTCCAGCGTCACCTGCTGGAAGTTCAGCAGTGCTTCCAGACGGCCCTGGGAGACTTCCGGTTGATACGGGGTGTAGGCGGTGTACCAACCCGGGTTTTCCAGCATGTTACGCAGGATAACCGGTGGCAGCTGCACGGCGGTGTAGCCCATGCCAATGTAGGACGTGAAGCGCTTGTTACGCCCGGCGATGGCTTTTAATTCAGCCAGCGCAGCGTATTCGGTCGCCGCCTCGCCCACCTGTGGCGGGGTTGCGAGCTGAATGTCTTTCGGCACAATCTGGCCGATCAGCGCGTTTAACGACTCGGCGCCAACCGCATTCAGCATCTCTTGCTGCTGCGCGGCGTCCGGTCCGATGTGGCGTTCAATGAAAGCGCCGCTATTTTCAAGCTGGCTTAACGTCTGTGTCATGGGCGATGGTTCCTGAAACGTGCAGTGAATCGTAGGTGTCTCTACTTACCTGAATACGCAAAAAATTCGCGTTGCAGGAAGGCGGCGACGCAGCACATCCCCAGGAGCTTACATCAGTAAGTAACTGAGGTGTGCAAGAAAGCCAACACACCTGCAACGTGAAGAATGAAGCGTATTTATTCGTCTTCTAACAAAGCTTCATATGCAGTCGCATCCAGCAGCGATTCAATTTCGCTTTCATCGCTGGCTTTGATTTTGAAGATCCAGCCCCCTGCATACGGCTCGCTGTTGACCAGTTCCGGGGAGTCGCTGAGCGCGTCGTTAACCGCAACAATCTCACCGCCTACTGGCGCATAAATATCGGATGCCGCTTTTACGGATTCCGCAACGGCGCAGTCATCGCCCGCGCTGACGGTTGCGCCAACTTCGGGCAGGTCAACGAAAACCATGTCACCTAACAGCTCCTGAGCATGTTCGGTGATCCCAACGGTGTAAGAGCCGTCAGCTTCTTTGCGCAGCCATTCGTGTTCTTTGCTGTATTTCAGTTCTGCAGGTACGTTGCTCATCAATCAATCTCCAAAAAAGGATGAATTACGCGACGGCTTTGCCGTTACGCACAAAAACAGGTTTAGTCACTTTTACCGGCATTTCGCGGTTACGGATCTGTACGATCGCGGTCTCACCAATACCCGCAGGGACACGCGCCAGCGCGATGCTGTAACCCAGGGTTGGGGAGAATGTCCCGCTGGTGATAATACCTTCCTGCTGATTGCCGGAAGCATCGGTGAAACGCACCGGCAGTTCATTACGCAGTACGCCTTTCTCGGTCATCACCAGTCCAACCAACTGTTCGTGGCCTTTTTCACGCTGCATTTCCAGCGCTTCCCGACCGATAAAGTCGCGGTCAGTCGGTTCCCACGCGATAGTCCAGCCCATGTTGGCCGCCAGCGGGGAAATGCCTTCGTCCATCTCCTGACCGTACAGGTTCATGCCGGCTTCCAGACGCAGCGTGTCGCGCGCGCCAAGACCGCAAGGTTTGACACCTGCTTGTACCAGCGCACGCCAGAAGTCTGCCGCCTTTTCACTCGGCATGGCAATTTCATAGCCTGCTTCGCCGGTATAACCGGTGGTTGCGATAAACAAATCACCCGCCTGAACGCCGAAGAACGGCTTCATGCCTTCTACCGCCTGGCGCTGCTCGTCAGTAAACAATGTGGCTGCTTTTTCCTGCGCGTTTGGGCCCTGCACCGCAATCAGCGACAGATCATCTCGAACGGTGATGTCGATGGCGTAAGGTTCAGCGTGTTGGGTAATCCAGGAGAGGTCTTTTTCGCGGGTGGCGGAGTTTACAACGAGGCGGAAGAAATCTTCAGTGAAGTAGTAGACAATCAGGTCATCTATCACGCCGCCCGACGCGTTGAGCATACCGGAGTAGAGGGCTTTACCCGTCTTCGTTAGCTTCGCGACGTCGTTTGCCAGCAGATAACGCAAGAACTCCCGGGTGCGGCTACCGCGCAGGTCGACGATGGTCATATGTGACACATCAAACATTCCGGCATCGGTGCGAACAGCATGGTGTTCATCAAGCTGAGAACCGTAATGCAGTGGCATCATCCAGCCATGGAAATCTACCATGCGCGCGCCACATAGCGTGTGTTGTTCGTACAAAGGAGTCTGTTGAGCCATCTTTTCCTCGTTGAATAAGCGGGGCTACCAACTCTTTCGCGGTGAAATTTTCGCCACGAAACCCAGCACCGCAGCCGCTCCAGGGGCCACGACGCAAACGTTCTCTTTGTCCTGAACTTACCACCGAAACAGACGCTAAACCATAAGGCAAAATTAACCATCACATTAGCTTATGGCCAAAAACAGCAAAATCACCGGCAGAACAAAACCCCACCCATACGACAAATAATCAGAACAAAAAATAAATACAAGCTGGAATTAACAGCACCAACCAACATTAAATGTGGAAAAATTGTCAAAAATGGCGTTATGAAAAAAACGTAATATTAAAAAAACTAATGCGAAAAAAGGCGTGGAATTAGATTATTTCAAATGAGAGAAGCACCCCGGCGCGCAGGCCGGGAGTGGAAAGTGTGACGGGTCTCAAACTCTTAAGATTGTCCTTACGGACGCTAGCGTAACCACTCAGGAAGATCGTTCAGTCCCATCGCCTGGCGGATGAGCTGTGGTTTTACGCCTGGCAGGGTATCGGCCAGTTTCAGACCAATATCACGCAGCAGTTTTTTCGCCGGATTCTCGCCAGCAAACAGTTCACGAAAGCCCTGCATACCGGCCAGCATCATCGCTGCGCTGTGCTTACGGCTGCGCTCGTAGCGGCGCAAATAGAGATACTGACCAATATCTTTGCCCTGACGCTGTAGCCGCTTCAGCTCATCGATCAGCTCCGCCGCATCCATAAAGCCAAGGTTAACCCCCTGACCCGCAAGCGGGTGGATGGTATGCGCCGCATCCCCCACCAGCGCCAGACGATGAGCAGCGAATTGACGGGCATAGCGTCCCGTCAGCGGAAACGCCTGACGCTCGCTTTCAAGGCTGCACAGCCCCAGGCGATTATCAAAAGCGATATTCAGCGCCTGATTAAACTCATCAACGCTTGCCTGCTGCATGCGTTCTGCTTCCTGCGGCGAGAGCGACCAGACGATAGAGCACAGGTGCGGGTCACTGAGCGGCAGGAACGCCAGGATCCCCTCACCGTGAAACGCCTGCCGCGCAACCGCGCCGTGAGCTTCCTGCGTACGGATAGTCGCCACCAGCGCATGATGACGGTAATCCCAGAAAGTGAGCGGAATATCCGCTTTGTTGCGCAGCCAGGAGTTAGCGCCATCGGCGCCGACCACCAGGCGAGCGGTCAGCATTGCGCCATCTTTCAGGGACAGAAATGCCTCATTCTCACCCCAGGCTACCTGCTGTAACTCAGCGGGCGCCATCAGCGTAATGTCCGCTGAACGCTGCGCTTTTTGCCAGAGTGCGTAATGGATCTCTGAGTTTTCAACGATGTGGCCTAAATGGCTGTAGCCCATGCTCTGGTCATCAAACGCAATACGCCCAAAGCTGTCTTTGTCCCAGACTTCCATGCCGTGGTAGCAACAAGCGCGACGGGCAACAATGTCGGACCAGACGCCCAGTCGGCTAAGCAGTTTTTCACTGGCGGCATTAATGGCCGATACGCGAAGCTGAGGAGGTGCATCCGCCGCCAAAGGCTGCGGAACATGTTGTTCTAACACCGCAACGCGCAACCCGCTGCCCTGCAAGCCGCAGGCAACCGCCAGTCCCACCATGCCGCCACCAACAATTGCTACATCAACACTTTGCACTGTTTGCTCCTGAAAATAGGACAATCAAAAACCGTAGGCCGGATAATGCAAATCCGCCATCCGGCATTACTTCCGCGACATTGCCTGATGGCGCTGCGCTAATCAGGCCAGCTTCTTTAATTCGGCCTACAGGATATATCTATCGCGCAACCCAACCGAGGGTCCGCTCCGCCAGCGCATCGCGTGCAGGCGTGAATAATTCCATCGCCATCAGCCCGACATTACGCCCAACGATCAGCGGGGCCCAGCGATTGGCAAACAAATACACCAAATTGTTGGTCACACCAATCGTCGTTTCGCGATCGCGTTCGCGGCGCTGCTGATAGCGTGCCAGTACCGCATAATCACCGATATCTTCCGCGCAGTTTTGCGCCTGCGTCAACGTCTCAGCCAGGCTCATCACATCGCGCAGACCAAGGTTGAAACCTTGTCCGGCAATGGGATGCAGCGTCTGTGCTGCGTTCCCCACCAGCACAGTACGATGGATAATGGCTTTTTGCGCCGAGGTTAATGAAAGCGGATAGGCGTTGCGTTTACCGGCCTGGGTAATACGCCCCAACCGCCAGCCAAACGCAGTTTGCAGTTCGCGGCAAAATTGTTCGTCGGACCAGGCCATAATCTCATCACGCCGCTCCAGCGGATGGCACCACACCAGCGAGCAGCGACCATCAGACATCGGTAGCATTGCCAGCGGACCATATTGTGTGAAACGTTCAAACGCTCGCCCGTCATGCGCAACGGAGGTCGTGACGTTGGCAATCACCGCCAGTTGTTCATAGGGTTGTTGCTGCCAGTCAACGCCGCAGGCGGTAGCCAGTGCGGAGCGCGTGCCATCGGCGGCCACCAACAGGCGACCATTGATCATCTCGCCATTTTCCAGCGTAACCTCAACGCGTTCCTGCGTGCGTGACACGCTGGCTACACGGTCGGGGCAGTGTAGCGTGATGCCCGGCGCTTTACGCAGCAGCGCAAACAAACGCAGCCCGACATCGTGCAGTTCCACCACCTGGCCCAGCGCCGGAATACGGTATTCCTGCGCATCCAGCGTCACAAATCCGGCATGGCCGCGATCGCTGACGTGAACCGTTTTGATCGCCGTTGCGCAATCGGCAATCGCCTGCCATACGCCAATTCGCGCCAGCTGTTGGCAGGTCCCTGCCGCCAGCGCGATCGCCCGGGCGTCAAACCCTGGATGGCGGTCAGTTTCAGGTTCGCTCGCTTCTATCAGGTGAACAGGCAGAGTCCCGTGGCTGAGCTGAGAAATGGCCAGCGCCAGCGTTGCACCGACCATACCACCGCCAACGATAATCACGCTCATTGCAGCCGCGCCGCAGCCATTAAGGCTTCAATGTCATCCGCTTTCTTCACCACGCTGGCGGTCAGGTTCTCATTGCCGTCCTCGGTGATGAGGATGTCATCTTCAATACGAATGCCGATACCACGATAAGCAGGCGGCACATCGGCGTCCGGCGCGATATACAGCCCCGGTTCGACGGTGAGCACCATTCCTGGCTCGAGAATACGTGAGCGGTCCTGACCATAAACGCCAACGTCGTGCACATCCAGTCCCAGCCAATGGCTAAGACCATGCATAAAGAATGGGCGATGCGCATTTTCGGTAATCAGTTGGTCGATCTCGCCGTGCAAAATGCCAAGCTTCACCAGACCCGTAATCATGATGCGCACCACTTCGCCGGTGACTTCCTGGATGGACGTCCCCGGGCGATACAGGCGCAGACTGGTCTCTAATGACTCCAGTACGATGTCGTAGATTTCACGCTGAGCAGGGGAAAATTTGCCGTTTACCGGGAAGGTACGCGTAATGTCGCCCGCATAACCTTTGTATTCACACCCGGCGTCAATCAACACCAGATCGCCATCGCGCATTTCACTTTCATTTTCGGTGTAATGGAGAATACAGCCGTTTTCGCCGCTGCCGACAATCGTGTTATAGGATGGGTAACGCGCGCCATGGCGAGTAAACTCGTGGTGAATCTCCCCTTCCAACTGGTATTCAAACATTCCCGGACGGCATTTTTCCATCGCGCGGGTATGCGCCAGCGCACTGATCTCTCCGGCACGGCGCATGACCGCAATTTCTTCTGCTGATTTGAACAGGCGCATTTCATGCACCATTGGACGCCAGTCGATGACCGCAGCGGGTGCGTGCAGATTTTGTCTGGAGCCTTTACGCAGTTTATCCAACGCCGTGCACACAATCTCATCTGCCCAGGCATATTCGCCCTGTGCGTGGTACACCGCGTCCAGGCCATTGAGCAACAGGTGCAGTTGTTGGTTGATTTCACTGAAGGCCAGCGCCCGGTCAACGCCGAGTTTTGCCGGTGCGGCGTCCTGGCCCAGACGGCGGCCAAACCAGATCTCCGCCGTCAGATCGCGAACCCGATTAAACAAAACGCTGTGGTTATGAGTGTCATCACTTTTAATCAGCACCAGCACGGCTTCCGGTTCGTTAAAACCGGTGAAGTACCAGAAATCACTGCTTTGGCGGTACGGGTATTCACTGTCCGCGCTGCGCGTCGCTTCAGGCGCGGCAAAAATCAGCGCGGCGCTGCCGGGCTGCATTTGTGCCAGTAAAGCCTGGCGACGACGCTGGAATTCTTGCTGAGATATCTCGCTCATCACACTCTCCTTTGCGTTTCGTTCTTAGTGCAGAGTCGGTTTACGGATTTCCGGCGCGGTCGGCTGCTGACGCGTAAACGTGTCATGACACAGCAAGGCGGCTACGCGCACGTATTCGATAATCTCTTCGAGCGACATTTCCAGCTCTTCCTGATCTTCGTCTTCGTCATATCCCAACTGAGCGATATTGCGCAGGTCGTCAATCGCTTCACCGGTTTCACCGGTCACCTTGTCGAGCTTTGGCTGCGTAACGCCAAGGCCCAGCAAAAAGTGGTTTACCCACCCCGCCAGCGCATCGGCACGATCAAACACGCTAACATCGTCGCCTTCAGGCAGATAAAGCTGAAAAAGGAAACCGTCGTCCTCGAGGGCATCGCTGGTGGCAGAGTGCATTTTCATCAGTGCCTGAGCCAGCTCGTGACCGAAGGCCAAACCTTCGTTCGTCAGGTCGTGCAGCAGCGGCTGCCATGAGCTGTCGTTGTTGCCGCCGCAAATCATCCCGCTGATCAAGCCGTGCATTTCGGCCGGGGTTAATCCAGCCCCTTGTTGGTTCAAAAACTGGCTAACGTCGTTGTAGCCAGGCATTTCGTTCTGTATAGACATAAGCATTCGTCATCAAAGGGAGGAATATTCATGGTATGCTACCACTTTGGGCCCTGGTGGACCAGAAAAGGGCTTGTATCTTGATACCAGGGTAGCTATAGTGTCGCCCCTTCGCGGACCCAAGGTCTGGAGACGAAGGCAGCGCAGTCAATCAGCAGGAAGGTGGCATGTCTGCACAACCCGTCGATATCCAAATATTTGGCCGTTCACTGCGAGTGAATTGCCCGCCTGAACAAAGGGATGCGTTGAATCAGGCTGCGGACGATCTCAATCAGCGATTGCAAGATCTGAAAGTTCGCACTAGAGTCACAAATACTGAGCAGTTGGTTTTCATCGCCGCGTTGAACATCAGCTATGAATTAACTCAGGAAAAAGCGAAGACGCGTGAGTACGCGGCGAGCATGGAACAACGTATTCGGATGCTACAACAGACCATCGAACAGGCGTTGCTTGATCAGGGTCGCATAACCGAAAAAACGGGCCAAAACTTTGAATAACACTTTTCGGTTTACTGTGGTAGAGTGACCGTGAAGACAAAATTTCTCTGAGATGTTTGCAAGCGGGCCAGTCCCCTGAGCCGATATTTCATACCACAAGAATGTGGCGCTCCATGGTTGGTGAGCATGCTCGGCCCGTCCGAGAAGCCTTAAAACTGTGACGACGCATTCACCTTGAACCAAGGGTTCAAGGGTTACAGCCTGCGGCGGCATCTCGGAGATTCCCTTCTACCTGGCAACAGCCATGACACTACTTTCTGAACTCCCTTTATCCCGGCAAGAAATTCGTCAACTGATTCGACAGCGTCGTCGCGCGCTGACCTCTGAACAGCAACGACACTACGGTCAGCAAGCCGCGACCCGAATGCTCAGTTTTCCCCCTGTTGTACTCGCGCATACTGTGGCGGTATTTCTCTCGTTCGATGGCGAACTCGATACCCAGCCGCTGATAGATCAGCTGTGGCGAGCGGGCAAGCGCGTTTACCTTCCGGTTCTTCATCCCTTCAGTCCCGGTAATTTACTGTTCCTGCACTATCATCCGCGCAGCGACCTGGTGACCAATCGCTTAAAGATCCAGGAACCACGGCTTGATGTACGCGACGTATTGCCGCTGTCAAAGCTGGACGTACTGATTACGCCGTTAGTGGCATTTGATGAGGACGGGCAACGCCTGGGCATGGGCGGCGGATTTTACGACCGCACGCTACAAAACTGGCAGCAGCATAAGATCCAACCCGTGGGCTACGCGCATGACTGCCAGTTGGTAGAAAAATTGCCGGTTGAAGAGTGGGATATCCCGCTGCCAGCGGTGGTGACGCCGTCCAAAATCTGGGAGTGGTAGCCGTTTTTTGCCGATTGACAGCGCCGTTTTTTTGACCTAAATTCCTCGGTGAAGGGTGAGGGAGGCGAACCTCCCTCCTGCGTACTCTCTGTTAATATGCTGGGCAAGCGATGATTAACAGGATCAGCAGCATGATGACGTATCTCATCATCGTCCCTTTCCTTTTTAGAGCCCCTGCTTCGGTAGGGGCTTTCCCGTTTCAGCGCTATGCTGCGCCCCTATCGTAAATTCCTTTTATTGCTGTACAACACGCAACGCTGCCTTTAGTTGCCAACTGCGGCAAAGCTCGAAAACAGAATGTATGCGTTACAGAAAGAGATTTTGAGGCAGGGAAATCAGAGGAAAGATGGGCAGGTCAACCGCCTGCCCATGTAGAGGAAATCAGTACAGCAGACGAGCGCGAATGGTTCCAGGAAGGGCTTTCATCGCCAGCAGCGCTTTCTCCGCCACATCTTCATCCGCTTCAATATCGATAACCACATAACCTACCTGCGCGGAAGTTTGCAGATACTGCGCGGCAATGTTGACGCCCTGCTCGGCAAAAATCTGGTTCAGTGCCGTCAGTACGCCCGGACGGTTTTCGTGAATGTGCATCAGACGACGACCACCGTGCAGCGGCAGCGAAACTTCCGGGAAGTTTACCGCAGACAGCGTAGACCCGTTGTCGGAATACTTGGTCAGTTTCCCAGCTACTTCCAGACCGATGTTTTCCTGCGCTTCCAGCGTTGAACCACCAATGTGCGGCGTCAGGATCACGTTATCGAAATCACACAGCGGCGAAGTGAAAGGATCGCTGTTAGTTGCCGGCTCGGTTGGGAATACGTCGATTGCAGCCCCCGCCAGATGTTTAGTCGCTAATGCGTCGCACAACGCAGGAATATCAACAACCGTACCGCGTGCGGCGTTAATCAGCAGCGCCCCCGGCTTCATCAGCGAAATCTCACGCGCGCCCATCAGGTTTTTGGTGGAGGCATTTTCCGGCACGTGCAGACTGACCACGTCGCTCATATTGAGCAGGTCGGAAAGATGCTGTACCTGCGTGGCATTGCCAAGCGGGAGTTTATTTTCAATATCATAGAAAAAGACATGCATCCCGAGCGATTCCGCCAGAATGCCCAACTGAGTACCAATGTGGCCGTAGCCGATGATCCCCAGTTTTTTACCACGCGCTTCAAAAGAGCCGGTAGCCAGTTTATTCCACACGCCGCGGTGCGCTTTGGCGTTCGCTTCGGGTACGCCACGTAGCAGTAGCAGCAGTTCGCCAATCACCAGCTCAGCAACGGAACGTGTGTTAGAGAATGGTGCGTTAAATACAGGGATCCCGCGCTTTGCCGCTGCACTTAGATCAACCTGGTTGGTGCCAATGCAGAAGCAGCCAATCGCGACCAGTTTCTCTGCGGCGTCAATCACATCTTCAGTCAGATGGGTACGGGATCGCAGGCCAATGAAGTGGGCATCACGGATGGACTCTTTCAGTTGTTCAGTGTCCAGAGCACCTTTGTGAAACTCGATGTTGGTATAACCTGCTGCACGAAGGCTTTCGAGTGCTTTTTGGTGCACGCCTTCAACCAGCAGAAATTTAATCTTATCTTTCTCCAGTGATACCTTTGCCATTTCCCCGACCCTGTCTTTTTTGTTCAAACTGATGTGTTGTGTGTGGGATTTTCATCCGTCTCTTCAACATATCAAAAAATAATATTGCGGCAATATGAACGTTTGCGTCGCCGTGCTGAAGAAATGTCATTCAACGGGAAATGTCAGAGGAAAATACTGGCGATAACTTTTTCTTTGGAGAGATCGGCAGGACAATATTATAAACGTGACACAAGTCACCAAATTTGCCCTGCCAAAATTTTTTTAACGGGAGAAGACGCTCCCGTCAGATCATTTTACGATAGTTTTCACGCCGTCAGGCGTACCGATCAGCGCGACATCCGCACCACGGTTGGCAAACAGGCCGACGGTTACCACACCTGGAATCGCATTGATGGCATTTTCCAGCGCGATGGCGTCGAGGATCTCCAGACCGTGCACATCGAGGATGACGTTGCCGTTGTCCGTCACGACGCCCTGACGGTATTCAGGACGACCGCCCAGCTTCACCAACTGGCGAGCCACAGCGCTGCGCGCCATTGGGATCACTTCGACCGGCAGCGGGAAGTTGCCGAGAATATCGACTTCTTTAGACGCATCCGCGATGCAAATAAATTTCTTCGCCACGGAAGCAATGATTTTTTCACGGGTCAACGCTGCGCCGCCGCCCTTGATCATCTGCATGTGACCGTTGATTTCATCCGCGCCGTCAACGTATACGCCGAGGCTATCCACTTCGTTAAGATCGAACACGTGGATGCCAAGGCTTTTGAGTTTTTCAGTCGATGCGTCCGAACTGGATACCGCACCTTCAATCTGACCTTTCATTGTGCCCAGCGCATCAATAAAGTGTGCGGCTGTTGAACCTGTACCTACGCCCACAATGGTGCCGGGCTGTACATACTGAAGTGCCGCCCATCCTACTGCTTTTTTCAGTTCATCCTGCGTCATGATCGTTTCGCCTGTGGTGTGAATATGGTGGGAAAATTCACGCGCATTATAGAACATTGTGCAGAAAAATGTCCCCACACCCGCTCGCAAGCGGCGGATTTCGTCTTTACCCAATCAAAAATTGTGTCATAGTGCAGAACAAGCAAAAATTTCAGGAGTGCGTCAAAGCAATGAAACGTCCGGACTACAGAACACTACAAGCACTGGATGCGGTTATTCGTGAACGAGGATTTGAACGCGCGGCGCAAAAGCTGTGCATCACGCAATCCGCGGTTTCACAGCGCATAAAACAGCTTGAGAATATGTTCGGACAACCGCTGCTGGTGCGCACCGTACCGCCGCGCCCAACGGAACAGGGACAGAAACTACTGGCGCTTCTGCGCCAGGTTGAACTGCTGGAAGACGAGTGGCTGGGCGATGAACAAACCGGCTCGACGCCGCTTCTGCTTTCGCTGGCGGTGAACGCCGACAGTCTGGCGACCTGGTTACTTCCGGCGCTGGCCCCGGTACTGGCTAATTCACCGATTCGACTGAACCTGCAAGTTGAAGATGAAACCCGAACCCAGGAACGTCTGCGTCGTGGTGAAGTAGTCGGTGCGGTGAGTATTCAACATCAGGCGCTGCCAAGCTGTCTGGTGGATAAACTGGGCGCGCTGGACTACCTGTTTGTTGGCTCTAAACCTTTCGCCGAGCGTTATTTCCCAAACGGCGTCACCCGTTCCGCCCTGCTGAAAGCCCCGGCGGTCGCGTTTGACCATCTTGATGATATGCACCAGGCGTTCTTGCAACAAAACTTCGACCTGCCGCCGGGCAGCGTACCGTGCCATATCGTTAACTCGTCTGAAGCCTTCGTCCAGTTAGCCCGTCAGGGAACAACCTGCTGCATGATCCCACACTTACAGATTGAGAAAGAGCTGGAAAGCGGTGAGCTTATCGACTTAACGCCAGGCCTGTTCCAGCGTCGGATGCTATACTGGCACCGCTTTGCACCAGAAAGCCGCATGATGCGCAACGTCACCGACGCGCTGCTGGCCTATGGCCACAACGTACTGCGTCAGGATTAATTCCTCGAACAGAGGCCGGATAGCGGCGTGACGCCTTATCCGGCCTGCAAGCCTTTCCCCTCTTTTCATGCTATTCCCGCCACGTCTTTGAAATACATCACAAAATAAAACACGCCACACGGCAAAAAACGACGTCCTGTTGGCTATTTTTTGCTGGCGACAAGCCAAATGAAAAAGCACACCGTATTCGCAAAGATTCAACTTATTGCGTAATACGGAGCAAAAAATGGCTAATGTGCAGGAGTGGCAAACACTCGCCAATAAAGAACTCAGTCGACGGGAAAAAACCGTTGAGTCGCTGGAAAGACAGACGGCGGAAGGGATTACCATCAAGCCGCTGTACACCGAAGCGGACCTCGATAATTTGGAAGTCACGGGCACCCTGCCCGGTCTGCCGCCTTACGTGCGTGGCCCGCGCGCCACAATGTATACCGCGCAGCCGTGGACGATTCGCCAATACGCCGGTTTCTCTACCGCCAAAGAGTCCAACGCCTTTTACCGCCGTAACCTCGCCGCTGGGCAAAAAGGGCTTTCCGTCGCCTTTGACCTTGCCACTCATCGTGGTTATGACTCAGACAACCCGCGCGTAGCGGGCGACGTCGGCAAAGCCGGCGTGGCGATCGATACCGTCGAAGATATGAAGGTGCTGTTCGACCAGATCCCGCTGGATAAGATGTCGGTATCGATGACCATGAACGGCGCGGTGCTGCCGGTGCTGGCGTTTTATATCGTCGCGGCGCAGGAGCAAGGCGTGACGCCGGAACAGCTCACCGGGACCATTCAGAACGATATTCTGAAAGAGTACTTGTGCCGCAACACCTACATTTATCCGCCAAAACCCTCCATGCGCATTATCGCCGACATCATCGCCTGGTGCTCAGGCAACATGCCGCGCTTTAACACCATCAGCATCAGCGGCTATCACATGGGTGAAGCCGGGGCAAACTGCGTACAGCAGGTGGCGTTTACGCTGGCAGACGGTATTGAATACATCAAGGCCGCGCTTTCCGCCGGACTGAAAATTGATGACTTCGCCCCGCGCCTGTCATTCTTCTTCGGCATCGGCATGGATCTGTTTATGAACGTCGCCATGCTGCGCGCTGCACGGTATCTGTGGAGCGAAGCGGTCAGCAGTTTTGGCGCGACCAACCCGAAATCTCTCGCTCTGCGTACCCACTGCCAGACCTCAGGCTGGAGCCTGACCGAGCAGGACCCGTACAACAACGTGGTACGAACCACCATTGAAGCGCTCGGCGCTACGCTTGGCGGCACCCAGTCTCTGCATACCAACGCTTTTGATGAAGCACTCGGTCTGCCCACCGATTTCTCCGCCCGTATTGCGCGTAATACGCAGATCATCATTCAGGAAGAATCAGAGATCTGCCGCACCGTCGATCCGCTGGCCGGATCGTATTACGTCGAATCACTCACCGATCAAATCGTGAAGCAGGCGCGCACGATCATCAAGCAGATTGATGAGGCAGGCGGCATGGCGAAGGCGATTGAAGCCGGACTTCCTAAACGGATGATCGAAGAAGCGTCCGCGCGCGAACAGTCGCTGATCGACCAGGGTAAGCGCGTTATCGTCGGGGTGAACAAATACAAGCTGGATAAAGAAGACGACACGTCGGTGCTGGAGATCGACAACGTGAAGGTGCGCAACGAGCAGATTGCCTCACTGCAGCATATCCGCGCCACCCGCGACAATGATGCGGTTAAAGCCGCGCTATCCGCGCTGACCCACGCTGCGCAACAGAATGAAAATCTGCTGGCCGCCGCCGTCAACGCCGCCCGCGTTCGCGCCACGCTCGGTGAAATCTCCGATGCGCTCGAGGCCGCCTTTGACCGTTATCTGGTTCCCAGCCAGTGCGTTACCGGGGTGATTGCACAAAGCTATCACCAGTCCGACAAATCCGCCGATGAGTTCGATGCCATTGTTGCGCAAACCGAACAGTTCCTCGCAGAAAATGGCCGCCGCCCGCGTATTCTGATCGCCAAGATGGGTCAGGACGGCCACGATCGCGGCGCAAAAGTGATCGCCAGCGCCTACTCCGATCTCGGCTTCGATGTCGATCTCAGCCCGATGTTCTCCACACCGGAGGAAATTGCCCGTCTGGCGGTAGAAAACGATGTGCATGTCATTGGCGCATCATCGCTGGCGGCGGGTCATAAGACATTGATCCCGGAGCTGGTCACCGCGCTCAAAGGCTGGGGACGCGAAGACATTTGCGTCGTCGCCGGCGGGGTTATTCCGCCACAGGATTACGCTTTTCTACACGAACATGGCGTGGCAGCCATTTATGGCCCAGGCACGCCAATGCTCGACAGCGTCCGCGATGTGTTAACCCGTATCAGTCAGCATCATGATTAACGCCGCCACGCTTGAGGATACCGTCCGCCGCTTGCGACTCGGTGAACGGGCTACGCTCGCCCAGGCGATGACGCTGGTCGAAAGCAATCACCCGCGCCACCAGCCGCTGAGTACGCAATTGCTGGACGCGATTATGCCGTTCACCGGTAACGCCCTGCGTCTGGGGATCACCGGCACGCCGGGCGCGGGTAAAAGCACCTTTCTGGAAGCATTCGGCATGCTGTTGATTCGCCGCGGGTTACGGGTAGCGGTGATCGCCGTCGATCCCAGCAGCCCGGTCAGCGGCGGCAGCATTCTGGGTGATAAAACCCGCATGACGGAACTGGCTCGCGCAGAATCTGCGTTTATACGTCCGGTTCCTTCCAGCGGTCATTTAGGCGGTGCCAGCCAGCGCGCCCGCGAATTAATGCTGCTGTGCGAGGCGGCGGGCTTCAACGTGGTGATTGTGGAAACCGTCGGCGTTGGGCAGTCAGAAACCGAAGTCGCAGGCATGGTGGATTGCTTTCTCTCACTGCAAATCGCCGGCGGTGGCGACGATTTGCAGGGCATCAAAAAAGGCCTGATGGAGATGGCGGATCTGGTCGTCATCAACAAGGACGACGGTGATAACCGTACCAGCGTTGCCATCGCCCGCCATATGTACGAATCCGCCCTGCATATTCTGCGCCGCAAATATGACGAGTGGCAGCCGCAGGTTCTGACCTGTAGCGCCCTGGAAAAACGCGGCATTGAGGAGGTTTGGCAGGCGATAACCGACTTTAAAACGTGCCTTACCGCCAGCGGTCGACTGGAAAAAGTCCGCCAGCAGCAGGCGGTGGAATGGCTACACAAGCAGGCTGAAGAAGAAGCCCTGCATCTGCTGTTTGCCCGGGCTGATTTCGACCGGTATTTCCAGCAGACGCTGCTGGCCGTCAAAAACAATGATCTTTCGCCGCGCACCGGCCTGCGGCACATCAGCGAATTTATCCAGCATCATTACTTTCAATAAAGAGAACATTATGTCTTATCAATACGTCAACGTGGTCATCATCCAGAAAGTCGCGGTCATTGAGTTCAATTACGCCCGCAAGCTCAATGCCCTGAGCAAAGTGTTTATTGACGATCTGATGCAGGCGCTGAACGACCTCAATCGTCCGGACATTCGCTGCATCATTCTGCGCGCCCCGAGCGGGGCCAAAGTGTTCTCTGCCGGGCATGATATTCATGAACTCCCCACCGGACGTCGCGATCCGCTCTCTTATGACGATCCGCTGCGTCAGATAACTCGTATGATCCAAAAATATCCGAAGCCGGTGATCTCCATGGTTGAAGGCAGCGTCTGGGGCGGCGCGTTTGAGATGATCATGAGTTCCGATCTGATCATCGCAGCCAGTACGTCTACCTTCTCCATGACCCCGGTCAACCTCGGCGTGCCCTATAACCTGGTGGGCATCCACAACCTGACCCGCGACGCTGGTTTTCACATCGTTAAGGAGCTGATTTTTACCGCCTCGCCCATCACCGCTCAACGCGCCATGGCGGTCGGGATCCTCAACCATGTCGTTCCAACCGAGGAACTGGAAGATTTCACCCTGCAAATGGCGCATCACATCTCGGAAAAAGCGCCGCTGGCAATCGCCGTCATCAAAGAAGAACTGCGCGTGTTGGGCGAAGCACACACCATGAACTCTGACGAATTCGAGCGCATTCAGGGCATGCGCCGCGCGGTATATGACAGCGAGGATTATCAGGAAGGGATGAACGCGTTTATGGAAAAACGTAAACCTAATTTTGTTGGCCATTAATCACGTCCGACGAAGGAGACGGCCATGAAACGGATGAGCGCCGAACAGGCGGCAGAAATTATCCAGCACGATGATATGGTGGCGTTCAGCGGCTTTACCCCCGCGGGTTCGCCAAAAGCGTTACCCACCGCAATTGCCCAACGCGCCTGCGAACGGCATCAGGACGGGCAGCCTTTTCAGATCCGCCTGTTGACCGGGGCGTCAATTGGCGCCGCCGCTGATGATGCACTATCCGCGGCGGATGCCGTTTCCTGGCGTGCGCCTTATCAAACCTCATCTGGCCTGCGCGAGAAAATTAACCAGGGCCAGGTGAGGTTTGTCGATCTCCATTTGAGCGAAGTCGCGCAGATGGTTAATTACGGCTTTTTTGGCGAAATCGATGTTGCCGTCATTGAAGCCTCCGCCATTGCGCCGGATGGCCGGATTTGGCTTTCCAGCGGTATTGGCAATGCGCCCACCTGGCTGCTGCGGGCGAAAAAGGTGATTATCGAGTTGAATCATTACCATAATCCACGCGTGGCTGAGTTTGCCGACATCGTAATACCCGGCGCACCGCCGCGGCGTAACAGCGTGCCCATATTTCATACCATGGATCGCGTGGGCAGTCAGTGCGTGCAGATAGACCCCAGGAAAGTGGTCGCGGTGGTGGATACCGAGCTGCCCGATGCCGGGAATGCGTCGGATAAAACCAATCCGGTCAGCCAACAAATTGCCGATAACGTCGTCACTTTCCTACTGGCAGAAATGGCGCACAAACGCATTCCAGCAGAGTTTCTGCCCTTACAAAGCGGCGTGGGCAATATCAACAACGCGGTAATGGCGCGACTGGGGGAGAATCCGGATATTCCGCCCTTTATGATGTATTCAGAGGTGTTACAGGAATCGGTGGTGCATCTGCTGGAAACGGGCAAGATCACCGGTGCCAGCGCCTCCAGCCTGACCATCTCAGCCCCGTCGCTACAGAAGATTTACGACAATATGGACTTCTTCGCCAGCCGAATTGTGCTGCGCCCGCAGGAGATCTCCAATAACCCGGAAATCATCCGTCGGCTGGGGGTCATTGCGCTCAACGTTGGGCTTGAGTTTGATATCTACGGCCATGCCAATTCCACGCACGTTGCGGGCGTGAACCTGATGAACGGGATCGGCGGCAGCGGGGATTTCGAGCGCAACGCCTACCTGTCTATCTTTATGGCGCCGTCGATTGCCAAAGGCGGGAAAATCTCAACCATCGTGCCGATGTGCAGCCATGTCGACCACAGCGAACATAGCGTTAAAGTGATCGTGACCGAACAAGGGATTGCCGATCTGCGTGGGTTATCTCCGATGCAGCGGGCGCACACGATTATCGATAACTGTGCGCATCCCCTTTACCGGGACTACCTGCACCGCTATCTGGAAAAAGCACCCGGCGGGCATATCCATCACGATCTCAGCCATGCGTTCGATCTGCATCGCAACCTTCTCGAGACAGGATCGATGCTCGGTTAACTTGCCGTACCGTCACGATCTTCAGCAATATGCTGGAGCATGGTGCCGGTATAACGATGATTTTTCAGAGAATAGAGAAACTCCTGCATATACATGGGGCTGCCGGGCGCGTCGAAATACTTTAGCGTCGACGGATTCACCAGCCGCCAGGCAAAATGAGGAATCACCGTCAAAAACTGCCCGCGTTCCACCGCGCTAATCTTGGCCATAAAGCTGTACGGACGGTAGATAATCGTCGGATTGATCCCGCAGGGCCGCATGTAAGCATCCAGCATTGCCTCAAAGTTGGCGCGATTCTGGAAGCGCATTTGCAGCCAGGGTAGCTCGCGCAGCAGATCCTGCGGCTGTTTCTCTTCGTAGCGCCGGGAAACGAGAAACCCCAGACGTAGCGGAGGCAGTTCGCTGATCGCCAGATTTTCCAACTCCTGTACGCGGGGGGAAACGTGCTGTGGCGAGATAATGAAATCCAGTTTGCGGTCGAACAGATTATCAATCACCCCATTCTCACTGAATTCAACGGCCTGGGCCGTCACGCCGTCATATTTATCGCCAAGGCTAATCAACTGGTCAAAAATAATCGTTGGATAAGTATTATCGATACCGATGACGATTTCCCGCGAGCGACAAGAGGCGTTATGGATTTCATTATCAATGGCAGAGAGGCGCTGATAGACGGGAAACAGCTTCTGATACAGCTCCTGTCCGGCTTTATTCAGGCTGATGTTGTTATCTTTACGGGTAAACAGCGTATAGCCGATTTGATCTTCCAGTGCAGCAATGCTTTTACCGAAAGGCGATGCGGTCATATGTATTTTTTCTGCCGCTCTGGCGATGTTATTGGTTTGCGCCAGCAGAATGAAATTACGCATCTTTTTCGAGATAAAAATATCCATAGCGTCCCCTTAAAAATCGCTATGGCCTATCCTCATTACCACGAAAAAAAAGACTGAATGTGAGGTCTCATTTTTACAGTTGCTCACAGAAAAAACCGGCTGGAATGTTTTGTCGGCCTGATGAGACGCGTAAGCATCGCCATCAGGCTAAAATCTTGCCGGATGGCGACTTACGCCTTATCAAGACTACTTATTGGTTACTGTAGGCTCAATCTGGAAGACGACATCAACCTGATCGTCAAACTGAATAACCGGCTGTTCGTAGGTTTCCTGAGCGGAGGTTGCAGGCGCTGCATCTGCTTTCATCATCCGTACCATCGGGCTCGGTTGATAATTGGAAACGTGGTAACGCACACTGTAAACGGGACCCAGTTTGCTATTAAAGCCCGCGGCCAGCTGTTCAGCCTGATGAACAGCATCATCAATCGCCGCTTTACGCGCTTTGTCTTTGTAAGCATCCGGCTGGGCAACGCCCAGCGATACCGAACGAATCTCATTCAGACCGGCCTTCAGCGCGCCATCAAGCAGAGCGTTGAGTTTGTCCAACTGACGCAGCGTGACTTCAACGGTGCGCACTGCACGATAACCTTTGAGGATGCTTTTACCGTTCTGGTAGTCGTAGTCCGGCTGCGTACGCAAGTTTGCAGCGCTAATGTCTTTCTTCGCTATCTGGTTCTGTTCAAGGAAAGACAGATATTGCGCCACGCGCTCATCGGCCTGCTTCTTCGCGGAAGCCGCATCCTTTGCAGCAACGTTCACTTCAATCGCCAGGGTGGCGATGTCTGGTGTTGCATCTACGCTTGCCGTTCCGGAAGTCACGATGTGCGGTCCATTTGGCAACTCATTTGCCTGTACCGATAGTGCGCTGAATCCGACTAATGCCGCCAGGGCCATTATTTTGAACTTCACGGTCGTTCCTCCATGTTTCATTAATTACCCCAAAACTCAGGGCACATGCAGGCAAGCTTAGCCGATCTCGCTGCGTTGTCCATCAGACAACACTTAGTTGAACAGCGCATGAACGTGCGCAACACCTTCTTTTGCCAGCTGAAAAGCGATAAACCACATCACTAATCCTACCAGCGTATTGATGATGCGCTGTGCTTTCGCAGTTCGCAGACGCGGTGCCAGCCAGGCCGCCAGCAATGCCAGACCGAAGAACCACAGGAACGAAGCGCTGACGGTTCCCAGTGCAAACCAGCGTTTAGGCTCAACGTCCAGTTGCCCCCCCAGACTCCCGAGCACCACAAAGGTATCCAGGTAAACATGTGGGTTGAGCCATGTCACCGCCAGCATAGTGGCGATGATTTTCCAGCGCCCCTGCTTCATCACCTCGGCGCTGGCCAGTTCCAGATTACTGCTCATCGCCGTTTTTAGCGCACCGAATCCGTAGCAGAGTAAAAATGCGACCCCGCCCCAGGTGACCAGCGCCATCAGCCATGGCGACTGCATCAGCAAGGCGCTACCGCCGAAGATCCCCGCGCAAATCAGCACTAAGTCACTGATAGCGCAGAGTAAAGCAATCATGATGTGATACTGACGACGGATCCCCTGGTTCATCACGAAGGCATTTTGTGGACCAAGCGGAAGTATCATGGCTGCACCAAGCGCAAGCCCTTGAAAATAGTAGGATAACATGTAAAGCATCTCACATAATTGTCTTGTGGGCAGACTATACTGCGCGGGATTCATTAGAGGAAATGGATAATATTAATCAGTAATTAGCATTATTAATAATACCGCGCACACTCCCCTCCATATTCAGTCTCTGACAATAGCGATTGTGCGTTACCCGAGGTATGCTGAAAGATAAGTCTGTCTATACCAAAGGAATGGGTATGAAGCATAACGCGAACATTTTTCTCTTCTGTGCCTCGCTGGTAGTTACCAGTTTGTGGCCCACTGTCGCCAGCGCAGACAGAACGCTGCGCTATACCGATCACGAGCCATATGGCAACATGCGTACCCGGCTCATAAAAGAGACTTTTTTTCGCGCGATCGAACAAGAGTCGCTTGGACGTTTGAAAATCGACGCTCACTGGAACGGCGAGCTGTCCACCAGCTATGACGCCTTAAAAACGATCGGCCAGGGCAGCGTGGCGGATATGGGGATCGTGGTCCCTGAGTACACGCCCGAACAACTGCCGCGACACCAGATTTTTAAGAGCTTCCCCCTCGGACCGGGTCGTGGTGAAGCGCAGGTTAACGCCTTTCAGCGGATTTTCCGCGAGTATCGCCAGTTTGGTCGCGAGCTGGAAAACAACAATCTGGTGAATCTTCAGTTTTTCCTCGGCTATCCGGTTGGATTTTTTACTACCAAGCCGAACGTCGATTTGGCACAGCTGAATGCAAGCCAATGGCGGACCGCCAGCTTTTGGCATCAATCATTTTTACGCAACGCGGGCGGCGTGCCGGTCAGCATGCCATGGAATGAAAAAATTACCGATGCGCTTCAGACCGGACAGCTTGACGGCCTGATGGTTAACCTCGACAGCGGAGATGATATCCATGCCCAGCGGGCGGCCCCCTATATTCAGCTCTCCCCTTCGCTCTGGCTCGGACACGTTTATCTTCTGGTGATGAATAAAGACGTCTGGGATAGCCTGGATGTGAAAGATCGCGCAGCCATCAATCGGGCCGCCGCCATGACGCAAAAGCGTATTGGCGCAGTGCAGGACGCAAGCCTGACCGCAATGGCGAAAAAGATGGCAAAAGAGGGCGCACACGTTCACTACCTGAGCAACAGCGAGCTGAATGCGTGGCAAGCCGCTACCGGTTATCAGCACGTTCAGGCCGAATGGATTGCTCAACAGGAAAGTAAAGGAATAAGCGATGTTGGCGAGCTGATGCAGGGTGTCAGCGCAATTCTTAACAAGACGAGATAAATCAACGCCCGCCTCTCTCTGGCGGGCGTTTTTAGCTGAAGTTACTCGGTCGCGTTCTCTTTCACGCGTTTAAAGTTCACATCCATCTGCGGGTACGGGAAGCTGATACCGTTGGCGTCAAACTCGCGCTTAATACGCTCCAGTACATCCCAGTAGACGCTTTGCAGATCGCTGCTGTTGCTCCAGACGCGTACGACGAAATTAATCGAGGATGCGCCCAGCTCATTCAGGCGTACCGTCATTTCACGGTCTTTTAGGATGCGATCTTCAGACTGGATGATATCAGTGAGGATTTTTTTCACCTGATCGATATCAGAGTCGTAGGCCACGCCGATAATAAATTCGTTACGACGGACCGGCTCGCGAGAGAAGTTAATGATGTTCCCGGCAATGATTTTACCGTTTGGGATCACCACAATCTTACCGTCTACGGTACGCATAGTTGTGGAGAAAATCTGCACGTTAAGCACGGTTCCCGCAACGCCGCCAAGGTCTACATATTCACCCGCGCGGAACGGACGGAACATCACCAGAAGCACGCCTGCGGCGAGGTTGGACAGCGACCCTTGCAGCGCCAGACCGACAGCTAAACCTGCGGCACCGAGAACGGCGATCACGGAGGCAGTTTGCACCCCAACGCGACCCAGCGCGGCAATCAGCGTGAAAGCGATAATACCGTAGCGCACCAGTGCAGAAAGAAAGTCGGCAACGGTGGCATCAATTTTACGCGCCAGCATCAGGCGGTTAACGGTGTTTGATACGATACGCGCCACGATCATACCGATAATGACAATCGCGAGAGCCGCAACGATGTTGACGGCATAGCTCAACAGTAGCTCCTGATTGCGGACCAGCCAGGTGCCCGCACCGTTTATGCTGTCGACAACATTCAAATCTTCCATTCAATATTCCTTGAGCATGTCAAAAAAATTACGAGATCAATCTCACGAAAACACCCTATTAAAGGTAAACAAAAAAGACCGAATCTGCCATTTTTTCAACATGATCCCTTAAAAAACCGCCGTAAACTCAGTTCTCCGCCGGTCGGTCGACCATCCGCAGGAACCCGCTCACCAGAGAATCTTTTTGCTTAAAAATGTCCGCAATTTCACTGACCACCTTTCCGCTGCCCGCATTCTTCCAGGCAATCGAGAGCGGCGATGGCTGGCGCGGATTAATCACCTCACGGGCAACCAGTGCCCCGGATTCAACATAAGGACGACACATCCGCTCGGGTAAAAAACCGACGCCAAGCCCGCTTAAATGACAGGCCAGCTTAGTGCTGAGATCCGGCACTTTGATCTCCTTTTGTCCGCTAAGCAGCCAGGCGACGCGGCGCGTAAGCGTACGCGAGGTATCTTCAATATTGATAGCCGGATAGCGGCGCAGCATATCGTCTGACAGTACCGGCACTGGATGGCTGGCCAGCGGGTGATTTTGCGCTACCACAAACCGCCAACTGATATCTCCCAGCGGCAACAGAGAGATATTATTGGAGAGCGATTCCGATCCGGTGACGCCAATCGCCAATTGGAAATCGTCATACAGTAGCGAATCCCACACGCCCATATAGACCTGTCGGGAAATTTGAAATCGGGTGAAGGGAAATTGTTGGTGCAGCCAGGTCAGTAAATCTGCCGTGGTCTGCGGCTGGTACAGCAGATTGTTGATAACGATGTTCACCTGCCGTTCAACGCCCGCGTTGATCTGCTGAAGCTCGTCCGGCATTGCATCCAGCCAGTTAAGCCACTGTCGACAATGCTCAAGCAGATGTTGTCCGGCTAGCGTCAGACTGACGGAGCGGGTTGTACGTAAAAAGAGCTGCGTCCCCACCTGCTCTTCCAGCGTTTTAATGCGATAGCTAATCGCCGCGGGCGTTTTATGCAGGGAGCTGGCCGCGCGGGAAAAACTCTCCGTCTGTGCAACCCGAATAAAAGTGCGTATTGTTTCCTGATCGAGCATGCGTTCCCCTTGAGTCGACCACCTGTAACCACCGTTGCGCTATCGCGATTCCCAGCAATATGTCCGCCCCCGAGGAGTGCCCGACAGCAAGCAGGCGTCTGATTGCAGAATGCGGATCGCGTCCGGACTGTAAACCACGTATCACCTTCTGTAGCGGCGTTGAAAATTCGCCCACTCTGGCGCTGTTCAGATAGCTACAGCTTACTGACGTGGTGAGCGGCACAAGTTGCTCCGTCGGGGGTAAAAAATAGCGCAATTTGGCAGAAAGCCCCGCAGCATACAGCACAGCCAGCATCCCCGTCAGCATATCATCGCCGCTGGGCGTCAGTCCTGGGCCGTATCCGATCAGCCAGCGCCAGTCAGGCGTCACGCCACGATGCCAGCACTCAAGTTGCTCAATGATTTCAGGGTAGTGCAACATCGTATTGAGTGGCTGATTCAGCGCTCCGGAAAGACCACTGTGTTGAGTGCAAAAAGAGAGAGCGACAGGGGCAAGTACGGCAGGATCCAGCGACATCCGGAGTGTGCGACGCGAGCAAAGCGCTATACCCTGTCCCCGCAGGATGCTCCCCTGTTTGATAAGTCGTTCAATATGCGCCACGCGGGAAAACTGTGTGGTGCTCAGCAGCATGCCCGTCGGTCCCATCCCCTTTCCGTAGCGAAACAGCGTCAACAGCTCGCCGTCAGGACGGCAAAAATTAATCGCCTGCGAGAAGCGGCTGTGCAACCTCCATTCGCCATCGGGAAGTCGATAAAAACCCGCGCTGGCTAATGCCTTAATCGTCACCATCGATACACTCCAGGACACTGGATGGCAGGGAGAGCGCCCGAGCCGGCCTACGGAATGAACTCATTCGCAGGCCGGATAAAACGCAACTGCGTCGCCTTCCGGCAACGTTGTTATGCCGTGATGTGATGCAGTTCCGCCAGCGCTTCAAGCGCTTTTTCAAAACAGAGCAGCGGTGCGCGAACGGTGCCCGCCCCCACCTGGCCGATCCCCGCATCCTTGTGAGCAATACCGGTGTTAATCAGCGGCGTAATCCCCGTTTCCACGACGCGACGGATATCCAGCCCCAGACATGCCCCTTTGAAATCCCATGACGGGATCTGGAACAGCGGACTGTTGGCAAGATAGATCTCCGCCATCTCTTCCGATGTCTCCAGCGCAGCCCCCATGCCACCCGCGCCAACGAAGCGCGTTACGCCCGGTGCGGCGATCATCGCAGCACCGCCAATCCCCAGCGTTTCCGTGATGGCACTGTCGCCGATATCCGGATTGGCATCAGTCTGGCTATAGCCGGTAAAGAACAGCCCCTGCGGCGTGTTCACCGGCGCGGTAAACCAACGATCGCCTGTGCCGCTCACGCGAATACCGAAATCACGGCCGTTACGCGTCATGGCGGTCACCACAGAACCTGCTTTAATTTCCGCCGCCGCATCCATAACGGCTTTACTGTAGGCCATTGCCAGGTTAAGGAAGAACTGGTCGGTGACGCTCAGGAATTGCAACACCTCAATGATTTCCGCCTTCGGACGCGCCAGTCCGGCAATCACCGGAGAAAGCGTGCGTAGCAGCAGAGAAGAGGCCGCAATATTACGTTGGTGGAACTCATCGCCCATCGTGATAGCCTGCGCCATCAGTGCCGTCAGATCGACGCCGTTTTCCATCTGCGAGAGCGCTTCCTGCAATACCGGCGCCAGCGTATCACGCATCCAGCGCAGACGTTTCTGCACGTCATCGCCGTAAGCGCCAAAGCGCATCACTTTGCCGATCCCCTCATTGAGGTTGCAGCAGGCCTGATTGCCGTGGACGATATCACGCACGACCAGCACCGGCATATTGGCGGACGTAATACCACCCATCGGACCGACCGCGCCAACGTGGTGGCAAGGAATAAACTCGACCTCTCCCTGCTCCAGCATCCGCAGGGCATCTTCCTCCGTGACCGCCCAGCCTTCAAACAGCGATGCGCCAATACAGGCTCCGCGCATTGGGCCAGTCATCTCTCCCCAGGCAATCGGCGGACCAGCGTGCAGTAATTTGCGTCCAGAAGATAATTCGGCCACCGCTTCTTTTGCAGGACGCACGGCAACCCAGTGGGGGCGTGCAGCTTTAATTCGTTCGATAATGGCTTCGTTGGCCTGTGCAATAGATGAATACATATCCGTACCTCTGAACTTAATGTAACTGTTTGAGTAAGTTGGCAAGACGGGCGTTGCCACCGGCAACAGGCGCCCACTGATAATGCACAACCGGCGTACCGCTACTTTGCAGATCCAGCGCGAAGCTGCGCAATCCGGCGTTGATAACCTGTACGCCCGCAAGAAGCGCGCTATGCGTCTGTGGAATATTGTGATTCTGGTGATGCGTCAGGCTAACGGCGAGCAGTACCGCCTCTTCGAGGGTTTCTACCACGGCAACCCCGGCTTCACGGAGTTTCTCTTCCTGCTCGCTGCGGCCCTGCGGATCGCCCTCGGTTCCGGTCAGAGTAGCAATCACCACCAGCGGCGCAGTGCGTTTGGCGCGCACTTGATCTACCGCCTCAACAACCGCCCCCGCTGGATCGGCGCAGGCGCCATAGCCCAGTACGACATCCAGCAGCAGTACCCCTACATCCGGAAACGCGGCCAGTTTTTCGATTTCAATGCTGCGGGTGGTTGGGTCAATCATCGGATGCGGTCTGCCCAGGGTGTAGCTGTCGTCCCCGAGGTCGACAATACGATGACCACCAGCGTCCAGCATCACGCCCTGGTCGTGGCTTTCACTCACGGGAACCCCCAGCCCCGCTGAGAGCAGCATGGCGGCTTCCGCGGCCAGCGTCCCCCCGGCATACAGGCCGTAAATCCCTTTGCCTGCCACTTCCGGCTGAGCCCGTCTCTGCTGCGCCACGCGCATCAGCAGCACCGCCAGCCGCGCGGCATCAGAAAGTGAATTCGCCAGCCAGACGTTTCCTTCGCGACGCTGCTCCGGCTTGCTGCCCAGAAACAGCGCGACAACCGGTTTCCCCACCTTTTGCATCGCAGCAATAATGCGGGTTCGCACCTGCGGAGACGGCGGCTTGGAGACAAAAGCCATTACCCGCGTGGCATCATCCGCAGCCAGCATCTCCAGCGCGGTCAATGCGCTGATACCGCCCACGTCAGCGCTCAGGTCACGTCCCCCCAGGCCAATCGCATGGCTAATGCCCTGCTGATGCAGCGCAATCTGCGAGGTAATTTCCTGAATACCAGTGCCTGACGCGCCAATCACGCCAATCCCGCCTTCAGGCAGGACGTTGGCAAAAGCTAATGGGCTTCCGGCAATCATCGCCGTTCCGCAGTCTGGTCCCATGACGATCAGCCCGCGCTCGCGGGCCATGGTTTTCAGCTCAACTTCCTGCTCCAGCGGTACGTTATCGGAAAACAACATGACGTTTTTATTGGCCTGCAACCCCTCTCTGGCAACAGATGCGGCATATTCTCCGGCGACGGAGACCAGCAGAAGATTGGCCTGAGGTAATTTCTGGCACGCGCTTTCGAAGCGGCGAGCTTTCACCAGATGATGTGAACTCCCCGACGCGTTGGCGATCGCGCTTAGCTCTTTCTCCAGTTGCTCACGAATCAAATCCAGGATCTCAGGCTGCTCACCTTCGGTTCTGACCGCCACACAAATATCATTTGGCGTGGCATCGGCAAAGTCGTCGTGCCAGAACCCTGTGGAATCCAGCATCGATTTATTGGCTGGTGTTCCCATCATGACCGAAACCTGATCAACTTCCGGGCGCTCACTGAGTTTTCGGGAAATGATCATCAGGCTGACGGAATCCTGAAAACTTCCCTTTTTAATAAAGGCGTAAATCATTACCACTACCTCTTTATGTGCGTTGTTCTTTTAAAAACAGCATTGCGAATAAACCAATAGCCAGCAGTACGGCTGAAACATAGAAACTGGAAGCCAGGCTTCCGGTCATATCACGTGCAGCCCCGGCAATAATCGGTGCCAGAATGGATGAACTCATGCCAATAAAATTAAATAAGCCAAATGCGGTGCTGTAATTATTTTCATCCACGCTGTCGGCTACCAAGGCAACCAGTACCGGATCCAGCGCCAGTTTACCCACCAGACCATAGACACACAGCGCAGTGATAACACCTGTCATATTCGGCATCCAAATAATTGACAACATGCTGATAATCGCGACCGGCACCAGGAACATAATTAAAGGTTTACGCTTGCCTAATTTGTCAGACAGGCTGGAGAATAGCAGCGCCCCAGGAATGGAAATCCAGGCCACCAGCGAAGAGATAAATCCGGTTTCGCTGCCAGCGATACCCCGTTCATTTTGCAGATAATAGGGAAGCCAGGTCAGGATAACGAAGAAACCGAACAGGCTACAGAACACCATAATATAGGTGATAATTAAATTACGGTTTTTCAGCAGATCGCTGAATTTACCCTTTTTAACCGGCGCGCCATCGGCGTCGGCAGTACGTTTCTTCTCTTTCACAAATAGCCAGATAGCCACCCCAACCAGCACGGATGGAACCGCCATCGCATAGAATGGCATCCGCCATGAATATCCCTGATCGTATACCAGCCAGCTTGAGGTCATCAGCCCCAGCGCAATACCAAAAGCCATACCGCTGTTGATGATTGCGCTGCCAAGAGAGCGGTACTTCTTCGGGATCTGCTCAGAGGAAAGACCGTATTGCGGACCATAATAGGTTCCTTCACCCGCCCCCGTCACCACGCGGGCAAACAGCAGGGTGTACCAACTTTTTGCCCAGCCGGTTACCGCGGTGAAAACACCAAAAAGAATAAACCCCGGAACCAGCACCTTTTTCTTACCAATTTTGTCACCCAGAATTCCGGCAGGTACCTGAAGTAATGCGTAAGAAAAATAGAACACAGAATTAAGAATACCCAATTGTGTGCCGCTTAAGCCAAATTCTTTTTCTAATTCGCCCATCACCGGATTGAGCACCGTGCGGTCGGCATACATAAAAATCCATCCCAGCCAGAACAGAAAAACGGTGACCCACCAGGCCGGTATTCCTCTTTTCTTTGTGGCCTCAGCCACTTCATATGAACCAGACATAATTAATCTCCCGGTAATCATTACCGCTGAATACCTCATGTTATCTGACAGGATACGTGAGGTTTGATGTTTTAACTGCGTCTACCATATCGGGGTAAAAATTCATTTCATTTGAACAAAATCACACAAAATCCATTGTTATAAATTCCTGGGAACTGGCCGCAACATTATTAAAAAAAGTCTAATAATCACTTTCAAAGCAATTTAAATAAAGAGACAGAAAACATCATTAATTATCGAGATATTTTTACAGGTATTTAAGTTGTCGACCTTATCACATAATAAAAGCGATAAAACGCTATGTTGACCACGAGATATTTTTCACAATGAGGTCATTAATGAAAAAGAAGATTGTCATTGCGCTTGGCGGCAATGCCTTATTACAGCGCGGAGAAATTTTGAGTGCAGAAAACCAGCAGCGTAGTATTCAGGTATTTGCCGAAATGGCATCCGAATTAGCCCGTGATTATCAACTGGTCATTGTTCATGGCAACGGTCCTCAGGTTGGTCTGCTGGCGCTACAGAACGCGGCTTACAAAGAGTCCCCGGCCTGGCCGCTGGACATTCTGGTTGCGGAAAGTCAGGGGATGATCGGTTTTGCCATTGCCCAGGCGCTGGCGTCATCCACGGGTAACGCGCCCGTGACGACGCTGATGACCCGCGTTGAGGTCGATCCGCAGGATGACGCTTTCTCAACCCCCGGTAAATATATCGGCCCCGTCTACCAGCCGGATCAACAGACAGAGCTGGAAGAACGCTATGGCTGGCAGATGAAAGCGGATGGGCAATATATTCGCCGCGTGGTTCCCTCCCCGACACCGCTAAAAATTCTCGACAGTGATGCCATCTGCACGTTGATGGATGCGGGACACATGGTGATTTGCTGTGGCGGTGGTGGTATTCCGGTCATTGCGCAAGGCGATGGCTATCAGGGAACCGAAGCCGTCATTGATAAGGATTTGACCGCTGCCGTGCTGGCGCAATCCATTAACGCTGACCACCTGCTGATCCTGACGGACGCCGATGCCGTGTATGAAAACTGGGGAACCCCCCAGGCGCGTGCGCTACGACATGTCACACCAGAAGAGCTGGCGCCGTTTGCCGCGCCTGACGGTGCAATGGGCCCGAAAGCGGCGGCGGTGATACAGTTTGTCAAACAGACCGGAAACGCAGCATTTATCGGCGCCCTGAAGGATGCGCCGCAGGTCCTGGCGGGTGAAAAAGGAACCTGCGTTATGCAGTAAAAAAAATGGCTTCCCAAAGGAAGCCATTTTTACTGTCCGCAGACGGAATTACAGAACGTCAACCGCGTTCAGTTCTTTGAAAGCCTGTTCCAGACGGGTGATCATAGTTGCCTGACCAGCACGCAGCCATACGCGCGGATCGTAGTATTTCTTGTTCGGCTGATCTTCGCCTTTCGGGTTGCCCAACTGACCCTGCAGGTAAGCTTCGTTTGCTTTGTAGTAGTTCAGAACGCCTTCCCAGGTAGCCCATTGGGTATCGGTGTCGATGTTCATTTTCACTACGCCGTAGCTTACGGAGTCTTTGATTTCCTGAGCAGTAGAACCGGAACCACCGTGGAAGACGAAGTTCAGGCTGTTATGCGGCAGGTTATGTTTCTTAGAAACATAGTCCTGAGAGTCGCGCAGGATGGTCGGGGTCAGAACTACGTTACCCGGCTTGTAAACGCCGTGTACGTTACCGAAGGACGCTGCGATGGTGAAACGCGGGCTGATTTTGCTCAGCTCGGTGTATGCGTAGTCAACGTCTTCCGGTTGGGTGTACAGTGCAGAAGCGTCCATGTGGCTGTTGTCCACGCCATCTTCTTCACCACCGGTGCAACCCAGTTCGATTTCCAGAGTCATGCCCATTTTGGACATGCGCGCCAGGTATTTGGAGCAGATTTCGATGTTCTCTTCCAGAGACTCTTCAGACAGGTCGATCATGTGAGAAGAGAACAGCGGTTTGCCAGTTGCTGCGAAGTGTTTTTCACCCGCGTCCAGCAGACCGTCGATCCACGGCAGCAGTTTCTTCGCGCAGTGGTCAGTGTGCAGGATAACCGGAACACCATAGTGTTCAGCCATCTGGTGAACGTGATGCGCACCAGAGATAGCACCCAGGATTGCAGCGCCCTGAGGAACGTCAGACTTCACGCCTTTACCCGCGATGAAAGAAGCACCACCGTTGGAGAACTGGACGATGACCGGCGCTTTAACTTTTGCAGCGGTTTCCAGAACGGCGTTGATGGAGTCGGTACCAACGCAGTTAACAGCTGGCAGAGCAAAGTTGTTTTCTTTAGCTACCTGGAAAACTTTCTGTACGTCATCACCAGTGATTACGCCTGGTTTTACGAAATCAAAAATTTTAGACATGTTGCGAGTCCTGTATCTTCGGCCTTGGAAAGGGGGCGCGCTCGACAGCGCGCTAATAATTGGGCAGGTTTCCCTGCCCATCAATGTCTTACTTTTTAGCACGCTCTTCGAGCATGGCTACTGCTGGCAGTACTTTGCCTTCCACGAATTCGAGGAATGCGCCGCCGCCAGTAGAGATGTAGGAGATTTTGTCAGCAATGCCGAACAGGTCGATTGCTGCCAGGGTGTCACCGCCGCCTGCGATAGAGAATGCTTCGCTGTCTGCGATAGCATTAGCAACGATTTCAGTACCTTTGCGGAAGTTCGGGAATTCGAACACGCCAACCGGGCCGTTCCACAGAATGGTTTTCGCATTCTTCAGGATGTCAGCCAGCTGCTGTGCAGAAGCGTCGCCGATATCCAGGATCTGCTCGTCTTCTTTTACATCGCTAACGGATTTAAGCGTAGCCGGTGCAGTTTCAGAGAATTCAGTCGCTACGCGAACGTCAGTCGGGACCGGGATATCGCAAGTCGTCAGCAGACGCTTAGCTTCATCAACCAGGTCAGCTTCGTACAGGGATTTGCCGACGTTGTGGCCTTGAGCAGCAACGAAGGTGTTCGCGATACCACCACCAACGATCAGCTGGTCAGCGATTTTTGACAGAGAGTCCAGAACGGTCAGTTTGGTAGAAACTTTAGAACCACCAACGATAGCCACCATCGGACGAGCAGGTTCTTTCAGCGCTTTACCCAGCGCATCCAGCTCAGCAGCCAGCAGCGGACCAGCGCAAGCTACGTCGGCGAATTTACCGATACCGTGGGTAGAAGCCTGTGCACGGTGAGCGGTACCGAAAGCGTCCATTACGAATACGTCGCACAGCGCAGCGTATTTTTTGGACAGTGCTTCGTCGTCTTTCTTCTCGCCTTTGTTGAAGCGAACGTTTTCCAGAACAACCAGTTCACCGGCAGCGACTTCAACGCCGTCCAGGTAATCTTTTACCAGGCGAACCGGAGCAGACAGTTTGTCTTTCAGGTAGTTAACAACCGGCAGCAGAGAGAATTCTTCGTTGTACTCGCCTTCGGTAGGACGACCCAGGTGGGAAGTTACCATCACTTTAGCACCCTGTTTCAGGGCCAGTTCGATGGTCGGCAGGGAAGCACGGATACGCGCATCGCTGGTTACTTTCCCTTCTTTAACTGGTACGTTCAGGTCCGCACGGATAAAAACGCGTTTACCAGCCAGATCCAGATCGGTCATCTTAATTACAGACATGGTGAATCCTCTCGTTGATTCATAAAGTTTTGTCGACGCTCAAGCGTCGAGCCTGAAACCAATAGCAGCCATCGCTAACGTTGTGTCGAGCATACGGTTAGCAAAGCCCCATTCATTATCACACCAGACCAGCGTTTTGATCAGGTGAGCGCCACTCACGCGCGTTTGCGTACCATCAACGATGGCGCTGTGCGGGTCGTGGTTAAAATCTACAGAGACCAACGGTAATTCCGTATAGTCAACTATACCATGAAATGCACCTTGTGCTGCTTTTTGCAGCAACTGGTTGACTTCACTGGCTTTTACTGGTTTTTTCACCGTCACGCTTAAGTCGATCGCCGTCACATTTATGGTCGGTACACGCACCGCAATCGCTTCAAAACGATCGTTAAACTGCGGGAAAATTCGCGTGATTCCCGCCGCCAGTTTGGTATCAACCGGAATAATAGACTGGCTGGCCGCTCGCGTGCGACGCAGGTCAGGATGATAGGCATCAATAACCTGCTGATCGTGCATCGCGGAGTGGATCGTGGTGACGGTACCAGACTCAATGCCGTAAGCATCATCCAGCAATTTAATGACGGGTATTATGCAATTCGTGGTGCAGGAGGCGTTGGAAACGATCCGGTGTTCAGCGCGGAGCTGATCCTGATTAACGCCATACACAACGGTTGCGTCGATGTCGTGACTACCAGGATGTGAAAAGAGCACTTTTTTTGCACCAGCGGCAATATGCGCCTCGCCGTGTTCGCGGTTGCCGAAAACCCCCGTACAGTCCAGCACAACGTCGACACTCAGTTCGCGCCAGGGAAGCGCATCGAGCGTTCGCTCATGCAGAATGCGGATCGCGTCATCGCCAACGATGAGCTGGTCACGTTCCTGACGAACATCCCAGGCAAAACGTCCATGGCTGGTGTCATATTTCAACAAATGCGCCATGCCTGCAGCATCCGCCAGTTCGTTGATTGCCACCACGGTGATTTCCGCCCGACGCCCGGATTCATACAAAGCACGAACCACGTTGCGTCCGATGCGACCGAAACCATTAATCGCTACGCGTACGGTCATAGGTCTCCTGCAAGGATTTCTCAGAAACGATGTGGCAGACAGAGTAATGCAGCAAATCGCTCAGGGAAACCTTACCTGTCGCAAACTGCGACTAATTGGTTAATTGTCGAACATTTAATCGACTGAAACGCTTCAGCTAGAATAAGCGAAACGCGGAATAAAAGGAATGATTGTCCAGCCAAAGAAAACAGTTATCTGACGTACATCACACTTTTCCCGCTAAGACCGGGGGAAATTATTCCAGTAAGCCGTAATAATCATTACGGCTTAACAGGAATAATTGGCCTTCACGCTATCCGATATTCACCAGATTCCAGCATCTCCAGCGTCAGGTCACCTGGCAGACTCGCTTCCAGTACCCGATGAACATTCGGTCCGTCGGTACGCTCATAAAACGCCTCAGCGTCAGCTTGTGATAGTCCGCCCGCCAGTTTACGGCCTACCAGTCGTGTACGGAGCGCGTTGGCAGGAGCACGAATAAACAGCGAGTAATCACAAAACTCAGCTAACGCCCGCCACCTTTCATCATCGCGTAATAACCAGTTGCCTTCCACAATCACAATCGGCGCGCTCACTGTTATGGCCGCTTCTACCGGATCGTGTTTTTGCCGGTCGTACTGTGGCCAGGTGCCCTCCCCTTCCCTTATCAGACGTAGATTCTGCGCAAGCTTATCCACATCAAAGGTTTCCGGCGCACCTTTGTATGCTCGCAGGTTATGAGCATCCAGCCAGGTGTTGTAGTGATGGAAGCCATCCATCGGCAGCGTCTGGATCTCCGGCAGGCCAGGATCCTGACGGGAGAGATATTCCCAGAAGGTGGTCAGCGTCGATTTACCCGTACCAGGCGGTGCGCTGAGAAAAACGATCGTTCGTCGCTGCGGGTGAGTGGCATGTATTTTTGCCAGCTGTTGTAATAACGGTTTGTGGACGTTCTCTATCTCATCATCACGGTAATGTGCTTCAACCTGTAGCCCATTCACCGTTAGTTTGATTTTCACGGCGTTAATTCCTTTAAAATCGCCGTCACTGCCAGCGTCATTGCCGTCTTGACCATTGCGCTAAAGCGCACTTCGGACCACGCAGCAAAGTCGGCAAATTTCATCGACTCCAGCGCACCGTAGAGCGTTGCGTTGCGGGTGATACTGTTCACGTTGCTGACAAAATCCCAGGTAATGTCATCGGCAAAACCGGGGATATTATCCTGCTCGTTCAGGTACTGATAAAACTGAGAGAAATGGGTGATGTCGGCATAAAGCCATTTATCCATTTTTCCCAACGCATAAATCAGACGTAACGCAACGTCGATATCGTCAAGCGGTCCACTCTGGGCGAGTAACGGCTTCACTGCATATTCCACGATCTCTTCATCGTTATTAACGAACAGCGACGGTAGAAAGCGCTTAATGCCCTGGAGCAAAATGTTATGTGCCGTCGTCATAAACGAGAGTAAATTATTTTGAGCATCCAGTTGCTCAAGCACATCGTCTTCTGTCAGCGTCGTCATTCGTTTCTCGATAAATCACCATGAATGCAGAGAGTCTATTATATTACACGTTCGATCCGCGCCGCCGATCAGTAAAGTTTGCGTGCGCACACCATTCGCAACCTGTTGGATCCCTTTCACAAGATCGCCACCCGTGACCCCTGTCGCGCTAAAGAGGATCTTATTTCCCCCTACCAGTTCGTCCAGCGCGTAGATCCGGTTGATCGCAACGCCCATTTCCGCGCAGCGCTGATGTTCCTGTGCCGCAATCAGACGATTATCTGCGTTATTTCCTTTCGCTTCACAAAAATCAATCAGTTCAGCCTGCATATCGCCCCCCAGCGCTTTAACCGCACAGGCTGAAATAACCCCTTCAGGCGCGCCGCCAATTGTATACATCAGATCATAAGGATTCTCCTGCATACAGGCCAGCACGCTGGCGGCCACGTCGCCGTCGGGCAGAGCAAAGACCTTTACGCCAAGCCGTGTCGCCTCGGCAATCGCTGGTTGAAGGCGCGGCTTATCCAGCGTCACCATCCGCAGTCGCTTCAGCGGTTTACCCAACGCCTCTGCCACATTACGCAGATTATCTGCCAACGGCAGCGCCAGATTAATCGCCCCTTTCGCAAACCGATTAACAACCAGTTTTTTCATGTACATATCAGGGGCGTGTAACAAACTACCGCGAGGGGCAAACGCCATGACGGCCAGCGCATTGCTTTGCCCCATAGCCACCATTCGGGTTCCTTCGATAGGATCAACGGCGATATCTACCTCAGGTCCGGTGCCGGTTCCCACTTCCTCACCAATCCACAGCATCGGGGCTTGATCAATCTCCCCTTCGCCAATAACGATGCGTCCGCGAATGGCAATACAGTTCAATGCTTCCCGCATTGCCGTCACAGCCAGACCATCAATCTTGTTTTTATCGCCGCACCCGGTTTGCGGCCAGGCTGCCAGTGCAGCCTGCTCCGTGATACGAAATAGCGGCCATGCCAGCGACATCATATCGCCGCCTCCCCGATATCAACGCCAAAGTGTGCCAAAAGGTATTTTTCTGCCTTTTCATTCCAGATACCGTGCGTCTCCTCCACCAGCAGCGCCAGTTCTTTGAATAATGGGTCAGTTTTCCCTTTCTCGGCAAAATCAGCAATGGCGGTTAGTGGCATGGTAACGCCGTTATATATCAGCTTCTTACCGCCGGGGATCGCCGGTAAATTCAATACAGTTTCCGGAACTGCATCAAGGCCGCCAATGTGCGTCACCATAAAAGACGGTTGCAGTTGGCCAGTTGCACTGAGCGCAATGGCCTCTTTCATATCATCCGTTGAACCACCGGATGTCCCGACAACGTGAGTGCTGTTGTAGTGCACGTTATAAAAATTAAACGGCACTTTGAAGTTACTGTCCGTAGGGCCGGCAAAAAAATTCAGGCAACCATCTTCCGCGAGTAAATCATCAGCCATCTCAACAACTGCAGGCACTGCCGCATACACAAAGACATCATCAAAACCTGCGTCATGAGTTAACGCTCGCAGCATCGCTGTCGGAGAATCCATGCCAGTAGTATTCACATAGATGAGCTCAATCCCCTTTTCAGCCGCCAACTCAACGGGCAACAGTTTTTTAGCTTGCGCCAGTCGTGCTTCGTCAATATCGACCACCACCACGCGCGACGGCTGAATATTCCCGTTAATGGCATAATCTATTGCACCAATACCCATCGGCCCGGCGCAGGCCAGAAGCGCAATGTTCCCCCCTGGCTTAATCCCCATGCGATGCTCATAAACGTAAGGCGTGGTATGAAAATTCGCGTTATACGCCCCAATAATGCAGCACATCGGTTCTGCCAATGAGGCAGCGGCAAAATAAGAGCCGTGGTAAGGCAAAACGCATCCCAGGTTAATCGCCACTTCCGGGATAATCATATATGTCGCATTGCCGCCAAAATATTCATAGCTGTATCCTGCTGAATATCCACTTGGCAATCCCATCGCGGGTTGCAACACAAAACGCTGACCTTTCTTATATTTATCCGTCAGGTTTTTTCCCACCTCAACAATAATACCTGCACATTCATGTCCGGTAATAACCGGATGATTTTCCAGATCGTCCGGTACGCGTTTATGATCGCTCCCCAATGCTGCTGCTTTCCAGGTGGACAAACAAACGCTATCGGATATTACGCTTACTAACAATTCATTATCTGTAATTGCAGGTAGTTCAAACTCGCGGATACGAATATCCTGCTTGCCATATATGGCAGCAACTTTCGTTTTCATATTCACTCCAAAAATAGAAGAAGGCTAGTTCGCAGTAATGCGTTTAAATAAATCATCCAACAATGGGTCACCAATATAGTTCTTAATCAGCACTAATGGCTTTTCACTTACACGTTTAACACGACCTTCAAGACTGGCATGGGTGACAATAATATCGGCATCTTGCGGAACGTTTTCGATAGCATAATGCGTCACAGTAATATTCAATCCCGCTTTCTCCAGACGCTTACGAAATGTGGTTGCCCCCATAGCACTGGAACCCATTCCTGCATCACAGACAAAAGCGACGCGTTTAATGTTTTTGTAAGAGAATTGCCCTTCCTGCTTCATCGCTTTGACGGTTCTGGCTGATTCAGCAAAGTCATCTTCACTTTCTGTTTCAACGTTCTTTTCCATTTTCAGGATGACAGAGGTAATAACAAAAGTAACAACGGTTCCCGCGGTAACTCCTGCAATGGTCGCGAGGAAAGAACCTTTCGGCGTTAATGCCAGATAGGCGAATATAGATCCTGGGCTTGGCCCCGCAACTAACCCACCGTCCAGCAGGTGGAATACCCACGTCCCGGTCATTCCCCCGGCAATCATCGCGATCAGGGTCAGAGGCTTCATCAGCACATACGGGAAATACAGTTCATGAATACCACCGAGGAAGTGGATAATCATGGCGCCTGGCGCAGACTTTTTACTCATCCCTTTGCCAAAGATAGCAAAGCCGAGTAACAAACCTAATCCCGGCCCTGGGTTAGATGCCACCATGAAGAAAATCGATTTTCCCGTTTCAGAAGCTTGCTGCATCCCCAGCGGATAATACACCCCCTGATCGATGGCATTGTTCAGAAAGAGGATTTTTGCCGGCTCATTGATTACGGATAGCAACGGCAGATAGCCCGCATGAACCAACGCTTCAATACACTCCTTCACGAAATTATTGGCAATGAGAACCGCTGGGCCGATAACTTCAAACCCCAGCAAGCATAAAAGCATTCCCGCAATACCAAGAGAGAAATTATTGATAACCATCTCGAAGCCTGCAGGAATGCGTTTTTCCAGCAGACGGTCGATATGCTTAATCACCCAACCGCCAAGCGGCCCCATTACCATCGCGCCAAGGAACATCGGGATATCCGCGCCCACAATAACGCCAATAGAACCAATGCCCCCCATTACCGCACCGCGTTTCCCGCCAACCAGATGTCCCCCTGTGGAGCCAATCATGACGGGCAGTAAATAGGTAATCATCGGACCGACAATTTTGGCGAAATGCTCATTCGGCATCCAACCAGTAGGAATAAATAATGCGGTAATAAAACCCCAGGCAATAAACGCGCCGATGTTGGGAATGACCATTGCCGTCAAAAACCCACCAAAAGCCTGGACTTTGGCACGAGCAGACTTGTTTTCCATAATAATGTCCTGAAAGGAAACCGTTAATTATGCTTGAGCGATAATATCCGCCAATTGTTTTTCTGATTTAGCCGCCAACAAAGCGGTTAGTGCTTCCTCTTCACATAATAATTCGCTTAAGGCCTGAATAGCGCCAATGTGTGAATCAGCATTAGCCGCCGACAATCCGATTAATAATCTGATACCTTCATCATCTTCGGCAAATTTCACTTCCTGTTTGAGAAGCGTTAATGACATACCGGTTTTTAACGCGCCACACTCCGGTCGAGCGTGCGGCATGGCGACGCCTGGCGCTAAAATATAATAAGGACCATTGTTAATCGTTGAGTCTTTGATGGCCTGAATATAATTTGAATTGACATAATGATTGGCAAGTAAGGATGACATAGAAAAGTCAATTGCCTCCTGCCAGTTCTTTGCTGAATTTTTTATTGAGATAGATGATTCGGGAAAGTAATCAATCAGCCGCATACATTTTCCTTATTTTATTTTTAGGGTACGAGTTAGCGTTAAAAATAAAATACGCGCACGGCGAAATGAAATCAATCGAGGAGAAAACTACATACAGCGCAGAATGTTTTTTGGTGATGCCTTTAAAAACAATGGATTGAGAAAAGGAATATAAAAATCAACAGTAATAATGTGATTCAAGCTGCAAATATAAAACATCGCTAAATATCATATTTGTGATGCAAATCTACATTTTCGGGTTGCGCACGATCAAATAAATTTACTTACTTTAAAAAAACGGGCCGCATAAGCGACCCGTTTTCACCTGTAATCAAAATTACAGCAGTTCTTTTGCTTTCGCGACAACGTTGTCGACAGTGAAGCCAAACTCTTCAAACAGCAGCTCAGCCGGTGCAGACTCACCAAAGGTAGTCATACCAACGATAGCGCCGTTCAGGCCCACGTATTTGAACCAGTAGTCTGCGATACCCGCTTCCACTGCAACACGTGCGGAAACAGCTTTCGGCAGTACGGACTCGCGATAAGCGGCATCCTGTTTGTCGAACGCGTCGGTAGACGGCATGGAAACCACGCGCGCTTTAACGCCTTCAGCGGTCAGTTTGTCCCAGGCAGCCACAGCCAGCTCAACTTCAGAACCGGTAGCGATGAAGATCAGTTCCGGCTGACCGGCGCAATCTTTCAGCACGTAACCACCGCGCGCGATGTTCGCCAGTTGCTCTTCGGTACGTTCCTGCTGTGCCAGGTTCTGGCGGGAGAGGATCAGCGCGGTCGGACCGTCCTGACGCTCTACACCGTATTTCCATGCAACGGCAGATTCAACCTGGTCACACGGACGCCAGGTGCTCATGTTCGGGGTCACACGCAGCGAAGCTACCTGCTCTACCGGCTGGTGAGTCGGGCCATCTTCGCCCAGACCGATGGAGTCGTGGGTATAGACCATCACCTGACGCTGTTTCATCAGCGCAGCCATACGCACCGCGTTACGGGCATATTCGACAAACATCAGGAAGGTGGAGGTGTACGGCAGGAAGCCACCGTGCAGGGAGATACCGTTAGCGATAGCGGTCATACCGAATTCACGTACACCGTAATGGATATAGTTACCGGCAGTATCTTCGTTGATAGCTTTAGAACCAGACCACAGAGTCAGGTTACTTGGTGCCAGGTCAGCGGAGCCGCCGAGGAATTCAGGCAGCAGAGGACCAAACGCTTCAATCGCGTTCTGAGACGCTTTACGGCTGGCGATTTTCGCCGGGTTAGCCTGCAGCTTAGCGATGAACTCGTTCGCTTTTGCGTCGAAGTCAGACGGCATTTCACCTTTCATACGACGGGTGAATTCAGCGGCTTCCTGCGGGAAGGCTTTCGCATAAGCAGCGAACTTCTCGTTCCATGCAGCTTCTTTTGCCTGGCCTGCTTCTTTCGCATCCCACTGCGCGTAGATTTCAGACGGAATTTCAAACGGCGCGTATTTCCAGCCCAGCTGTTCGCGGGTCAGTGCGATTTCTGCATCACCCAGCGGCGCACCGTGAGAGTCGTGGGTACCAGCTTTATTCGGGGAACCGAAACCGATGATGGTTTTGCACATCAGCAGGGACGGTTTGTCGGTCACAGCGCGAGCTTCTTCAACTGCGCGCTTAATCGCGTCAGCATCGTGACCATCAACGCCACGAACCACGTGCCAGCCGTAAGCTTCGAAACGCTTAGCGGTGTCATCGGTGAACCAGCCTTCAACGTGGCCATCGATAGAGATGCCGTTGTCATCGTAGAACGCTACCAGTTTACCCAGCTTCAGCGTACCGGCCAGGGAACATACCTCGTGAGAGATGCCTTCCATCATGCAGCCGTCGCCCATGAAAGCATAGGTGAAGTGGTCAACGATGTCGTGACCAGGACGGTTAAACTGCGCCGCCAGCGTTTTTTCGGCGATAGCCATACCCACAGCATTCGCAATGCCCTGACCCAGAGGACCGGTAGTGGTTTCAACACCCGCGGTGTAACCCACTTCCGGGTGACCCGGCGTTTTGGAATGCAGCTGACGGAAGTTCTGCAGCTCGGACATCGGCAGATCGTAGCCGGTGAGGTGCAGCAGGCTGTAAATCAGCATGGAGCCGTGGCCGTTGGACAGCACGAAGCGGTCACGGTCAGCCCAGGACGGGTTAGTCGGGTTGTGGTTCAGGAAATCACGCCACAGGACTTCGGCAATGTCAGCCATACCCATCGGGGCACCCGGGTGACCGGATTTGGCTTTCTGTACTGCGTCCATGCTCAGCGCACGAATAGCATTGGCAAGCTCTTTACGTGAGGACATTTTGACTCCAGATCGGATAATGAAGGCTGAGCCCTTAACGACTTGACGACAGCGCGTTTTGGGCTACGCCGGAAAAAAGTGCCAACAATGTAACCCAAGCCGCGTGTCATGTACATGGAGCATCCTTTTACCGCTTCAGAAATCTCTGGATCATGCGCGCAAGTTGCGCAATCTTCTCGCCCGCTGAATGTTCTTTTCTTTATACTTAGGCCGAGCGTCGGTTTACCTGCAAACGACGCATTTTTTAGAATAATCCTGACTTTGTGCGGAAGAGAAAAAATGAAAATTCGCGCTTTACTGCTTGCTACGAGCATGGCGGCGGCATTGACCGGCTGCCAGAACATGGACTCAAACGGACTGCTTTCTTCTGGTGCAGAGGCTTTTCAGGCCTATAGTCTGAGCGATACTCAGGTAAAAGCGCTGAGCGATCAGGCCTGTAAAGATATGGACAGCAAGGCTACTATCGCCCCTGCCAGCAGCGAGTACGCAACGCGTCTTGGCAAAATCGCCGCCGCGCTTGGCGACAACATTAACGGCCAGCCGGTGAACTACAAAGTCTATATGGCGAAAGATGTGAATGCCTTTGCCATGGCGAACGGTTGTATCCGCGTGTACAGCGGCCTGATGGACATGATGACCGATAACGAAGTCGAAGCGGTGATCGGCCACGAAATGGGCCACGTCGCGCTGGGTCATGTGAAAAAAGGCATGCAGGTCGCGCTGGGCACTAACGCCGTACGTGCAGCAGCGGCTTCCGCTGGCGGCATTGTCGGCAGCCTGTCGCAGTCGCAATTGGGCGATCTTGGCGAGAAACTGGTGAACTCGCAGTTCTCCCAGCGTCAGGAATCCGAAGCGGATGATTACTCGTATGATTTGTTGCGCAAACGTGGGATCAATCCGGCAGGACTGGCCACCAGCTTTGAGAAACTGGCTAAACTGGAAGCAGGACGCCAAAGCTCAATGTTTGACGATCACCCGGCATCTGCAGAACGTGCGCAACACATTCGCGATCGCATGAGCGCAGACGGGATAAAATAATCCTCGAACAGTGCCGGATGGCGGCGTGAACGCCTTATCCGGCCTACAAATTCAGCAATAATGTAGGCCGGACTAGCGTCAGCGACATCCGGCAAAATAGTCCGAAACCCGTTATTCGCCTTTCTTCGCCGCCTGGATATACAGCATTTCCAGTGCCAGCGTAGCCGCCGCCAGCGCGGTGATCTCTGACTGATCGTAGGCCGGAGCCACTTCCACCACATCCATCCCGACGATATTCAGATCTTTCAGACCACGTACCAGCTTGATCGCGCGATCGGAAGTCAGACCGCCGATCACGGGCGTACCGGTTCCAGGAGCAAACGCCGGATCGAGGCAGTCGATATCAAAGGTCAGATACACCGGCATATCACCAACAATCTGCTTAACCTGGGCGATGACGTCATCTACGCCGCGATCGTTCACCTGGCAAGCATCCAGCACGGTAAAGCCGTTATCTTTGTCGAACTCGGTACGAATACCGATCTGCACAGAGTGATTCGGATCGATCAGACCTTCGTTCGGCGCAGTGTAGAACATGGTACCGTGGTCGAATTCACAGCCGTTAGCGTAGGTGTCGGTGTGGGCATCAAAGTGCACCAGCGCCATTTTACCAAAGTGTTTAGCGTGCGCGCGCAGGAGCGGCAGCGTGACGAAGTGGTCACCGCCGAAAGAGAGCATGCGCTTACCGGCAGAAAGCAACTTCTCAGCATGCGCCTGCAGTTTTTCACTCATTTCACGGGCATCACCGAACGCATAAACCAGATCGCCGCAGTCCACCACGTTCAGACGCTCGCGCATATCGAAGTTCCACGGGAAGCGATTGTGTTCCCACGCCAGGTTAGTGGAAACCTGACGGATCGCAGCCGGACCATGACGACCGCCCGCGCGGCCAGACGTTGCCATATCAAACGGTACGCCGGTGATCACCCAATCGGCGTCGCTGTCGTACGGCATGAAGTTCATCGGCAGACGCAAAAAACCAAAGGCGTTAGAAACCAGGGAGTTGTCGTATTGATGACCTAAGGTGCTCATGGCAAAAACCTCATATTCGTCGGTATAAAAAAACCCTTCCGCGTCGTTAGGCCCGACGAGGAAGGGTTAGATTTTTTAAAACAGATTTTGTGTAATTATCGCCTTAAAACTTCCCCGCTTCAAGCAGCGCTTTTATTGACGACATGGCGGCGGGGCATAACCATTACTGTCCGCCGGGAATGCCTGCGCAGAGCAAGGCGAGAGCGTTTTAACGACCAGGCCCTGCAAAGCAAATGCGGCGAAACCAATCACTCCGATGTTGCGCCTGTCACCCTGCGCAGAGTTAGCGGCGTAGGAGTTTGAAGCATCAGAAAACCGAAATTCGGCTTCAGTATACTTATCTTTTCTGAACCCTTTGATTGCCAGCGAATCTCCCGCATTAACAATATAACCGCTGTTATTCAGCGAACCAGGTTTGCCGTTAAGTACATCAAGCCCATCTACAGTCGCGACGATTTCATAGTTCGTATCTCGACTGTGATTGCGCACATACAATTGATAATTTGTCCCCACCCTGGCTGGAAGACTATATTGCCATTGCCCAACAGAGGAGTTGTAAAGACGGGTAATAGGGATAGAATTAAAATTAGCATCGCGAACAGCATATTCCAAATCACTAATGCGTATGCTGTATACTCTATCGTAACCCGTCGAATACTTTGCAGAATAATTTATTAATATGACTTCGGCAGGGTCGCGCTCCGCACGTTCTACAGATACGCCCGTTACCGTTGAGTGCACGTCGCCGCCCCAGGCCGTTCCCACGCCTGGCGAAGGTGCACTGCTATAATATGCGGGCACGGAACAGCCACCAGCAAGTAAAAAAATTACGGCAAAAAACACGTTCCACTTAAATCCCTTCATCTCGATTCCTTTTCTGTTTCCGAGTTATTACATCGGCAACAGTAGAGTTCTAAAAAGATAAAAGAAAGAGTTGCCACCATATTTCAGATTTCATTAATAAAAAAAGAGCCGGTTTATATAAATAAGCCGGCTCTCAAGCAGATATATCTCAATTACTCGTCTTCGAGATAGGTATATCCGTACAGACCTGCCTCAAACTCTTCGAGGAACTGCTGCTGCAACTCGGTATCCAGATCGGTGTTTTTCACTTGATCACGGAACTGCGTTAGCAGGGTGTTCGGATCCAACTGCACATACTGCAGCATATCCGCCACGGTATCCCCTTCGTCAGACAGCTCAACTTCCACGCTGCCGTCAGGGAAGACGAACACGTCAACCGCTTCAGTATCACCGAACAGGTTGTGCATGTTGCCAAGGATCTCCTGGTACGCACCCACCATAAAGAAGCCCAGCATCGGCGGGTTCTCCGGGTCGTATTCCGGCATCGGCATGGTGGTCGCAATGCCGTCACCATCAACATAGTGGTCGATAGCGCCATCAGAGTCACAGGTGATATCCAGCAGCACCGCACGGCGCTCAGGAGCCTTGTTCAGCCCTTCCAACGGCATCACCGGGAACAGCTGATCGATCCCCCACGCATCCGGCATCGACTGGAACAGCGAGAAGTTGACGTAAATCTTATCCGCCATACGCTCCTGCAACTCGTCGATAATCGGACGGTGCGCGCGGTTGCTCGGGTCGAGTTGTTTTTGCACATCGTGACACATGTTCAGATAGAGCTGTTCTGCCCACGCGCGTTCCTGCAGGCTAAAGGTGCCTGAAGAGTACCCAACGTGAATATCGTGCAGATCCATCTGGCTGTCGTGCAGCCATTCACGCAGCGAACGACGGGTTCCCGGCTCATGCATCTCTTGCCAGGTTTCCCACATGCTTTGCAGGGCACGCGGCGCATCGTCAGCCGGAGGCGTTGCTTCGGTATGCTCGCTACGCTCAACGCCGATAATATTAGACACCAGCACGGTATGATGCGCGGTAACAGCGCGACCGGATTCGGTAATTACCGTCGGGTGCGGCAGACCGTGCTCTTCACAGGCGTCGCCAATGGCCCAGATGATGTTGTTCGCGTATTCGTTCAGGCCGTAGTTTACGGAGCAGTCAGACTGCGAACGGGTACCTTCGTAGTCCACGCCCAGGCCACCGCCCACGTCGAAGCACTGGATATTTACGCCAAGCTTGTGCAGCTCAACGTAGAAACGCGCCGACTCACGTACGCCGGTGGCAATATCACGAATGTTCGCCATCTGTGAGCCGAGGTGGAAGTGCAGCAACTGAATACTGTCCAGACGACCGCGCTCGCGCAGCATTTCTACCAGTTGCAGCACCTGGTTTGCCGCCAGGCCGAATTTCGATTTCTCTCCGCCGGAAGACTGCCATTTGCCGGACCCTTGCGACGCCAGACGCGCACGCACGCCCAGACGCGGAACAACATTCAGTCGTTCAGCTTCATCCAGCACGATAGCGATTTCAGACATCTTCTCGATGACCAGATAGATCTTATGGCCCATCTTTTCGCCAATTAGCGCCAGGCGGATGTATTCGCGGTCTTTATAGCCGTTACACACGATCACGCTGCGGGTCATTCCGGCATGAGCCAGAACGGCCATCAGTTCAGCTTTAGAACCGGCTTCCAGCCCCAGCGGTTCGCCGGAGTGGATCAGCGATTCAATCACGCGACGGTGCTGGTTAACCTTGATCGGGTAAACGAGGAAATAGTCACCGTTGTAGCCGTAAGACTCACGGGCGCGCTTAAACGCGGCGTTAATCGAACGCAGACGGTGTTGCAGGATCTGCGGGAAGCAGAACAATGCAGGCAAACGCTGGCCCTGCGCTTCACGGGCTTTCACCAACTCAGCAAGGTCAACGCGCGCTTCTGGTACGTCGGGATCCGGGCACACGCTGATGTGGCCCAGTTCATTGACGTCATAATAGTTATTACCCCACCAGGCAATATTGTAAGTACGCAGCATCTTGCTGGCTTCCTGGGAACTCATTGCAACCTCCTGCATGGAGCGTAGTACACCGTGTTCGCCTGCTGACGAAGGCGAACCCAAAGAAATGTCGTCAGACATAGCGAACCTCAAATTTTATTAACAAGTGTAAAACAGTTGACTACTATCGCAATCCGAAGACGCGATAACAACCCAAATACAGGCAGAATTTCCAGCAGATAGTGCTGACGCTCCGACTGTGCGACCGGTTTCTTTTTCATATCAATGTAAACACGTAACCGAACTTAATGCTGACGGTTCGGCGAAACCACGAGAAAACTCTTGTTTACCAAGAGCGCCCTTGTTCAGTTCTTAGTGACCGTTGCCGGCCCTGGAGTCCTGAGAAGCGCCGAGATGGGTATAACATCGGCAGGTATGCAAGATGCAGATTGCGGGGGACATATGTACACCAGAACGGTGCGACAGATTCAGCAGAATACAACGGTTCATTATCTCGTATCACCTCCACGGTTGCTCCTGACGGAACGAACCCACAAGCCAAAGCTAAAGTTTTAACCCGGCTGGAAGTGGCAACACGATGAAAACGTCGTGTGCTTTTTTGTCTATCCTCAATAAATCGAGTTGCGGGAAGGCGGCAACGCAGTGAATCCCCGGGCGCTTACAGGAGTAAGTGACTGGGCGAGTATTGCCAACGCACATGCAACTTGAAGTATGACGGATATGAGCCGCGCGCCGCGTTTTATACCGACAACAGTACGAAAAAGCAAAAGATAAATACGCGCATTGCCAGCACCGTCAGGAAAAATTTCCAGTTACATTTTCAGTACAATGCGAGCTCAATCAAAAAAAGCTGGAAATCAGGCGCAGAACCGCCTTAAAATAGCCGTCCAGATGTTAATCCATCTATACCGATTAACACTCAGACTGCCAGTGTCCGTCATCTGCAGACTCATGGTAGAATCTTCTACACATGGCTATTCCACTCGACAGTTTGAGCTAACTACATTCTCCTTAGGTGAAATTAAATATGGCAAAACACCTTTTTACGTCCGAGTCCGTATCAGAAGGGCATCCTGACAAAATCGCTGACCAAATCTCTGATGCCGTGCTGGATGCAATCCTGGAGCAGGATCCGAAAGCACGCGTTGCCTGCGAGACCTACGTCAAAACCGGCATGGTTTTAGTTGGCGGTGAGATCACCACCAGCGCATGGGTTGATATCGAAGAGATCACCCGTAACACGGTTCGCGAAATTGGCTATGTGCATTCCGACATGGGCTTTGATGCCAACTCTTGCGCGGTACTGAGCGCGATTGGTAAACAGTCTCCGGACATCAACCAGGGTGTTGACCGTGCGGATCCGCTGGAACAGGGCGCAGGCGACCAGGGTCTGATGTTTGGTTATGCAACCAACGAAACCGACGTGCTGATGCCAGCCCCGATTACCTATGCTCACCGTCTGGTGCAGCGTCAGGCTGAAGTGCGTAAAAACGGCACCTTATCCTGGCTGCGCCCGGATGCAAAAAGCCAGGTAACCTTCCAGTATGACGACGGTAAAATCGTCGGTATTGATGCGGTTGTTCTGTCGACTCAGCACTCTGAAGATATCGATCAGAAATCGCTGCAAGAAGCCGTTATGGAAGAGATCATCAAACCGGTACTGCCGACTGAATGGCTGACAGCTTCAACCAAGTTCTTCATCAACCCAACTGGTCGTTTCGTTATCGGCGGTCCAATGGGTGACTGCGGTCTGACGGGTCGTAAAATCATCGTTGATACCTACGGCGGCATGGCCCGTCACGGCGGCGGCGCATTCTCTGGTAAGGATCCGTCTAAAGTTGACCGTTCCGCAGCTTATGCAGCCCGCTACGTAGCGAAAAACATCGTTGCCGCTGGCCTGGCTGACCGTTGTGAGATTCAGGTTTCCTACGCAATCGGCGTGGCTGAACCGACCTCTATCATGGTGGAAACGTTCGGTACTGAAAAAGTGCCTTCAGAACAGCTGACCCTGCTGGTGCGTGAGTTCTTCGACCTGCGCCCGTATGGCCTGATTCAGATGCTGGATCTGCTGCACCCGATTTACAAAGAAACCGCCGCTTACGGTCACTTTGGTCGCGAACATTTCCCATGGGAAAAAACCGACAAAGCCGCCCTGCTGCGTGAAGCTGCCGGTCTGAAGTAATTCCTCTACGGCTCAATGCTTATGAAGACCAGCCTCGCGCTGGTCTTTTTTTATGTCATTTGCTCTCCCATCCCCCATCGCTATAACCACGCTAATTTCATTTGCTTCAATAACAAATGAAAGCGATTACATAGCACGGTATTTCTATCTACCTTGAATTCACATCTCTTCGTTACCAGCATTGCATCACTGTTACATCATATTTCAGCATTGTCTTAAAATCAGCCAATCAACTTTAATCTATAATAATAAATAATGTTAACTTTCAACTCATTAAACAATAATCCAGATGAATGCCAGTGTAACCGATTACACTAATGTGATGTGATTCGCATTTTTTTACCCCGTACTCACCTACCCTTAACATCAACAAAACTAGCTACCCAACGGAGGGCATCATGCCTGACAATAAAAAAACGGGGCATTCCAACAAAGCCATGACATTTTTTGTCTGCTTCCTGGCAGCCCTGGCTGGATTACTTTTTGGCCTGGATATCGGTGTTATTGCCGGTGCTTTACCATTCATCACCGACGAGTTCCAAATTACCCCACACACTCAGGAATGGGTGGTGAGTTCCATGATGTTTGGTGCGGCAGTGGGCGCCGTCGGCAGCGGTTGGCTCTCCTTCAAGCTGGGGCGTAAAAAAAGCCTGATGATCGGCGCAATCCTGTTTGTTGCCGGTTCGCTGTTCTCCGCCGCAGCGCCAAACGTTGAAGTGCTGCTGGTTTCCCGCGTGCTGCTCGGCCTGGCAGTCGGCGTTGCGTCTTATACCGCACCGTTGTACTTGTCCGAAATCGCCCCGGAAAAAATTCGCGGCAGCATGATTTCTATGTATCAGTTAATGATCACCATCGGTATTTTAGGTGCGTATCTTTCCGATACGGCGTTTAGCTACAGCGGCGCATGGCGCTGGATGCTGGGCGTGATCATTATCCCTGCCCTGTTACTGCTGGTTGGCGTCATCTTTCTGCCGGACAGCCCGCGTTGGTTTGCGGCTAAACGTCGTTTTGTCGATGCCGAACGCGTTCTGTTGCGTCTGCGTGACACCAGCGCTGAAGCCAAGCGCGAGCTGGATGAAATTCGTGAAAGCCTGCAGGTGAAGCAGAGCGGCTGGGCGCTGTTTAAAGAAAACAGCAACTTCCGCCGCGCGGTTTTCCTTGGCGTTCTGTTACAGGTGATGCAGCAGTTCACCGGGATGAACGTCATTATGTATTACGCGCCAAAAATCTTTGAGCTGGCGGGTTACACCAACACCACCGAACAGATGTGGGGGACCGTTATTGTCGGTCTGACCAACGTGCTGGCAACCTTTATCGCCATTGGCCTGGTTGACCGCTGGGGCCGTAAACCTACGCTGATCCTCGGCTTTATCGTCATGGCCGTCGGCATGGGCGTGCTGGGTACCATGATGCACGTGGGTATTCACTCGCCAGCCGCACAATACTTCGCTGTGCTGATGCTGCTAATGTTTATCGTTGGCTTTGCGATGAGCGCCGGTCCGCTGATTTGGGTACTGTGCTCTGAAATCCAGCCGCTGAAAGGTCGCGATTTCGGCATCACCTGCTCTACCGCAACTAACTGGATTGCCAACATGATTGTCGGCGCAACCTTCCTGACGATGCTGAACTCGCTGGGCAGCGCCAACACCTTCTGGGTCTACGGTGGCCTGAACGTACTGTTCATCTTCCTGACCCTGTGGCTGATCCCTGAAACTAAAAACGTCTCTCTGGAACACATTGAACGTAACCTGATGAAAGGTCGTAAACTGCGCGAAATTGGCGCACACGACTAATCTCGTTAGGCTTCCTCCCCCGTGGGAGGGAGCCTTCCTCTTGCAGTCCCTTCCCTGTCGCACTATCCTCTGGCGTTATGAAAACCTCCCGTCTCCCGATCGCCATCCAGCAAGCCGTTATGCGCAGCCTGCGGGAAAAACTCGCTCAGGCCAATCTCAAACTCGAACGCCAATACCCGGAACCAAAGCTGGTTTACCAACAGCGCGGAACCGCCGCGGGTACCGCGTGGCTACAAACCTACGAAATTCGTCTTAATCCAGTTTTGCTGATGGAGAATGTTGACGCGTTCGTTAACGAAGTGGTGCCCCATGAACTGGCGCATCTACTGGTGTGGAAACACTTTGGCCGCGTACCGCCGCACGGGAAAGAGTGGAAATGGATGATGGAGAGCGTGCTGGGCGTACCGGCCCGGCGCACGCATCAGTTTGAGCTGCAATCCGTGCAGCGTAAGACCTTTACATACCGCTGTAAGTGTCAGGAACACCAACTGACCGTCCGCCGCCATAACCGCGTTGTACGCGGCGAAGCCACCTACCGCTGCGTCCACTGCGGTCAACCGCTGGTTGCAGAATAATCTTCAGAATTATCAGGAACTTTTCTGATCTAACTGATTGCATACAGGAATGACTTTCGCTACGTTGCGGGCTCGTTTTGACACGGAGTTCGTGATGTACCGTAATCTTTCTTTTGCTGCGGCCTTGTTAGCCGCTGCGTTTTCAGGCTCGGTTTTAGCCGAAGGCATCAACAGTTTTTCTCAGGCAAAAGCAGCAGGCGTTAAAGTTAACGCCGATGCGCCAGGCGATTTCTATTGCGGATGTAAAATTAACTGGCAAGGAAAAAAAGGGGTCGTTGACCTCGAATCCTGCGGCTATAAAGTGCGAAAAAATGAAAACCGCGCCAGTCGAATTGAATGGGAACACGTGGTCCCCGCCTGGCAATTTGGTCATCAGCGCCAGTGCTGGCAGGACGGAGGGCGTAAAAACTGCGCTAAAGATCCGGTCTATCGCAAAATGGAAAGCGATATGCATAACCTGCAGCCCGCGGTGGGTGAGGTCAATGGCGATCGCGCAAACTTTATGTACAGCCAGTGGAACGGTGGCGAAGGCCAATATGGACAATGCACCATGAAGGTTGACTTCAAAGAGAAAGTTGCCGAGCCGCCAGCCCGCGCCCGTGGCGCCATCGCGCGTACCTATTTTTACATGCGCGACCAATACAACCTGACGCTCTCCCGCCAGCAAACTCAGCTTTTTAATGCCTGGAATAAGCAGTATCCGGTCACCGATTGGGAGTGTGAGCGCGACGAACGCATTGCAAAGGTACAGGGGAACCATAACCCCTATGTGCAACGCGCTTGCCAGGCGCAAAAGAGCTAACCTACACTAGCAGCAATATTTTTTAACCATGCCCTAGCCTTTTGCAGCCCAGGGCCATGACGCGGATGTTTAACTATGCGCATTCCTCGCATTTATCACCCTGAGCCACTCACTTCCGGCCGCCAAATTTCACTGTGTGAAGATGCAGCCAACCATATCGGCCGCGTACTGCGTATGGGGCCAGGCCAGGCGCTACAGCTGTTTGATGGCAGCAATCAGATATTCGACGCCGAAATCACCCACGCCAGTAAGAAAAGCGTGGACGTGAAGGTGCTTAACGCTGAACTCGACGATCGAGAATCGCCGCTGCACATCCACCTGGGCCAGGTGATGTCGCGGGGTGAAAAAATGGAATTTACTATCCAAAAATCGATTGAACTGGGTGTAAGCCTCATTACGCCACTTTTTTCTGAGCGCTGCGGCGTTAAACTGGACAGCGAACGCCTGAACAAGAAGCTCCAGCAGTGGCAGAAAATCGCCATTGCCGCCTGCGAACAGTGCGGTCGTAATCGGGTGCCTGAAATTCGCCCGGCGATGGATCTGGAAGCGTGGTGCGCCGAACAGGATGAAGGTCTGAAACTGAACCTGCATCCCCGCGCCAGCGCCAGCATCAATACGCTGCCGCTCCCGGTGGAACGCATCCGCTTGCTGATTGGCCCCGAAGGTGGGCTGTCGGCAGATGAAATTGCCATGACCGCACGGTATCAGTTTACTGATATTCTGTTAGGACCTCGCGTTCTGCGTACTGAGACAACTGCGCTCACCGCCATCACCGCGCTACAGGTGCGTTTTGGCGATCTGGGCTAACGGAGAAGAACAATGATCAAGCTCGGCATCGTGATGGATCCCATCGCAAGCATCAACATCAAGAAAGATTCCAGCTTCGCTATGCTGCTGGAAGCGCAACGTCGCGGTTACGAAATTCATTATATGGAAATGGCCGATCTCTATCTGATCAACGGTGAAGCCCGCGCCCGTACACGTACCCTGAGCGTAGAGCAGAACTACGACAAATGGTATGAGTTCAATAGCGAGCAGGATCTCCCGCTGGCAGATCTGGACGTCATTCTGATGCGTAAGGATCCGCCGTTTGATACCGAGTTCATCTACGCAACCTATATTCTGGAACGTGCAGAGGAGAAAGGGACGCTAATCGTCAACAAACCGCAGAGCCTGCGCGATTGTAACGAGAAGCTGTTCACCGCATGGTTTGCCGACCTGACGCCGGAAACACTGGTCACGCGTAACAAAGCGCAGCTGAAAGCCTTCTGGCAAAAACACAGCGACATCATTCTCAAACCGCTGGACGGCATGGGCGGCGCATCTATTTTCCGCGTGAAGGAAGGCGATCCGAACCTTGGCGTTATTGCCGAAACACTGACCGAGCACGGTACCCGTTATTGCATGGCGCAGAACTATCTGCCGGCAATTAAAGACGGCGATAAACGCGTGCTGGTGGTCGATGGCGAACCCGTTCCGTACTGCCTGGCGCGTATTCCACAAGGCGGCGAAACCCGTGGCAACCTGGCAGCCGGCGGTCGTGGCGAGCCGCGTCCATTAACCGACAGCGACTGGGAAATTGCACGTCGCATTGGGCCAACGCTGAAAGCAAAAGGTTTGATTTTTGTCGGTCTGGATATCATTGGCGACCGTCTGACGGAAATTAACGTCACCAGCCCAACCTGTATTCGTGAAATTGAAGCGGAGTTCCCGGTTTCGATTACCGGTATGCTGATGGACGCCATCGAGGCACGTTTGCAGAAATAAATAAGTTGCCGGATGGCGATGCCTTCGCCTTATCCGGCCTACATTCGCACCCCGTAGGCCGGATAAGGCGAAGCCGCCATCCGGCAAAGCTATCTTCAGAGGGTGACATCTTCGCGCTTTGCCCACATACTGGGCTCTGTTGCTTTTTTGAACCAGGAAACAGAACCTCTGACAATGAATTTACAGCATCACTTTCTAATTGCCATGCCTGCTCTCCAGGATCCGATTTTCCGCCGTTCCGTGGTGTATATCTGTGAACACAATGAGAACGGAGCAATGGGGATTATCGTCAATAAGCCTCTGGAAAACTTACAAATTGAAGGGATTCTGGAAAAGCTGAAGATTACTCCAGAAGCACGCGATCCTGCCATTCGTCTGGACAAACCGGTGATGCTCGGCGGCCCACTGGCGGAAGACCGTGGATTTATTCTACACACCCCGCCGTCACGCTTTGCCTCCAGTATTCGCATTTCAGATAACACTATCATCACCACCTCCCGCGATGTACTTGAAACCCTGGGTACGCAGGAGCAGCCATCTGAAGTGCTGGTTGCGCTGGGCTATTCATCATGGGAAAAAGGTCAACTGGAACAAGAGCTCCTGGATAACGCCTGGCTCACTGCTCCCGCAGACCTCAACATCTTATTTAAAACGCCGATTGCCGACCGCTGGCGCGATGCGGCGAAGCTTATCGGGATTGATATTCAGACCATGCCTGGCGTGGCGGGACACGCCTGATGAGCGGAACATTACTCTCTTTTGATTTTGGTACGAAAAGTATCGGCGTCGCGGTTGGTCAACGCATTACCGGTACGGCGAGACCCTTGCCCGCCATCAAAGCACAGGACGGTACGCCAGACTGGAGTTTGATTGAACGCCTGCTAAAAGAGTGGCAGCCGGACGAAATCATTGTCGGCCTGCCGCTCAACATGGATGGCACCGAACAACCCCTTACTGCGCGCGCGCGCAAATTCGCTAACCGCATTCACGGTCGCTTTGGCGTAACCGTAACGCTGCACGATGAACGTTTGAGCACCGTCGAAGCCCGCTCAGGCCTGTTTGAGCAAGGCGGATACCGGGCGTTGAATAAAGGCAAAGTAGATTCCGCTTCTGCCGTTATTATCCTTGAAAGCTATTTCGAGCAGGGCTACTAAAGTCGCCCCTGCGCCTGGCGCTGCTGCTGACTTTGTGCAAACGTCTGCATACCTGTCTGCTGCCCGGTTTGAATCACACCGGGTAGCTGATGCGTTTTCCCTTCGCGGATCAAATTACCCACGGCGGGCGTGTTGACGAGCAGTTCGAATAGCGCCACGCGTCCTCCCTGCTTATCTTCCTCCAGCTTTTGCGAAAGTACCGCCCGCAGGCTGTCTGCCAGCTGGTTACGCACCGGATCTTTCTCCTGAGCGGGAAAGGTGTCCACCAGCCGCGCGATGGCCTGCGCCGCCCCTCGCGTATGTAAGGTTGCCAACACCAGATGCCCGGTCTCCGCTGCCGTTAAGGCCAAACGAATAGTTTCCACGTCGCGCAGCTCGCCCAGCAAAATGACGTCGGGATCTTCGCGTAACGCGCCGCGCAAACCGGCAGCAAAAGAAGCGCAGTGTACGCCCACCTCCCGCTGTTGAATAAGACAACGCTGGCTGGTGTAGCGATATTCAATCGGATCTTCCAGCGTCAGAATATGCCCCGCAATATGTTGATTAAGGTACTCCACCATCGCCGCCAGGGTGGTTGATTTACCGCTGCCGGTGGCTCCAGTGACCAGAACTAATCCATTTTCACCGTGCAGCAGTTCAGGTATGGCCTCGGGGGTCTGGAGATCGTCTAAACGAGGACATTCAAGCGGTAGCAATCTTAGCGCCGGCGAGGTTCCCTGCTGATGAGCAAATGCGCTGGCGCGTAGACGCCGGGAGTCCGCCAGCGTAAGGGCAAAATCAATCTGCCCCTGTTCCCGCCACTGTACCTGTTGTTGCTCACTGAGCCAGCACATCAGCAGATCCTCCACGTCAGGGGGAGTAAATGGTGCTATTTCGACTTTTCCACGTATGCGCCAGCGCGCAGGCCATGCATTGCACAGGTGTAGATCCGACACGTTATGCTTTACACTAAGGGCCACTATTTCTTCCATATTCATATGAACATCCTCGGAAAATGAACGATATCGCGCATAACCTGGCACATGTCCGGGACAAAATCTCAGCCGCCGCGACGCGTTGCGGGCGGTCTTCAAAAGAAGTTATGTTGCTTGTAGTCAGCAAAACCAAACCTGCGAGCGCCATCGAAGAAGCCATCGTCGCTGGATTATTTTCAATTGGTGAAAACAACGACTAATAGCGAGTAGTCACGCTCTTGATTTTCCATACACCTTTTTCTTCTACCATGCAGTCAATAACTTTTTGAGATGACTCACCTGTTCCAAATGTCAAATAGACATTGGTACAAATAGGATCAGCTATAATTAGATCAATACTGATATGCTTACTCCAGTCTTCATCTGCAAAACCCTGAACTTTTAGAAAATAATCCTCTTCAAGCTCATTGCTTCTATAAGCTTGCTTTAATTTATTCAATGTATCAATAATAACATAAGGCTCTAATGCCGTCGGATCATCTGCAACTGGGATGATATTATGAGCAATCTGCTTGATATACCAGGCATTGAATTTTAATGCCTGAGTATCAGCAGGTATTATTCCTGCCATAGCAAACGATGAGAATAGAAAAGTAAATAATATCAATCGTTTCATCAGTTATGCCTATAGAGTTTATACGAGGGCTGATTTTTACGATAACCAGGTCCGGGATACACACCATGTTCGATTGCTGCTGTTACTGCCCTGTCACAATAACCTGTAGCGTGCGCATGAGCATTATTCCTAACAAAATTTACAGCGGCTTCTTTATTCCACATTTGCAAAACCTCATTTATAAACGAAGAGTATGAAATATCACAAAGCGAACCATCACCTTGAACATTAAATGCTTCCAACTCTATTTATTGACATCGCAAATATGCCCGTAATCTGTATTTTCGATGTGTATTGCTGCTTAATAATAAATGAAGTTATAATATTTACCTTACCAATTATCTAATGTTTTTGCTTTATTAGAAATAAATATCATCCCTAATTTTATAACTGTAGAATATTTACACTGGCGCAAACTGGAGCTGAATAAAACGAATTGAAAATCCTGTCAGTTAAATCTGTTTACGTCCTCCTACAGACTCACATTTTTATACTCAGCCTATCTGCAGCCTTCCCAGGTGTAGTAAATGGTGCTATTTCGACTTTTCCACCTATGCGCCAGCGCGCAGGCCATGCATTGCACAGGTGTAGATCCGACACGTTATGCTTTACACTAAGGGCCACTATTTCTTCCATATTCATATGAACATCCTCGGAAAATGAACGATATCGCGCATAACCTGGCACATGTCCGGGACAAAATCTCAGCCGCCGCGACGCGTTGCGGGCGGTCTTCAGAAGAAGTTATGTTGCTTGCAGTCAGCAAAACCAAACCTGCGAGCGCCATCGAAGAAGCCATGACCGCAGGGCAGCGTGCCTTCGGTGAAAACTATGTCCAGGAAGGGGTGGATAAGATCCGCTACTTTCAGGAAAAAGGCGTTAACGATCTGCAGTGGCACTTTATCGGCCCGCTGCAGTCGAACAAAAGTCGTCTGGTCGCTGAACATTTTGACTGGTGCCATACAATTGATCGTCTGCGTATCGCTGCCCGTCTGAGCGAACAGCGCCCTGCGGAACTGCCGCCGCTCAATGTGTTGATTCAGATTAATATCAGCGATGAGAACAGTAAGTCAGGTATTCCGCTTGCAGAGCTTGATGCACTGGCCGCTGAAGTCGCCGCGTTGCCACGGATTACCCTGCGTGGTCTGATGGCGATTCCGGCGCCAGAGTCAGATTATGTAAGGCAGTTTGAAGTTGCACAGCAAATGGCGGTAGCATTTGCCGGGTTGAAAACACGTTACCCAAGTATCGACACGCTCTCACTGGGGATGTCTGATGATATGGATGCCGCCATTGCGGCGGGTAGCACGATGGTGCGCATCGGCACTGCCATTTTTGGTGCTCGTGATTACACTAAAAAATAAGGAAAACTAAGGAACACCATGAATACGTTGACCTTCCTGCTCTCAACGGTAATTGAGCTGTATACCATGGCGCTGCTGCTGCGCGTGTGGATGCAATGGTCTCGCTGCGATTTCTACAACCCGTTCTCGCAGTTTATTGTGAAAATCACTCAGCCCATTATTGGGCCGTTACGCCGTATCATTCCGCCGATGGGGCCAATTGACAGCGCATCGGCATTAGTTGCGCTCGTTCTGAGCTTTATCAAGGCCATCGTGCTGTTTAAGGTGGTTACGTTCCAGCCGATCATCTGGATCGCCGCCGTGCTGATTGTCCTGAAGACCATCGGACTGCTGATTTTCTGGGTTCTGCTGGTGATGGCGATTATGAGCTGGGTCAGCCAGGGCCGCAGCCCTGTGGAGTACGTGCTGATTCAACTGGCGGATCCGCTGCTGCGTCCTATTCGTCGCTTACTTCCAGGCATGGGTGGGATCGATTTCTCGCCAATGATCCTGGTTCTGCTGCTGTATGTCATTAACATGGGCATCGCAGAAGTGTTACAGGCGACAGGTAACATGCTGCTGCCGGGGCTGTGGATGGCGCTATGAGTGCCGTTACCCCCTGCGATGACGGTCTGGTTTTACGGCTCTACATTCAGCCTAAAGCCAGCCGTGACAGTATTGTAGGTTTACATGGCGACGAGTTAAAAGTCGCCATTACCGCCCCACCGGTTGATGGGCAAGCCAATAGCCATCTGGTGAAGTTTCTCGGCAAACAGTTCCGTGTGGCAAAAAGCCAGGTCGTCATTGAGAAGGGCGAGCTTGGTCGTCACAAACAGGTTAAAATCATTCATCCGCAACAGATCCCGCCCGAAATTGCGGCGCTAACTGATTAGGTATCCCATGCAAAAAGTTGTCCTCGCGACCGGCAACGCCGGTAAAGTGCGTGAACTCGCCTCTCTTCTGAGTGATTTCGGTCTTGATGTTGTTGCTCAAACGGATCTGGGTGTTGATTCTGCAGAAGAGACCGGGCTGACGTTTATTGAGAACGCCATTCTGAAGGCACGTCATGCCGCGCAAATTACCGGTTTACCCGCCATTGCTGATGACTCCGGTCTGGCGGTAAATGCCCTTGGCGGCGCGCCGGGCATCTATTCAGCCCGCTATTCCGGCGAAGATGCAACCGATCAGCAGAACCTGGAAAAACTGCTCCACACCCTGCAGGATGTTCCTGATGACAAGCGCCAGGCACAATTCCACTGCGTGCTGGTGTATATGCGCCATGCAGACGATCCAACACCTGTGGTTTGCCACGGACGCTGGCCGGGCGTTATTGCCCGTGAACCTGCCGGAAACGGTGGTTTTGGCTACGACCCAATCTTCTTTGTGCCGTCTGAAGGGAAAACCGCCGCCGAACTGACCCGCGAAGAAAAGAGCGCGATTTCTCACCGCGGACAAGCGCTGAAGCTGCTGCTGGATGCCCTGCGTAATGGTTAAGCTTCCGCCGTTAAGTCTTTACATTCACATCCCGTGGTGCGTGCAGAAATGCCCGTACTGCGACTTCAACTCGCATGCGCTTAAAGGCGAAGTCCCTCATGACGACTATGTGCAGCATCTGCTGAGCGATCTGGATTCTGAGGTGGTCCACGCCCAGGGCCGCGAGGTAAAGACGATTTTTATCGGTGGTGGTACGCCGAGCCTGCTTTCTGGCCCGGCAATGCAAACGCTGCTCGACGGCGTGCGCGCACGGCTGAATCTCGCCGCAGATGCAGAAATCACGATGGAGGCGAATCCCGGTACGGTGGAAGCCGATCGCTTTGTGGATTATCAACGTGCTGGCGTAAACCGTATCTCCATTGGTGTGCAGAGCTTTAGCTCCGCCAAACTCGAACGTCTGGGACGTATTCACGGGCCGGAAGAAGCCAAACGTGCAGCGCACCTGGCGAGCGGTCTGGGACTACGCAGCTTTAACCTCGACCTGATGCACGGTTTACCGGATCAGACGCTGGAAGAGGCGCTGGGCGATTTACAACAGGCCATAGCGCTTAACCCGCCGCATCTTTCCTGGTATCAGTTGACCATCGAACCGAATACGCTGTTCGGGTCCCGACCACCGGTATTACCGGACGACGACGCGCTGTGGGATATTTTTGAGCAAGGCCACCAGTTGCTGACCGCCGCGGGGTATCAGCAGTACGAAACTTCAGCCTACGCCAGACCGGGTTATCAGTGTCAGCACAACCTAAATTACTGGCGTTTTGGCGACTACTTAGGCATTGGTTGCGGCGCGCACGGCAAAGTCACTTTCCCAGACGGTCGCATCCTGCGCACGACCAAAACGCGACATCCGCGCGGATACATGCAAGGACGTTATCTGGAAAGCCAGCGAGATGTCGCCGAGGCCGATAAGCCGTTTGAGTTCTTTATGAACCGTTTCCGGCTGCTGGAAGCCGCGCCTCGCGCGGAGTTCACGCAATATACCGGGCTTACCGAAGACGTTATTCGTCGACAGATCGATGAGGCCATTGCCCAGGGCTATCTGAGTGAATGCGATGAATACTGGCAGATTACCCAACACGGTAAGCTATTTTTGAATTCTCTGCTGGAGCTGTTTCTGGCGGAGTGATGCTCGATGCGCCCACGGGCGCATTATTGACAGGTGTGCCTTTAGTGGTCAGCATGGCGGAAAACTTTACAGGATGGTCTTTCGTCCAGGTCTTTCAAAAAATGCATAATCCCCGACCAATCCCACTAAGGTGTATAAATATGCAAAATAACGATCGGCAATCATCATAACCACAAAAATGATGAGCGAATTGATCGTTACGCATATTCAGGAGGTTTTGAGAAAACGCCCCAGTCGAATGACCGGGGCCGGAGTGATTAATACTGATTAAACATTTCCTGGATCTGCTTAGGATCCTTGGTTTGGGTCAGAGCCAGTTGCAGCAGAACACGCGCTTTTTGCGGGTTCAGAGAGCCTGAAGCCACAAATCCGTATTTCGCATCATCAACTTCAGCATCCTGGGTGGTGGCGCCCGTTGGTACACGGGATGAGCGCACCACAACAGTACCTTTATGCGCGGCAGTTGCCAGCGTATCGAAAATGGTTTTATACAGGTTACCGTTACCTACACCCGCACTGACGATCCCGGCGTAACCCGCATCTACCAATGCTTTGGCTGGCAGATCGGAGGCGTTAGCGTAGTTGTAAACAATCCCAACTTTCGGCAGCTCGGTCAGCTTAGATACGTCGAACGGCGTGGATGTGGTGTGCTTACGCGCAGGCGTACGCTGGTAGTCGATTTTACCGTTATGGATATACCCCAGCGGACCATAGTTAACGGATTTGAAAGTAGCGACATCCGTAGTGTTAGTTTTGGTCACATCGCGACCATCCATAACGGTGTCGTTCATCACCACCAGCACACCACGGTTGGCAGAGGCTTTGTCTGCGGCGGTTACCACGGCGTTATACAGGTTGAAGGGGCCATCAGCGCTCATACCTGTAGACGGACGCATTGCGCCGACCAGCACCACCGGCTTGTTGCACTTGACGGTGAGATCGAGGAAATAGGCGGTTTCTTCCATGGTATCCGTACCATGTGTTACCACGAAGCCGTCAGTTTTATCACACTCGGTATTAATCTTTTTCGCCAGCGTTAGCCAGACATCGTCATTCATATCCTGGGAGCCGATGTTCACCACCTGCTCGCCTTTCACAACGGCGATATCTTTCAACTGAGGTACGGCATCAACCAAATTTTCTACGCCGACTTTGCCTGCCGTGTAGTTAGATTTTGTTGCGGAGTCACCACCGCCGGCAATCGTCCCGCCGGTAGCTAAAATAGTGATGTTTGGCAGTGCAAGCGCCGCGCCGCTGAAACCCATAACCAGTGCGGCAAGTGCCGTTCTCTTGAAAAACTCCATGTTATTTCTCCAGTTACTTGAATTTGCAGCATTATGTCTATCTTACAGATGAATAATGTGACGCCATCCAATTAACCAGATTTATATCTCCATCAAATTGTTATTCTTAGAGATGGATATCAAAAAAACAGAAAAATACAAAATAAAACGGCACAGAATGTTTCTGTGCCGTTAAAAAGAGGTGAAGATTATTTCAGAGTGCTAACCAGCGTTTTACGATCGTTTTCCAGCGTCACGACGCGGGCACAAACATCTTTGCCAAACTGCTGGAAGTCTTGTTCCTGATTCTTCCATTCGTTCTGAATTGAGGTTTGTAAACCTCCGAGGCTTCCGAGCACGCCCTGCAGCGGATTACCACCGCCTTTGAGCACGGCTTTCGCCCCCATCTCGTTGATGCTGTCCTGCAAAATACCGCCCATCGCCTGATTGACCAGCTGTTGTCCATCCGCGCGAACCTGATCAATCGCCTTATAATGGAAGGTCAGGCCGTCAGTGCGATGCTCAATAATGCGGTTCATCTGCTCTTTCAATTGCGCATCCAGCTTAGTTAAGCGGCCACGCATGTTGCTGCTTTCGCCGACCTCTTTGGCGATGATTTTATCCAGCGCCACGCGACCTTTCTCCACGCGCGCTCTGGCACCTTCATCAATCCACGGCAGGCTGCTACGCAACGCCGCCTGATAATCTTTGGCCTGTTCACGCTGCGCGGCGTTCAGGTTGTACTGTTTACCGTTAAAGGTGACATCACCGGCCTGGGTTATGACCAGGTTGCCGTTCTCACCCTTCACCTGTACCGTTTGTGGACTCAAAATCACATCGTCACGCGGGGTGACGCTGCACTGATAATCAGCATGTGCGGCCATCGCCGTGAACGTTAGGACTGCCGCCAGCAGCGTTTTGCGCATCATATCTTTCCCTCAATACAAATTGGGCCGGCATTTGCCGACCCTTTGCTACTTAGTCCCACCAAATATCGAAAAGTTCGCTGGTGCGCACTTCTTCGAGTTTCCGCTCTTCCAGCCACTTACGCACGATAGCCTGATGTTCTTCGGTGCATTTGCCGATTTCCTGCAGACAGATCAGACCTTCCCAGGCCAGATAGCCGCTGCCGTCAAAGGCCAGCTTGTTCGGTTCGATAACTTCATTGATAAAATCATCAACGATTTGATCGACCTGCTCTCCAGATGTACCTTCCGGGAAACGCCATGCAACCGAAAATCCTACTTCCTGGAATTCGTCGATGTGCATTTTTTTACGCAGACGACGGCTACGGTTCTTTGCCATTATTTCACCCTCTCGAACATTAAGTCCCATACGCCGTGGCCAAGACGATGACCACGTTGTTCAAATTTGGTTACCGGGCGCGATTCCGGGCGCGGTACATAATCGTTACTCTCTGACTGGTTTTTATACCCGTCAATCGAGGACATCACTTCAAGCATGTGCTCCGCATAGGCTTCCCAGTCGGTTGCCATGTGGAACACGCCGCCCAGCTTCAGCTTGCTTAAGATATGCTCAGCAAACGGTACCTGAACGATACGGCGTTTATTATGACGTGCTTTATGCCACGGGTCAGGGAAAAACAGCTGAACCATAGATAAAGAATTGTCAGGAATCATTTTATGCAGGACTTCGACGGCATCATGGCACATGACACGCAGGTTCTCGACGCCCTCTTCATGAGCTGAAGCCAGACACGCGCCAACGCCCGGTGAGTGAACCTCAATGCCGAGGAAATTTTGCTCCGGACGCGCTTTCGCCATCGCCACCAGCGAAGCCCCCATACCAAAACCAATTTCAAGCGTGACTGGCGCATCGCGACCAAACAGCGCAGCGAAATCCACAGGTTCTTCGCTGAACTCAACGCCCATCACCGGCCAGTAGTTTTCCAGCGCGTGTTCCTGCCCTTTCGTCAGTCGCCCCTGGCGACGAACAAAACTACGAATCCGGCGCAGAGGGCGGCCGTTTTCATCAAATTCCGGTGAAATGACGTCGTTCTTCATAAAAGTTTAGTCTGCTGTGTTTGAGTTCTGAAAACGGGCATTATCCAAAGTTAGTTGCCGGATGCAAGTAAAGGAAGAAAGTGAGCAGCGGAAAGTTCCGGTTTACACCCCGTTGCCGCTGTGCTGCAATCTTGCCCCCGGCAATAATGAAACGGTAATCATGCAAGCGTCTCAATTCTCGGCTCAGGTTTTGAGCTGGTACGACAAATACGGGCGGAAAACGCTGCCCTGGCAAATTGACAAGACGCCTTACAAAGTATGGCTCTCTGAGGTGATGCTGCAACAAACTCAGGTTGCGACCGTTATCCCCTACTTTGAGCGCTTTATGGCGCGCTTCCCAACGGTAACGGATTTAGCCCATGCGCCGCTGGATGAAGTCCTGCATTTATGGACCGGGCTGGGCTATTACGCTCGAGCGCGTAATCTGCATAAAGCCGCACAACAGATTGTGACGCTGCACGGCGGCTCATTCCCGCAAACCTTTGATGAAGTGGCCGCCCTGCCAGGCGTCGGACGTTCAACTGCAGGCGCGATCCTTTCGCTCTCCCTGGGTCAGCATTTTCCGATTCTTGACGGTAACGTCAAACGAGTGCTGGCTCGCTGTTATGCTGTAAGCGGCTGGCCGGGTAAAAAAGAGGTCGAAAAGAAACTGTGGGAGTTGAGCGAGCAGGTTACGCCAGCCCATGGGGTTGAGCGGTTTAATCAGGCGATGATGGATTTAGGCGCCATGGTCTGTACGCGCTCAAAACCCAAATGTTCCCTGTGTCCGTTGGAAAATGGCTGTGTGGCGAGCGCCGATGCAAGCTGGGCGCTGTATCCGGGTAAAAAGCCCAAACAGACATTACCAGAACGGACGGGCTATTTTTTACTGATGCAGCATGAAAACGAGGTGTTGCTCGCGCAGCGACCACCCAGCGGCTTATGGGGTGGCTTATACTGTTTTCCGCAGTTTGATGATGAGGATGGGCTACGCGACTGGCTGGCGCAACGGCAAATTAACGCAGATAATCTGACCCAACTTAATGCGTTTCGCCATACCTTTAGCCATTTCCACTTAGATATTGTGCCTATGTGGCTTCCCGTGTCCTCATTCACCTCATGCATGGATGAAGGCAACGCGCTCTGGTATAACTTAGCGCAACCGCCGTCGGTCGGACTGGCGGCCCCCGTGGAGCGTTTGTTACAGCAATTACGTGCCGGCACACAGGTTTAACGTACCGGTCGATAAAGAGGATTTTTTATGAGCAGAACGATTTTTTGCACTTTCCTGCAACGCGAAGCAGAAGGACAGGATTTTCAGCTGTACCCGGGCGATCTGGGAAAACGCATCTATAACGAGATTTCTAAAGAAGCATGGGCGCAATGGCAGCATAAACAAACCATGCTGATTAACGAGAAGAAACTCAATATGATGAACGTTGAACACCGTAAGTTACTGGAACAGGAGATGATTAACTTCCTGTTTGAAGGTAAGGATGTGCATATTGAAGGCTATACGCCTGAAGAAAAAAAATAAGCATCGCTTGCTGGCAATCTCGTAGGCCGGATAGGGTGCTTGCACTGCCATCCGGCAAAACGATACAACAACAAACACAACACGCACTCCCGGAATGATGAAAAAATTTCTCGCGCTTGCCGTTATCGCGCCGTTGCTCATCTCCTGTTCCAGTTCGACCAAAAAAGGCGATTCCTATAACGAAGCCTGGGTCAAGGATACCAACGGTTTTGATATTCTGATGGGGCAATTTGCCCATAACATTGAGAATCTGTGGGGATTTAAGGAAGTGCTGATTGCGGGTCCGAAGGACTACGTAAAGTATACCGATCAGTATCAAACCCGCAGCCATATCAATTTTGATGACGGTACGATAACCGTCGAGACCATTGCCGGGACAGATCCCGCCGGACATCTGCGTCTAGCGATTATCAAGACGTTGCTGATGGGCGATGATCCGGGTTCTATCGACCTCTATTCCGATGTCGACGACATTAAGATTTCCAAAGAGCCGTTCCTGTACGGGCAGGTAGTCGATAATACCGGCCAGCCTATTCGTTGGGAGGGACGTGCAACCAACTTTGCCAACTACCTGCTACAAACGCGACTGAAAAAGCGCAGCAATGGCTTGCGTATCATCTATAGCGTGACGATCAATCTGGTCCCAAATCACCTTGATAAGCGCGCGCATAAATACGTCGGCATGGTACGTCAGGCTTCACGTAAGTATGGCGTCGACGAGTCGCTGATTCTGGCCATCATGCAAACCGAATCCTCGTTTAACCCGTATGCGGTCAGCCATGCCGATGCGCTGGGACTCATGCAGGTGGTACAACACAGCGCCGGAAAAGATGTGTTCCGTTCCCAGGGGCGCTCAGGCACGCCAAGCCGTAGCTTCTTGTTTGACCCGGCCAGCAACATTGATACCGGTACTGCCTATCTGGCAATGCTGAATAATGTCTATTTGGGCGGCATTGATAATCCGACCTCGCGTCGCTATGCGGTGATCACCGCGTATAACGGCGGTGCGGGCAGCGTGCTGCGCGTGTTCTCGAACGATAAAATTCAGGCCGCAAACATCATTAACAGCATGTCCCCTGGGGACGTTTATCAAACGCTGACCACCCGACACCCATCTGCTGAATCACGCCGATATCTTTACAAGGTCAATTCCGCACAAAAATCATATCGTCGCCGCTAATGTATCCCTCTCTTGCCCCCTAAAACGGGGGCCTGAAGAGGGAAAAACGTTAACTCCATCACTCTTTTGCTTTGCAATCCGAAATTGTTTGCAAATATTTGTCACAGGTAACAAAAAAAGAGTGCCTCTCGTTGATAGAATCACATCATATAGCCACGGCAAATGTGCCTTTTAAAACATTCATCCGCATTACGGTGTGAGGAAATTAACATGAATCTTAAGCTGCAGCTGAAAGTTCTCTCGTTTCTGCAGTTCTGCTTATGGGGTAGTTGGCTCACTACCCTCGGCTCCTATATGTTTGTCACCCTTAAATTTGATGGTGCATCCATTGGCGCGGTGTACAGCTCGCTGGGGATCGCCGCCGTGTTTATGCCTACGCTGTTAGGGATCGTGGCTGACAAATGGATCAGTGCGAAATGGGTGTACACCATTTGTCACCTGGTCGGCGCAGCAACGCTGTTCGCCGCAGCCGAAGTCACCACGCCAGGCGCCATGTTCTTTGTGATCTTGCTTAACTCCCTGGCCTATATGCCAACGTTGGGGTTAATCAACACCATCTCTTACTATCGCCTGCAATCAGCCGGGATGGATATTGTTACAGACTTCCCGCCAATCCGTATCTGGGGCACCATCGGCTTTATTCTGGCGATGTGGGCGGTAAGCTTCTCCGGCTTTGAACTGAGCCATATGCAGCTGTATATCGGCGCGACGCTGTCCGTCGTATTGGCGCTGTTCACCCTGACGCTGCCGCATATCCCGGTCGCCAATCAGCAGAAAAACCAGAGCTGGTCTTCCATGTTGGGCCTGGATGCCTTCGCGCTGTTTAAAAACAAGCGGATGGCGATTTTCTTCATCTTCTCTATGATGCTGGGCGCAGAGCTGCAAATTACCAATATGTTCGGTAATACCTTCCTGCACAGCTTCGATAACAATCCACTGTTCTCCGGCAGCTTCATCGTTGAACACGCGTCGGTGATGATGTCGATTTCGCAGATCTCCGAGACGCTGTTTATCCTGACCATCCCGTTCTTCTTAAGCCGTTACGGTATTAAGAACGTGATGCTTATCAGTATTGTGGCGTGGATGCTGCGCTTCGGCCTGTTTGCCTACGGCGATCCAACACCGTTTGGTACCGTGCTGCTGGTTCTGTCGATGATTGTTTACGGCTGCGCCTTCGACTTCTTCAACATCTCTGGCTCCGTGTTTGTAGAGAAAGAAGTTCGCCCTGAAATCCGCGCCAGCGCACAAGGCATGTTCCTGATGATGACCAACGGCTTCGGTTGTATTCTGGGCGGTCTGGTGAGCGGTAAAGTAGTTGAACACTATACGCTGAACGGTATTACCGATTGGCAGACCGTGTGGCTGATCTTCGCAGGTTACTCGCTGGTTCTGGCTTTTGCCTTCGTTGCGCTGTTTAAATACAAACACGTACGCGTTCCGGCAGGCGCCCAGACTATCGCGCACTAATCTTTATTGATTAAATAGGGTCACCTGATGGTGGCCCTATTTGGTCAGATGACGCTTACTTCAGAACATATCCATACAGACGTTTAATACCGTCTGCATCCGTTTCACTGTAAACCCCTTGCAGCTCCGGCGAGAAGCCCGGCAGCAGGTTTATGCCCTCTTCCAATGCCAGGAAGTAACGTTGCACCGCCCCGCCCCATACTTCGCCCGGTACCACGCACAGTACGCCCGGAGGATAAGGCAGCGCGCCTTCTGCCGCAATGCGACCTGCGGCATCACAAATACGCACCAGTTCAACATCACCGCGGATAAAGGCGCTGTTAGCATCCTGTGGGTTCATCGCCACGGCAGGCAAACTCTCCTGACGGAACATCGCTTTTTGCAGATCTTTCACATCAAAGCTGACGTACAGTGAGTGCATCTCCTGACACAGTTCACGCAGCGTGTAATCCCGGTAACGTACCGGATACTTGTTGAAGACGGTGGGCAGCACGTTTGCCAGCGGCGTATCGTCCTCAATATGCTGTTCAAACTGCGCCAGCATCGCGACCAGTTGCGCCAGTTTCTCAGCGCTTTCTGCCGGGGTCAGCAGGAACAGAATCGAGTTAAGGTCGCATTTCTCCGGCACGATACCGTTTTCACGCAGATAATGCGCCAAAATCGTCGCCGGAATACCAAACTCAGTATATTGCCCGGTTTGCGCATCAATGCCCGGAGTGGTTAACAGCAGTTTGCAGGGATCGACAAAATACTGGTCGCGTGCATATCCAGAAAAACCATGCCATTTAGCACCAGGTTCAAAGCTAAAGAAGCGACGCTCGCTGGCAATCACCTGTGTCGGATAGCTTTCCCACGGTTTGCCATCCACTACCGGAGGAATAAACGGTTGAAGCAGCTTACAGCGGGTAATAATCGCTTTGCGGGCCTCGATCCCCAGCGTCACACATTCCTCCCATAGCCGACGGCCGCTCTCGCCTTCATGGATTTTGGCGTTAACGTCCAGCGCCGCAAACAACGGGTAAAACGGGCTGGTGGAAGCATGCAGCATAAACGCATTGTTCAGACGCTTATGCGGGCAGAAGCGCGCCTGGCCGCGAATATGGTTATCCTTTTTATGGATCTGCGAGGTTTGCGAGAATCCGGCCTGCTGTTTGTGTACCGACTGAGTGACAAAGATCCCCGGATCGTTAGCATTGAGCTCCAGCAGCAGCGGCGACCCATCGGCCATCATCGGGATAAATTGCTCGTAACCGACCCATGCGGAATCAAACAGAATGTAATCGCACAGGTGACCGATCTTGTCGATCACCTGCCGGGCGTTGTAGATCGTACCGTCATAGGTACCCAACTGAATGATCGCCAGACGGAACGGGCGCGGTTGATCAGCCTTTTGCGGCGCAACTTCTCGAAGTTGCTGGCGCAGATATTCCTCATCAAAGCAGTGCTCATCAATGCCGCCAATAAAGCCAAACGGATTACGCGCCGCTTCCAGATAAACCGGCGTAGCACCCGCCTGGATCAGCGCCCCGTGGTGGTTCGATTTATGATTGTTGCGGTCAAACAGCACCAGATCGCCGCGCGTCAGCAGCGCATTGGTGACCACTTTATTGGCCGCAGAGGTCCCATTCAGCACAAAGTAGGTTTTATCCGCGTGGAAAACTTTCGCGGCAAATTTCTGCGCATGTTTCGCTGAACCTTCATGAATCAACAGATCGCCAAGCTTAACGTCAGCGTTGCACATATCCGCGCGAAACAGATTCTCACCAAAGAACTCATAGAAATGTCGGCCCGCAGGATGCTTCTTAAAAAACTCACCGTGTTGGTGTCCCGGGCAGGCAAACGTGCTGTTCCCCATTTCGACATACTGGGTAAGCGTGTCATAGAACGGCGGCAGCAGCTCTTCCTCATACTGACAGGCAGCAGATTCCAGCTCCAGCCAGTCCTGAGCCTGACCGCGAATTACCGCATTAACGCCCGCAGGCACATCAACATCAGACTCTGCGAACAGAAACACAGGTAGATGAAAACCGGTGCGTTTCAGCAAAGCCAGGATCCCACTGCGGCTGTCCGCAACGGTAATGACGACTGCCGCAACGTCAGTAAAATCGGTACTGTCCAGCGACACCACCTGACGATGGCTGGACAGACGAGAAACCAGTTCACTACTGGCGGCAATTTTCATTGATTTCATAAGCGCAATAACCCGTTTCGGGAAAATCAAAAGTCCCGGACAACGCCGCATGGCTTTGCCCACGAAATGACAGGTCAAACTGGTTACCAGCCCCGACCGCCAGACATCAGTAAAAGCAGATAGCCTCTGATTTTACTGTTATCCTGCAGTGAGCGTGCGCTGCCCTCACCGCATGGTGGGAGCGTAAAGATAAGTCGCGGGAAGGGGCAAACGTCGCGCAAAAAGGCGATGTTGAAGGCGATGTAGGGGGAGTAATATCATCCCAGGCAGCCCCATTCAGACAGGAGAAAATTCGCGCAATCATGGCACCTTTCAATTACAGGCGCAAGATAAAATCTTGCGCGAAAACCTTACAGATCAGCAAGCATTTCGTCTGAAAGTTGCGGCATAATAATGCAATCTGAAACATAATTTCACCCAGCTAATTGCCTTTAGTATCAAGACGATGATGGGTATGCAGGAGCAAATGTGGTAATCGGACCCTTTATTAATGCCAGCGCCATTTTATTTGGTGGCATTCTCGGCGCGCTGCTCAGCCAGCATATACCAGAACGCATTCGGGTCTCCATGACCTCTATTTTCGGGCTGGCCTCGTTAGGGATTGGTATCTTGCTGGTTATCAAATGCGCCAATCTACCGGTGATGGTTTTGGCAACGCTCGTCGGCGCATTAATTGGCGAGTTTTGTCATCTCGAAAAAGGGATCAATGCCGCGGTAGCCAAAGCGCAGCAGGTTTTCACCCGCTCGGACGCCAACGTAACGCACGAATCCTTTATTCAAAGCTATGTGGCTATCATTGTGCTGTTTTGCGCCAGCGGTACCGGGATCTTCGGTGCGATACATGAAGGGATGACAGGCGACCCGAATATTTTAATCGCCAAGTCATTTTTGGATTTCTTCACGGCCATCATTTTTGCCTGCTCATTAGGAATCGCGGTATCCGCCATTTGCATGCCGATGCTGGCAATCCAGTTAACGCTTGCCACCTGTGCAGCACTGATTTTACCCCTGACGACGCCAGCTATGATGGCCGATTTCAGCGCCGTAGGCGGTCTATTGCTGCTGGCAACCGGTTTGCGTATTTGCGGCATCAAGATGTTTGCGGTTGTGAATATGCTTCCTGCCCTGCTGCTGGCAATGCCGCTTTCCGCCGCCTGGACGGCATTTTTTGGCTGAGAATGCGTGCATTAGCAGCAATGTGGTGATAGATTGTGCAGTCTGCATTGATTTGAAGAAATTTCGTTGACGAAGCGAAGCGAATCGGGTTTAATGCGCCTCGTTGCCCGGATAGCTCAGTCGGTAGAGCAGGGGATTGAAAATCCCCGTGTCCTTGGTTCGATTCCGAGTCCGGGCACCACTTATTCAGAGCTTGTTCGTTAAGAGATAAAATCCTTAACGGGTAAGACAGCAGTCCCCATACGGCATGATGATGGTACTCGTGTTACCACATCAGTTGAAAACGGGACTTAAATCCAGAGAATGCGCATACCATTTTCTGGATTTTTTTATGTCCGCACTTTATCCGTTCAAAAGCCAGTATCTAGCCCTTTCTCTCGTTCTGATCGCTAACGCTGCAACTATTTTCCGGTTCCTCAAATTCACGACAAATTAATGTGATGCTTTCCATGGGAATTGGCTCTTCTGTTAGACCACACCAGGGATGCCCATTTATCGACTGATGAAACCGGCAAAAACGGCACTCACCGAACATTCTGGCCCCCTGATTTTTCTGCATACTCCGCAGATGGGCCAGAAAAACTGTTTTCAGTTGTTCCTCAGAAAAAGCTAATGAATCCCACGGCTCCTGCAGTGTCTCCTGCATGATGCTATGCATCACTTCACTCGCTTTGGATGTCAGAACCAGATGGACAACCCGTTTATCCTTGCCGTCATTTTCTCTTCTAATCCAACCTTCACGCTCTAGTTTGTTCAGGGACTGCGATACCGTGCCTTTAGTCAGCCCGAGGTATTCCGTGGTTGCAGCGGGCGTATTGGAATAACCATTGCATCGCGTTAAATAGAAAAGAATCTGAACCCATGTTGTGGGAAGTCCTTTCAGTTGCGGATGGCGATAAAAGCTGCCCATTTGCAGGCTCACCAGGCGTTCAAGAATATCAAAGAGTGTCACAGTAACCTGCCTCTGCTTGCCGGGATACGTGCTGGATAAACAAACGTCCAGACTTTCTAACGATAGGGATTTACTGTCATCAATAGTATCGATTCAAAACCATATTGACAATATTTTCAGTGTGTGTGTAATATCAAATGGTATCGATTCGATACCATTTGATATTACACAAGGAAAGTCATCATGAGTAAAACAGCCGTTTTCTTTCATGCAGGTTGCCCGGTATGCGTAGATGCAGAACACCAAATCGCACTGGCACTCGATCCCGCTCAATACACGGTAGAAATCGTTCATCTCGGAAATGATAAAACCCGACTGAATGAGGCCATCGAAGCTGGTGTGCAATCTGTTCCGGCCCTGGTACTGGATGGCGGTATCCCGCTTCACATCAACTTTGGTGCGTTTATTAAAGATCTGCTTTAAGGATAAAAATGAAACGTATTGCGATTGTATTAGCAATGGCTGTCGCCACCTCTGCCGGTGCACATGGCAATGAGCCTCATCAGGGCGGAATTAAAACCAGCGCCGACAAGGCTGTATTGGCTGAGTTTGATATTGTGCACACTAAAGTCACTACCGAAGGGAATGTTGCCACCTTCCATATGGCAGTTTCCGGCAAGGCAGGTAAAAGTAAGCCTGCAGTAACAGGTAAGCTGGCGGGAACGGAAATTTTCTCTTATGTCTGGCCGACAACGATCGATCCGTATGAAGTGGGATTTGAACATAAGGCCGGTATCCTGGCACTGGCGGTAACATCCCATCCTGATCTGGATGATACGCCGCTGTATGATGAAAATGGCGATGGTAACCGCAACAATGATGGCGATCTGTGGCATACCCACTGGGTGGTGCTGAAGCCTAACGAGGTCTGCGGGCCTGGCGCACTGGCCGTAGTTGATATTCCTGAGGGACAAAAACCTAGGCTGCCTAAAACCTGGCCTGGCTTGCCGATACTGTTGGACAGTCCGGGCTGGAATCCTACGCTGACAGGTGAAACTGTAGAAGTGAAAGTTCCGTTCGATAATATTGGCGTGGTCACTGCCAGCCAGTTTGATGGCGTAACTGCCGGGCTACGAGTTAATGCGTCCGTTCATGCGCCGCTACTTTGCGTCGAGGATGTATTTAAAGTGGCCTCTGGCAAGCTGACGCTGCCGGGGAAAGTAAACCAGTAACGGAAATTAACCCGCACCACAGTGCGGGTTCTGGAGTTAACATGAATATCATTCGTCATCCGCGAGCACCAGCATTGACAATTGAACGCTGGTTTAATACGTCACAGCCGATAACCCTGGAATCATTACGCGGCAAGGTCGTGGTAATGGAATCATTTCAGATGCTGTGTCCTGGCTGTGTTTCCCATGGACTGCCGCAGGTTTCACGTGTGTATGCCACTTTTCCACAGGATAAGGTGGCCGTTATTGGCCTACATACGGTTTTTGAACATCATGAGGTAATGACCGCACAGGCACTGGAAACCTTTCTATCAGAATACCGCATCCCTTTCCCCGTCGGGGTGGATATGCCGTCTCCTGACAATGATGTCCCCCAGACCATGCTGTCCTACGCTATGCGCGGTACACCTACGTTGACGTTAATTGATCAGCAGGGATACCTACGCCAGCAATATTTTGGTCAGGTAGACGACCTCGCGCTGGGAGCAGAAATCGGGGCGTTATTGAATGAGTCGTTGTCTGTTTCCGAGAACACGTCTATGGCATCAGGGTGCAGTGATGGGCAGTGTGCACTATAGGGGTCCCGATAGAGATCCTGGCGTTAACCTTTTAGGGCACTCAGTGATAATCCCTGATGAATGTTATTAATTTTTCATGATTTTATAGCGAAGATCATCAACCAATTTTATATAACCAACTGAATCAGTTGATGATCTTTGGCTGGCTTATTTCCTGTGCTACCGCCCTCGAATGGCATTTTGTTTCAGCAGCGTATAACGATTAAGAAGCTGGTTAAGTCGTATATCGAGCTGCTGATACAAAGCGGGTGATACACTCCCCTGTTTTTTTAATTCCTCATCGATTTGACGCAACAATTCTTCTGTCGGCGGCGTTTGGTCAAGCTGGCGGCGGATAGTGAAAATGGCTGATTTCAACTCCGACCCCGTCAGATATTTACCCTTGCGTTCATCAAGCGCATTTAGCTGGGCGGTTAACGCTTCCAGCCCCTGCTGGGCATGATGCCAGTTTTGCAGAGCACTTTCCGGCAACGCTTCCGTAGTTAACTGTTTCTGTAATCTGCTCGCGATTACTGTCGTCTGCGATTCTTCCGGCCACAGAGTGACTAACTGCTGCGCTAATGATGCAGCGTATTCCCGCGACCACAAAGGTGACAAGCGATGTAAAACGTCCAATTGCCCTTGCGTTGCAGCAATTATATCTTGCTTCTTCCCCTGCAAATCTGAGGACTGCTTCAATGTGGACAATTGTTCAGGCGTCGGCACCTGTGGCAATGGCTTAACCAGTTCATATCCGTCGGCTCGCATAGGGTTGAGACCAAGAAAAGCGCCTGTACTCACCACTGCTGTAACCATGACACCGATAGCAAACCCCAGCCATATCCGTCGGGTTCCATGATCGATTTTGGTCGCTAAAACCGCTGCGCTCGATTGCCCGGACGACGCTGGCTCATTAACCACAAAGACCAGTTGTGGCAAAGACGTCACAACGTTATTTGTTGCATCTGAAGCCGGTATCATCACAACGGCCGAATCGGGTTCGGATTTCTCCAGACGCAAAGCTGCATTGTGCATCCAGGTCACGACAGCCTCCAGTTTACTAAGCGCTTTCAACTCAAGCCGTTGCAGCACTTCGCAGGCATGTTTTAAACTCTGTTCAACCCGATACACCATGGATAAATCAGTATATGACAGCGTTAGCGTACGCAATTCTTGCTGTAAACGGGCTGAGAGCCATGCCAACATCTCAACGCGGGCATGAGTTTGCTGTGGCCATATTGCATTCCAGTGGTGCGTCAGTAAGGCCTCCAGGAGTTCCGCGCATTCGGCAAGTCCCACCAGTCCCGCATTACGTATTCTGGCGACGGTGTACCAGGACAGTGTTTGCAGTTCGACGCCGTTATGACGAAACAATGCCAGGCTTAACTGTTCAACTTTTTTCCAGTCAACGTCCGGGCGCGCGGGGTGAGTCAGCTTGCTGATTTCATCGCGTAACAACCCGAACTCCGTGAAAGCACGCGGGTCACCACCGGTGCTGATGCGATACTTATCCATGTCAGTACACTCCAGTCTCAAGCCAACCCTGCCTCTTAAGGTGACGGATAAGAACCCGCCCCTCAGGGGTAAAATCAGTACCATAGCGAACAATGCCAAGGTCTTGCAGTTCAGCATCAATGGAATAACGCAAATGCCCCGGAGTTTCCTGCTCCTGCATCGTTACCTGAATACCTTTTAGCCGCGGTTCATACTTCAACAAAACCTGAGAAAGCGTGCTGATAAGCTGATGTGCCGTACCTGGCATTCCCTGGAGGATTTTGGTCATATCCGGCAGACCGTAATCGGGTAAATGTTTGAGGCTACCGGCACGAGTATTCAAAATGCGCTGCATATTATCCAGGACGGATAAGATGACCTGCGTGTTTTCACTGACCGAGTGCAAAGGGAAACCACCGGAAAAATTACCCAGTAAGATGTCATAAAGAGACGGCTGCTTGACCATTACTCATCCTCCTGCGCCAGGAGTGCCAGAGTCCGGGTATTTAATTCAAGCACACGCGCCTTATCAGGATCGAGATCTTCACGGCGTAATACCACGCGCCATGAATCTTCAGACTGTTCAGGAGAAATAAACATCCCCGCCACGGCAACATATTGCGCTTCCTTTTCGAGTGGAATATCGACAGTTACACTTTCACCAGGACGTATCAAAACATCTTTCTGAGCCAGTAAATCTGTTTTCACCACCGTGCTATCTTGCTCAAATAAAGACTGATAATTAGCCGAATCAAACGCTTTACGATCTTTGAGTTGGTAAATACGCACAACCGTAGAAAGCGCTATGCCCTGCGCATTTTTATTAGCGCCTTCTCTGGCGGAAAGATCCAAATGCAGCGTTTTAATTTCCTTATAAAAAATAGACTTCGTTAATGACACCGTGCCTTCCGATACTTTTTGTGTCAGACCACATCCAGTGACCACACTGGTCATTACGGTTATTACGGCAAAATTAATAGCGATAATCGCCAGTCTCATCGGCTTCCCTCCGCTGATCATGTTGACTAAGGCTCTGCCAAAGCCCAAGTTTAATTGTTATAAATTGATTATTAGCTTCCGGGTTATCCAGACGCAAAACGGCCGTGCGGCCAAGCTGTACTGCCCGTTCACATTTGTTACTGGTAAGTTGAGCATCCGGAAGTGCCGAGCGAGGAATGCGTAATTGCAGCCTTGCATTGACTCTGGCGCCTAAATACACGTGCATCAGCGCGAGAAAATCATGATAAAGCTGGCCGCCCGGTAACCAGTCGCGAACCTCATCGGGAACATCCGTTGTAAGAGTAATAAGCACCTGGCTGTTAATATCTACAGCGCTATGTCCCATCACCGGGCGAGAATGGAGGCTAACGGGTTGCCGCGTACTCATTTTTAACGGCTTATCCTGCAGGATTAAGCGCTTATCATGAGGAGTCACGGTGATATTTGTTGTTGGTGATAATAAAGATACCAGCGCGGATATACCTTCCTCCGTACGCGTTGGCATTCTCATGATTCCCAACAGCGCCAAAAAACGCGATAACGGAGCCTCGGTTTGCGTGGCGCATCCCCGAATGCCCAACCCGGTCAACCCCAGTAAATATTGTGATGTTTCATCTGTAGCGCCTGGGCGGAAGGTCGCCGGATAGCTGTATTTACGCCAGATTCGATAAAACTGCGTAATTAAGCGATGGTTAAAAATATCCAGAAACTCAGCAGCAACGTCCGAACCTTCCTGACGCTGGGCAATATCATCCTGATAGGTTGTCGGCAGCGGTGATTCCACGCCATACAATCCCATAAAAGTGACACGAACCGTTGGTGGAAGTATGGGTTGTAGCGGATCATATTCTGCATTTTTTAGCTCCCCCGCCGGGAACCCCATCCCGGGATGAGGACGAAAACGAATGGTATCGAAGCGCGGACTTTGTTGGCTTCCAGGACTTGGCGCTTGTGGATTCCACTGTTCCAACAACTGGCAGAAACGATAAAAATTAGTACGGGGTAGGTTTTCACCAAGGCTATTTAGCAGCCGGGTAGTCGCTGATTGTGATTCTCTTTCCATCGCAAGCTTTTCCCTGCCGGCTGTATGATTAAAGTAAGCTGATTAAATAAATGAATATCCGCATACAACGCAAAAAAGCGGTTAAGCATTTCACCAAACAGATGAATATCGCCCTCACCGGTAAATCCGTTCTCATCAAGCGTTATTTCGATATCCACCCCACGGAGTAAAAATCCTTTTTCAAAGCGCTGTATTTCATGTTGCTGAACATCCATGATCGCATCCAGACGACGATAATTAAGCTCATCGTCCTGCCAGTTATAGAGAGACAACGTTCCTTTGAGCACTTCTGCGCTGGCCATCATATTCAGAAAGCTGGATCCCAGGTGGCTCAACACTCGCCAGTGAAAACGATCCTCTGCGGGAGGATAAGCAGGTAGTGTCGGCTTACACAGATTGCGCACGGCAATCGGCGTCTGGAGGATCTGCTCGCAGCGATTGAGCAATGAACTCTGCAAAGCTCGCCTGGGTAGTTGACCGTTTGTTCCGGTCACTTTTAATGACAAGGTTTCCTGCTCAGCAAGACGATCCCGCTCCCAGGCATCTCCTCCAAGGATCAACCATGTATCATATAATCCGGATACGCCGCGTCTGACGCGAGTATGGTAATAACGCTCTGGCGCGTTACGGCGCATCATGCCTCCCTTATGGCGAAAACTGGTGAAAGGAGCATAGACGGCGTTATGCGTTCGCTGTGAACCTGAAACCGCATCGACTGCATAAATTTCCGTATGTCCATCCTGCAACCTACGCGGACGCAGCAAATATTCGCTTTCTAGTCCATTAACCACCAGTGGATCGGCCTCCATAGTGAAGAGATTAATCACCGGAACGCAATGAAGACGAATATTTTCACTCCCCAGAGGAAGCTCAGAATTCCACTGTTGAGTCAGTACCACCTCTATTTCAAAGCAATCTATACCAGCAGGAAACATTATCTTTTCCAGACCGTTAAGATGGACAAACATAAATTTTTCGCGGAACGTAAAATACTCAAGCAATAATTGCCAGCCGCCAAACGCCGTATCGCCTTTTGGCCATAAACTGTCTTCACTGGCAAATCCGCCAGGTGAAAAGTAACCATCCAGTCGAATACGCTCTACGCTTTTGGGGAGCCTCAGATAAAGAGAGGCCAGACGCTTTGTCAAAGCAAGGTGCAGCGCATGGGTCACCGGTGCATCACCACTCAGGTAAAAACTGAGGCGCGTCAGATCAGTTTGCGACCAGTCCATCTGTGGATTGCACTTTATTCGCATACGGATGACCGAGCGTCCGTCAGGTTCCGCATCGATATTCACCGCCGTGACAGACAGCGGATTGAGCGTGACGGGCTGTGTAGTACGATACTGACATACCGTTTTTTTAGGACCGACGGGCTGTGACAATACGCCAAACCGCGCGTTAATCCTCTCGCTCATTTTCAGCACATCAATATCAGGTAAAAGCTCGACAATACTTAAGGAAGGGATGGTACGTAAATAATGAGGCCACAGCAGACTCATCAAACCTTCGGTAAATTCAGGAAGATGATCGTCAATTTTGGCCCGCAATCGCCCCATCGAAAATGCAAAACCTTCAAATAATCGCTCCACATAGGGATCGGGAATACCGGCTTTATCCAGATCCAGCATGGCTGCACGATCCGGATGCGCCTGCGCAAACTCTTTTGCCGCTTCCCTTAAATAACGCATTTCCGCGTCATAATAACGCAGAGTTAAGTCTTCCATTTTACAGTTCGCTTATTTTGTTTTAGCCACACAAGACGGCAGCTCTGGCAGGATCAATGGCTACCAGTCCGGACAACAGTAAGTCCATCTCTGGCATCAGACGCGCTTTGTCACTTTCACTGCGATTGGCTTTTAAACGCAGAAGTTTCAGCCGTCGCGCTTTTACTTCAAACAGCAGTTCAGGCTCCCATTGTTTGAGGGTGAGAGAGTGTGCTGTCGCATTCAACTCGCCAAGCAAATGCAGCGCGAGATCGTTGCGCCCACATTGTTCCGTCAGGCGAGCCATCAACAGTTGGCGTAACCAGCGTTGTCGACGTGAAATCACGCCGGGGCGAGCCTGAAGCCAGGCGAGCGCGGCTTCAACGCCTTCGCTATCCGCCAGCGTCAAGGCCTCGCTTTCAAGTAGCAGGATATCGTCGTCCGCCCCTGCGGTAGCCGCAGTGACTTTTTCCGTTTGCCAGTCACTTTCCTGCAGCACCTCACGGGCGATCCACTCACGCGTGACGTCATCGGCAAAGGGCATTCCGTCGTTAAATGCCAGCGTTTCCAGACCCGGCATCCGATGCAGCAACATTTTCAGATCGCTGATGATAATCCCGGCATTTTTATCCCATGGCGATCCAGCCCTCATTAATGCCTGATGAAGGTACCACTGCACATCAAGCCAAAAATGATTCACTCCCTCAACAAATAAGCTGTCAGTTAACTCAATCAATTCAGTCCAGCTTTGCTGCAAATAAAGACGTTTAAGCTGCGCACGGTAATCACTCTTGGGCGGTTCCAGACGTGTACGTCCGGCGCCATCTGGCGGAGGAAGCTGGCTGACCGTATCGAGCCGCACGCTTTTCATCAAATGATGCGCCGCCAGCCAGCCATCTGGCTGATCGGCCAGGTATTTCGCCAACACCCGTGCCTGCTCCAGCAACTCCCGGCCCGAGGCAATACTTTTGAGGACGGGAGTATCTGCGCTGTACCGAGCGGTTTGGGTGCTGATATTTTGTGGTACCAATGCCTGAGCACCGCCTGATTGGGCCAGACGGTTCTCCAGCGCGCTATACAGCGCTCCAAGCCCAGGGCGAATGCTCTCCTCTCGCTGATTAAATTGCTGGTCCAGCAACATCAGCGCACCGGCGATCCGTTGCGCGTCAGGTCGTGAAACTTCCGGGAATCGCGCCAGACTATCCAGCATCCGCCCGCCTGCTAACCATTCGAGGGCGGCTTTATGACTATTCGCTTTTAAGGGATGGAGAGTATCGCCATATTGCTGCATCAGGCCAGCCAGCAAAATCAGACCATCCGCCAGGCCGGACTCACCATCCTGGTGCAAACGCGCCCATGTGTAATAAGTGACAACACGGACATCCTTACAAGTGTTGATCAGGAGTTTTTCCGCAAGCTCAATGATGAGATCCGTTTGTGCGCCAGAAAGTTTATTCACCTCTTCCCGCATGCGCTGAAAATCATCGTCATAGCCAGGATCGTCACCACCCGGGTTGGCTGCTGAAATTGGCAATAACCAGTTTTGCCATAGCGCAGTCTGCGTTTGTGCCTGTTCCATCAGTTGCTGTTGTTCATCTGTCGAATCCGCACTGGCGGCCAGTAGACGATTCAGAGCGCTCATTCTTCTTCCTCTGAGGAAAGCTTGCTGCTAACAATAAAAATTGCTTCGGGTAGTTCAAAATCGCGGAGTTTGAGTAATGCAAGGGGACCTTCACCCGCTTCCGTGCGCAGGGTATAGTTCAGCGGCAATCCATCTTGCGCAGTCCAGCGCAGGTTAAAACCGCTGCTCACGCCAGCATTATCAGTTATCTCCGCTTTCTCAAGCAGTCTTATCCAGCCCCAGGTACCGGGGTTATCTGAGTAGATTCGGGTTCCCGTATTCGTGCTCACCCAGCTTAGGGTTGCTCCTGACGCTTGCGTATCGGCAGGCCAGACAACGTTTTTCCACGTAGGCATCTGATTAACGTAGGTGAGTTTCTGGCCATCCAGCACGAGGTCTGTCTGCATCACATCCCGTGCCGTTCCAGGACGCAGTTCAAAACGAATCCCGGCTTCTCCACGAATAAAAGCGACATCCGCAATTTGACTGAGCTGGTCCATCGCCTCGAGGAACGCAGGATTAAATACCAGTCCCTGAGCATTCACCGTGTCGGCAACCCAGTGACTTCCCTGTTTATGCAGCACACCGCTTAAATGACTTTCGAGAAAATGCTGAATTCGGCCATTATCGCTTCGCAGATATTGCGCCAGCAGCGGCAGGGAAGCTTCGCTGCCGACATCACGGAACGGATAACGTCCCCCGAATGCGCTGTTCCAGTCATTCACAATCAGCGCCTTCCATTGCGCATTCAGACCCGCCGCGGTTGGCTGCAACACCTGCTGCCATGACTGCTCCAGCGGCTGAACAAACATTGTTTGACCAAATCCACTCCATGCTTGCCCCAGACTGGCAGCCACCAGATTTCCATAGTCACGCGTGGTAGTGAGATCAACGGTTTTGCCCTGAAATACCGTCTGCGCCAGGGCCTGACTCATTCCCTGCGGATCGGCAGCGTTAGTAATCTGCTGGAGTTTCAGCCTGACCTGCGTTACCCGGGTCAGGTAGGTTTGCAGACTCAGATGGCTGATATCCTGCCCAGCCGATTGTTCATCCATCAATGCCAGGATTGGCGAGAAGGTACTCGCCATAGGACCTTCTTCCCGTGCATGCTGGTCAATGGTCTGTTTCTCTTTGGTGTTAAACAGATCCTTTGCCGACTTCACCAGTGAGTCCGACAACGCTTCCCCGGTTAACCCTGTACGTCCCTGAACGGCGAGCGTATTCATTAACGCAACCAGAGGAGACTGACGGATATCTGCAATCAATGTGAGTTGATCGATGGCATCACTCAGCGTTTGGGTGCGCTTCCAGCGAATACTGTTGAGAAAATCCAGCCAGTTGTCGGCAAAATCTATGAAGAAACGCTCGCTAAGACGCGCCTTTAACGCCTGTGGAGAGAGAGGGTCGCTTGCAGAGTGCGTTTCATCCCCCAGCACCTGATCCATCTCTTCCCGGCGGTTGCTTACGATTTTTTCTATGGCGGGCAAAACCTCCTCTTCCCAGGCTTGGCGGGTATACACGCCAGCAACCGAACTCCGGGTATAAAATACCTGGTCTGCCCGAGTATCGCCGGTCATGTCCTCCAGACGAAGATCGGTGTAATGCGGAGTCACCTGTTCAATGATTTTCTGATACAGGGCGGCTTCGCCATTGCGGATCCCCATCTGACGAATTAACAGCGTTCGCACCTGGCTAATAAGATTTTTATCGGCCGCTATTTTCCATTCAGGATGCGCCTGAAGGTTTTCACCCCAGAATTGCCAGAGCCCCGGCCCAACGCCTTGCCATGATGCGCGCGAAATGCCTGCGCGCTCTGGCCAGTCTTGCATCAGCGCCTGACTAAAAAATGACGCCTCCATCTGTTCGGGCCGGGAGAGCATCAGATACATTTTCAACTGGTTGTAGGCGATCTTTGCCCGAGCTGCAAACTGCGGGCTATCCGGTGCCAGTCTCGTTAACGCCGTCAATTCCTGAGTGAGATGTTGTGCGGCTTCATCACGCAGTAGTGGAATAGCAATACGCGTATAACGCGGCCATAGGGCATCCAGCAGAGCATCATTTTGGCTCAAGCCAAAGCGGTAATACCACGGCACGCCATTCTGCTGACGCCAGCGAAGCATGCCCGGCGTTTGCTGAAGAGCGGATAGCGCCGTAAGACGCTCGGCGAGCGGTTTATCCGGACCGCCGGCCAGTCTCGCCTGGTCCAGGCTTTCGGTGATCATATTGCGATTAGCCAGGAAAGAAACCGCCATTCCCGCGCCCCATAGCAGCATCAAACCGGCTGTACCGACTGCCAGCACTCGAATCCCTGAACGGCCTGTGCGTTGTGCCTTTAGCTCCGCAGGTAACGCAGGGAGTGAATCAAGCAACGCGCGCCAACGCTCATCACGCGTCCAGGCATGCGCAACGCGCGATGGGGTACTTTCCGCATACTGGCTCAAGATTACCGCCGCCAGCGGCAGGGGCCGATGCGGGCTGAAAAAAGTGGTCAACGAGTCGCTGATGGCTTCTGCATTAGGCATCAGCAAATTAGCCATTTTCAGTAAAAAGTTATCGCGGATATTTCGCGTAACCTGCTGCGTGCCCTGCTCCGCCATGTGCATTGCCAACGAGGTCAACTGCGAACGACATAAAGCCGTGGTGCATTTTGAAGGGAACATACACGTCGCAGAGTGTAAGGTTACGTTATCCGGTACAAATTGAGCGCCATGCAGCGACCAGAGGTATAACGGCACTCGCCAGCGAAGCGTGGTAAAAACAGCCAGAAGATGGCGGGCGGCCTCATCTATTTGCTGTGAAGTTAAGGGCACAACAGGGGCTGATTGAAGCAAGGCATCATGTTGCTGAAAAGTATGGGTTACCCATACAACCCCATCCAGCGGGCGCCGATGCAGTTTGCGTATCGTATCAAACAGCGAGACATCTGGCGTTGCAGTGAGCTTGCCTCCCCAGATTAACACCACGCCATCCCCTTCAACCCAGCGCTGGGAGGTGAGTTCAGGTACCAGTTGATCAACCTGAGGGGCATCCCCCATCACCAGCAGGATACACGTTTTGGCGCGCCAGCGGCGACCGTAGTTATGAAGAAGATATGTGAGTACATGATTTAAAATTTCAGCGCGGCTATCTTTAATATCTTTCTTTGATTTATTCCCAGCAATGACTAAACCAGATAACATGTTTAAGCGATGAAAATAATTTTTTGATATAATCATTTGCCATAAACGAACAATTGCATCATCAAAAAGCAATATTATGATACATACTCCAGCAACTATCAGTGACGCATTTTGTTTTTCCTCCATGGTCGGAATATGAATCAATGGATTCTCTACCCAGATGAAAAAACCTCCTGTAATTAATATAAGCAAAATAATAAACCACGTGCTCATACGTTTCTTATTTTTCACATCAACCTCCTTCACCAAGGTTATACCGGATGAACAATAAGCATATGAGTGGTTTTATTATTAATTAATAGCCATTGTGCCACATTTGATTTAACAGCATGCTCATTAGCACATATTAAAATGACATTTCCTACTACCGAGTTAAGCCTGCCAAATGTGTCATCCAACACGAAATCTCCTTTTTTCGATAACATATAACCACATTGTTCCATTGACTGGAGTGCCAGTGTCAGTGTTTCACTCTGTATCTGGCTACGCCAAAAAAACCACGGCACCTCTGTCGTTATATTTCCCCATAACGTCACGGTTGTTACTGACTCCACAGGACCGTCCATAACTACTGGACGATGTATCCATGACTGCGGTGTTACATGATGTTGAGTTAACCAGGCTGGTGAAGCCAACAATATAGCAGACACAGATTCGGCCTGTTGGTCACGTGGTTCAAGGAACAAATTAATCTCAATAGAGAGAATTAATATCTCCTCCTGACAATCCAGATAATTATCAATCCACATTATTCCGTCACTTTCTGTACAGATAGTCAGATTTTGGTCATCAAAAGATAATGAACAGACCCGATGCCAAACGGTATTAATCGTTTCATTCTTCAGCGTACCATCATGTAGAATACGGATATGGAAATTCCCAAGGAATTTCTCTAATTCAGGTTGTAACTGTCGAATAATATCTGTCAGTAATTTTTCCATACGTAGCAGGTAACCGACCTCACTCACATCGGTAAGTTGAGGGGAGATTAGTGCAGTAGTTAACACCCTCCGATATTGAGGAAAGAAATACGGTTGAAGTTCACTCTTCTCTTGTAAAAGCGCTGTGGCCAGTTTATTTCGGGCGACTGGAGTAATATATGCTGTTGCCAACATCCCCATAGCTAATCTTCCTAAAGCAACCTGCTCGTCGTATTGCTGCTGATGTAAGTGATTCCACCAAATGATACGATCGCGTTCATTTTCATAACGTCGCAATTGAAAAATATAACCCATAAAACCAACTAAAAAAGGAATAAAAAGCGAGCAAAACCAAAACCAAACTGTATGTGTAGATTCATTTCCACGCCAAAATGATAATACTAGTATTGCCCCAGAAACAATACAGAGAACTATAGTAATAAACCAACGACGTTTATCTGGAGGGACTGGTAATTCGGCTTTCTCTGGGATCTTTTTAAGATCGATGGGCATATGTTACAGCCTTCCAGCAATGGGTAATGAGGAAATTAATGTACAGCCGCATCCACAACGATGCCCATGGAGAGCAATAGGCCTACCATTAATTCTGGATCCAACATCCCCTTCAATTATAATTGTTTTACCATGTATTGGGCAGAAAACTTTATCCAGCATACAAGAAACCGGCAACCCCATAAAGATAACGCCGGAACTCCCTTCAAGAACAATACCACCATGAGTCGTTTTATCTGATAGACGAATAACTCCAAGCATATTTCCCTCTCTTTATATTGAACAAAACTATCCGATATCAACTGATAACATCTTCCACATAATTTCTTCCTGGATCATTACAATAATAATATCTAATATGTTACCATTATTAAATGTAACACTGCCTGAAAGTACACCTCTGTTACCTTCGACAAAATATTATTAAAACTGTAACCCTCTATTTTTTCAAAATTATAAACTTTCATTGCCAACTGAAAATTTTCGTTTGTAATCTTCTCGCGCATATCACTAGCCGTTTGTACATACGCTAAGATATAGGAATTGTTCGGTAACAAATCTATTTCAACTCTTGCCGTTCCCTTAACACCAGTCGTCATAAAAAATGAAGGAAAGAATAGATATTGTTAAAATAGCGACAAATGCCAGGCTGGCAAAAACCTTCAATTTCGCTGACCTCTTCTTCCCAGCATAAAAAGTTGATTTTACACGCCAACCGGATTCTTTTATGAGATTAACAAGAGTGACTGTGACACTGGATGATACAAAACCGTAACTATAAACTTTCCTAACTCGCCATTATATTTTAGTCCCGGGCACCTAGCTTAAACTTTTCTATTCCATAACTTAAACTCACCTTTAAAAAAATAAGTTTGATCCAATCCCCCATTCAGAACTGGTTGATTTTTCCTGATAACTAACCTGTTTACCAACATCATCAAATACAAGTTTAATTTGAAAGACCCCTTTTAAACCGCCGGAACCGAAGATATTTGACCAGTTAGCATCGACATAATTACAAATAACAACAAGGTCATGCCCCCTGTATAGTAAATGGGATACCTTGATGTTCATTTAAATCCAACAATCGTTTTTAAGGAAATTAAGTTGCAAGGTCCCACGGATGGTGTAGACATATTCTAAGGTATATTTATCTCTTCACAATTAATAAATAATACTAAACGTTTAATTCATCGCCTCCGCAGAGTTCACCGCACAGCGGACGGTGGTGCCATCAGGAAAATAGTTATCCTTAATGGCATAACCGCGGAAAAAGGT